>DAIPKY010000236.1:0-2502 GCA_036769505.1 Nitrososphaeraceae archaeon
AGCCTCTTATCAAACTAAGTTATATATTTGTAATCAAACATTATATTATGAGTAGTGATAAATATATTCCAACTTCCGATGGCAAAGAAATTATACCTGATGGAAGTAGTATATCAGATATAGAAGGTCATCAAATTTCCAAAGATACCATCCCTTCTTTTAAGAAAATACTGGTTACTGACGATGGAAAAGATATATCAAATATAGCCCTTAATTATGCTGTCGCTTTATCTAATTTAACAGGTGCAGAATTGTATATACTACGTATACTAAAAGACGTTGAAAAATTTGGAGATGTTACAGTGGAAGGTTCTCATGAATCATCAAAAATTGATAATAATGACTTTCATAGACATATAAAAGGAGATGTAATAGATGCTATGGAAGAAAAAATAAAGAAATGCCAAGAAGCAGGATGTAAAAATAAAGTTTCTTATAAATTTCTGACTGGTAGTGTAGTTGATGAAATAGTAAAGGAAATTGATAATAATAACTATGACTTGGTCGTTATGTTAACTTCTCATATAGATTCGTGGTTTAGCTCCTTATTTAGTGATGTGAGAAAAATAATGAATCACATTAGTAAACCCGTTTTGATAATACAATAAATTAATTTACTATTAAATGGTAATTATTTTATAATACAAGATAAATCATTGTAATTTTATGATTTCATCCCATGTTCCAGATAAAGAAAGCATATAATATTTGCTGTGACTTGCACTTTCTAAATTGATTATATCACCAGATGATATTTGAATTTGAAATGATTTATTTAAGAACTGCAGAAAACTAGGACCAGCTACTATACTTTTAGCTTCCTTTTCAAGCGGTGGATTATAATATTTTTGCAAGCCTTCAATTAGACCCCCACTGCTAATTTCCCCTACTAAGTCGACTAAATCCATAAATTTAGAATTTCTTTTGTATACTTGAAGTTTTGCCATTATAAAAATATCCTGAATTCTAGAAAGTTCAACCTATAATATATTATTATCATTATCCTTTATATGCAACTAAGATATCTGAAATAGACTTAAACTGTTGAATGGCATGCTAGTAGATTTTTATATGGTAAGTTAAAACTAGATTATGCAATTTATTGATGATAATTAACAATAACAATCTAAATTAATATGAGTCTTAAATTTAAATACATTAAGCATATAATAGTCCATTTAGAGACGTATGTATTATCATGTTAGATTGTACTTTGCACAACTACAATTTTCGTTAATTTGGATTAAAAAATGAATTTCCTATCATATAAAGAATCTATTTTGGTAATTTGTTCCTATCACGATCTTGTATGATATTACCGTGATGGTGCAACAAAGAATTAGATTATAAATAGTTATATTATCTATTAAAATAAATGTAATACGCCTAATAATAAATTTTCAGAAAATGCTTTTTCAGGAAACAATGAATTTATAATGTAACATGTATAAATATTTCAAATGTATTCGAATTGTATCTCATGTAAGAAGGAGTTTAATAATCTTGTTGAAGGAGTAAAATATTCTAGCTCAGTCATGGTTATCATATCATTTTGTTCAGATAATTGTTGTAAAGCATATCTTAATAAAAAATGGGAATAGCTAAATTTTCTTAATATCCAATAAAACCAATAATTTTCCAATAAATAAAAATGATCTACCAAAATTGAAAGTACTCTGTTTAAAAAATAAAAAATACAAAATATTTTGATAAGGATACAAATTGAAAGAATAGACATGTAAGATAACTATGAAAGGAATATGAAGAAAAAAAATATATTATTATTTAATATAACTAATTTTTATTAGCGATTTTGTTAACTTCGTCGATATTAATTTTTTAAATTTTTAATTTTTTCTTTATTTACAATATCATCATAATTTGGAAAAGGCAATTTATACTCATATAACAATATCGAGAATTTTATTTAATCCTATTCCATTCAAATCAAAAGCCAAAATAATCAGTATAAATATAATAATTCTTAAAGAGAGAAATATCAGTTTAACTATATCTACAAGATTGGGTTGTATATCACATATTTTCCCATATTTGAAACACTTAAGATTCCGAATATGAAATATCTTCAGTACAACAAAAAAATCTCGTCACTTTAATTTATCTTAATAGTTATGATTGAAATGCCTATATATTACAAAATATAAGGTTTATTATGTCAACCTCAATTAACTGGACTGAATTAGTTAGAGATAGAAAAGGAGTCAGAACTAAAGACAATAAATCATGTGGAAATATAATTGGAAATGATGAAAAAAATATAATAATCGAGGATGGTGCAATGCGTCAACACATTTACAAGGTTCCAAAATCATCCATAGAAAGCTACAATGGTGCTGAATTAAGATTAAACATTTCATATGACGAACTTGAAACCGATGAAGTAAAAGATGATGATAAGGGTATGTTGGAATCGATTACCGAATCGGTCAAAGATAAAACTAAATCGCTAAAAAAACATATAGACTAAATAGATTATGATAA
>DAIPKY010000237.1:0-2501 GCA_036769505.1 Nitrososphaeraceae archaeon
TACTTTGGAGCCTTATCCTGGAAAAGAATTTCTAGACTTTGATAATAAAGATCATTATTTATTACAATATTGTACTCTTGGTATTAAAGGAACTGGTTTAGATGGCAGTGAGTTAGATGATGGTTTATTAGCCTATTCTATCAAAATTAACAATGAAGAAAAAGCAAATGTATATGTTTATCCATTTTGTGATAAAGATGCAATCTAAACTTGAAAATTCATTCTAATATTATCAGATTAATATAAAATAGAATATTGTGTAATACATCTTCTCTCTATTTTATAATTGATCTTAATGAATGAAATATATCAATCAATAAAAAAAATTATATTTAGCCATGATCTTTGAATAGAATATATATTCTTCTTTTTTATTATTTATAGAATGCAAAATTATAATTGTTAAAAGTAAAAGCCATAGCCATCTAAGGAGCACATATCACAACAATAGAGGGCTATGAGAATTCAGCTCTAGTTTGCCTCTTGGCTGTATTGATCACTATGATACATACTATTTAATAATTTTACATAAATTATTATTATTATTATTATTATTATTATTGTTGAGATAGTTAAAAAGCCATATTAGTAATAGAATTAATTGTTATAGCCTAGCTATGTTACATGCAAGCAAGCAAAGAAGCAATCAATGTTTACAATACTACTATCTCTTTCAAAGATAAAGATAATTAATAAATTTTTTGATTGTTGTTGTTGTTTATGCAATATGAGCAGGCCTTTGTTCTTGACCGGACCCTTCTTTATTCCCTTTTAATAACTGAATTAGCTGTTGAATTTGGCTAATTAATTCTATTTGGTTTCGTTCCAAAACTTGCATTTTGAAATACGTTTCTTGGGTATTTCTAAACACAAAGTTTCTCCAAATTGTTTCTTTATTTTGTTCTAAAATATTGACAAGTATATGAATTCTATTCTCTGGAAAATTTAATTGGTCATGTAATACCTTTCTTAAATTATCTATCGCCATTTCTCCACGTAGATATAAGAATAAAATATTATCACGGATAAATCTTAAAGAGGCTGCTAAAATTTGGTTATCCAGGCCTGAATATTCCTGTATTTTATTAATTGGATTATTTTCAATGAAAAGTTTTACAATTACACTTTCTATTGCCTTTTCATATTGTTGATCATTTAAAGATAAGAGTTTCTTGGCATCTAATTTTGGTAAAACTGACTTGGTAGTAATTGCATTGACAATTAAACTCGCATGAACCTGTGGTAATCCTAATTCAATAAATTTCGTAATGATAGGGTTTTGGCCATAAGGTATTGCACCGGCAATCTCTAATGCAAATATTGTTAATTGTTCATTTTGTTCATTGGTCAAATCTTCAGGATTTTCTTCCAGATTTGTTAAAATTGATACTTGTTCTTCTTTCCTTAAATCATTAAACCAGTTAATAGCATTTTTTAAATTTTGAGATGGATTTACAAATAGCGACATTCTCTACAAAAAGATTATCAAATTACTTAGTAAAATTTTATTTGATTTTTAATAAGATTCAGGTTGGATAAGATAGTATCTAACATAATATCGAATTGAATGTCATTCTCCTTCTCCTTCTTCTTCTCCTCATCTTTATCTGTTGTATTTTTATTTTGTGTTAAGAATAGATTGGAGGAAGTTCTTGGTTGCAACAAATCAAATTCGGAACTAAATAAGTCATTAGTTCGAATCTTCTCCATAAATGATATGTAAAGTTCTAATATAAAACCTTACTTATTTGACTTGTTAAATAAGAACCTCATTTGGTTGGTTGGCTCATCCTTATAATTATATTACCTCAACTTACCTGCCTCTTGTCCTGCTCGATAACATTCTTGCAAATAGATTTTTTCACATTCATTAGATATCGTTATGAATTTGTGTATAACTGAGATAATAGCAGTATCGTATACAGATTTGATATCCCCTTCAGTAAGGATGTCAACACCTCGATCATCAATTGTTTTTAGGATTTGTTCTTTACATATTTTCCTAATTACATTATTGATATCAAAAATATGTTGGTCAATCTTGGCAAGATTCTTGTTAGAATTATTATTATTATTATTATTATTAGTATTAGCATTAGTATTAGTATTAGTCTTAGTATTGTTAAAAATCATAGCGGTCCCTCAATCTCAATTTAATCTAATAGTTTATTAATCATATTTCTCTCTTATAAGTTGGCACGACGACGATCCGTCTCAATAATCTTTTTGACACACGTTATTTATTTATCTTTTTAAGCATACATACAGACATACCCACCCGCAGACGCGCCCAAATACACATCTATGTTGTTGTATTTGAGAAATATGAAAAAAATAACAAAAACTATTTTTTATTGTGTGATATTATGTGTTTTAAATAAATTTTATGCGAGGATATATAAATCAAAATTTCTAATTATTACAATATATATCTATGACCGAATCTTTTCTTGAGGCGCTGAAAAAAAGAGTATTACTTTTTGATGGTGCAATGGGTACTG
>DAIPKY010000238.1:0-2498 GCA_036769505.1 Nitrososphaeraceae archaeon
TACTACTAATTCTTTATTATATGTTTATTTTCGCACCGCTATCGGTATTACTCCCGACTAGATAATTGCATAAATGATGTTAATCTAGCAAGACTTGTACGATATAATAAGCTTAATTTTATAAAATATTTTTACTTCTTAATCGTCTTAATTTTTAACTTCCATAATTAGTAATATGAATATACAACATTAACTAAAGATATCATCTCTCAATTTATAGTCTTATAGTGTCTATTGTATAGTATTATTAGGAAGAGTATAAATATTATATTATTATAAGGGCATAATAAATCACTAAATAAAATGTTGAATTATGAAATCAGTATGTTCATTTAATTCTTCAAGTGAACTAAAAGATTCTCCACATTGACAATTGTACTTTATTTCATTAGAATCTTGCAATAACATATATATTGATAGAAAACAAATTATTTATAGATATTATAAGAATTTCTTAATTTAAATGGTTTATATTCGTAAGTATTAGTCTCAAGCATACAAGTCTGAATGTTTCAACCGTTCTTACAATCAACTAATAGTATTGAAGGTTATTCACCCTATTCATATCATCAACTATTAACAACTTGATAATGGCTTAAATGTATTAGTTGTATATCATTTCTTAATATGTATAATTATTTTAAGTTATGTGAAGATGGGGAAAGATGAATAGATATGCTAATAAAATTCTCTCTTGATATTAAATATTCTGAAAAATTATTCTAAATTAATAGGAACTCTAAAAAAAATAGAAATTATTTTCCTTAAATTAGGCAATTATCATTTTTTTACTATTCTTATTCTTTATCTCTGCCACCACCACTAGATGCCTTTCCACCTTCGCGTGCTACTCTTTTTCTTGTTTCTTCATCTGCTGCTTCTAACCCTCTTTCATCATGTGGTGCTTTTCCACCTTCACTTGCCACTCTTTTTCTTGTTTTTTCATCTGCAGAGGCTAATCCTCTATTATCATTGCTCATTGTCTAAGTGTAGTTACATAGTTTATAAAACTTGGATACAATTTATCTAATAGTATAGATATAATAGTTTACCTATCTTTCTTTGATATCTTTAATGATATCTTTAATGATTAGAATTATATTTCTTATTTTACTATTATATAGATAAATAAAATACCAAACAAATTGAAAGAAAAATTCAATAATGACAGATTATTCTAAATCTTCCTCATTTACTTTTTTTATTTTGTTTAGTATATAGGTAAATAGTAATTTTATATTATATTGTTATATATCTTGTCACAATAAAAATAACAATGAGTTTAATATTATTACTACTATTATCAATGATGGCAGTAACTACCTTCATTCCTTTGGTAGAAGATGGATACGGTCAAGATACAAATAATCAACAAACGCCATCAACTGAATCTCTAGATTGTAAATCTATTGCTTCGCAAATTGATTCAAATGCATTTCCAATTTTAAATCCGCATAAGGAAATCTGTGATATATCTATTATGAGGAATTCTCCAGAAATAACAGACCAGAATGGAACAGTATTAAATAAATTTTTAGCAATAAACTCTCTTGTTGAAATAATGGGAGATTCATCTTCACCTACATCAAATAGCCAAAATGTAATGGCAATGGGAGAATTTGCATTATTACAAACCGAATTAAAACCAGTATTGAAGACCATATCGAAAACTAATTGGACAATAGTAGCAATACATAACCATGCAATTTTAGAAAATCCAAAAACCATCTTTGTGCACTGGGATGCAAAAGGTTCGGTGCAGAGTATAGCATCTCCAATTAAAGAAGTTTTAGCGATTCAGCAACAATCAGTACAAGGAGGTAATGAAGCAGGATCTGGCTCTCAACAACAATCCGCCAATAATAGTTCAGAAAATCCTTTAGCAGAAATTGGAGAAAAAATAGGAGATGTATTTACTGGTGGGGGTAATGAGAAAAAGTAAACAATACTAATTATAAACAATTAATTATTCACTCAACTTTTTTATTTTTCTAATGGTAAATCCTCCTTTCCTCACTATTATTATATTACTATTTGTAAATATTAAATCTTAGTACTAAACGTCGTTTCTTGATGCATCAATCATGCCATGTAAATGTGCTGCTGCCGTTTCAATGTCATTATACTTATATTGTCCCGCCCTATTTTCTGCAGCCAGCACCCCACAGCGATGTACTTTGGCAAAATCGCTATAAGGGAATTTATATCGTCCTTTGGTATCTTCATTTTCATCTGTATCTACTCCCAAATACCACTTCCCATATTCATCAAAATTATACTTTTTAATATACTCGTTCTCTTCTTGTGCAGACGGTTTATGCTCGCTCCACATATCTTTTTCATCAAACACATAGCTTCCTTTTTCTATTAGTCGTTTCGCATGCTCAAATGCCCGTTTATTCAGCTTTATTGTCATATGGTCACCTCCTTTCATTTTAATTATTTCTGCATCAATGATAAATGTTTGAATATTAGAAATAGCTCTTCTTCTAACTACT
>DAIPKY010000074.1:0-7515 GCA_036769505.1 Nitrososphaeraceae archaeon
TTGTAGGAACAGGAGGAGTAAACTTTCACTCACTGAGTAGTCAAAAATCGTTTATGGTATATCAACAATCAAGGGAATTTGGATATTTAAATATAAATTTCCAAAATAATGGAACAAATCTTATAGGCAAATTTATCAGCAATGAAGGAGGAATATTGGACCAGTTCACTATCAGCAAATCCGAAGTCCCACCATCCCAACAACAACAACCACCACCACCAACATCAGGATATCACTATGAACCATATCTTGATGTTAATGATTCAGGTGATGTAGTAACTATACCAGATGAGCAAGAGCTAAAACTTGAAAAATTCAGTGTAGCTGCCTGGTTTAAGACAACCACTAACTTTGGTGATGCTGGGCTTATAGTGAATAAAGGAGGTCTTGGAACTGACAAATCCGGCAATAATATGAATTATGGACTATGGATGACATCTGCTAAAACATTAAGAGGAGGATTCGAAACATCTAAAGGTTCAGACAGATTTGCTACCTCTCCAAACACCTACAATAATGGAGAATGGCATCATGGTGTAGTTACCTATGATGGTACCTCTACTCTAAAACTCTATGTAGATGGAGTTGAGGCAGCCACAACCTCTACATCAAGTTTACCTGAAGGTAATAGTCATCCTTTAAGAATAGGCTCTGATTCTCGTATTGTTGATGATGATTTATTTATTGGTAGTATAGATGAAGTTGGTGTCTGGAATCAACAATTATCTCCTTCTGAAATTCTGAACGTAATGAATAATGGTGTATCTGCTGTAGCTAGTGGATTATTATATAACAACTCATTTAGTAATTGACCATCACATCCAACTTCTCCCCCCTACCACCATCCTCTATCAAACTAACGCCAATTTCCGTGAAAGCATTAGCACAGAAGTCTGGTAAGGAAGCATCCAAAGCTACAGATAGTGACTTTGCCACGAGGTGGTCAGCAAACGGTGATGGTCAATGGATTGCTTCACATTCAATGGTCTATATCCTATAACTAAAGTAGGACTGACCGGCTATCATTAGGACTAAGCATATATGTTTGAGATAACAGAAAATAATTTATCAACCAAGCAAATAGACCGCAAGGGCCTCTAATAGAAAACGACCTATCAGACTTGAATATACAAAGCAATAAAGTAAAAATTATAGAACATGGTAATAGTGGAAGTGATTATAACTCTTATAGAGAAATTCAGTTTTACACTGAGTAAACTCTCTTACCAGCTCCCGCATTGATCTATCCAATATATAAAATAAATATTAAGATTTAGTTATTTCTGATTAGTTGCTTTGATAATCTCCACAAATTATAACACTTTTTTTTAGTATATCAAATTGAGAAGTCTAAATGCAGACTTTCAGATTTTTCTTAATTACTTTTCATCGCCATACTTTTAAGATAAAAAAATTATTATGAAAGATTTATACTACTCATAAAATAGGTCTACGTTGCTTTTAATAATAGAACTTCAAAAGTTAGATATTTTGCGTAAAGGTTTTAGTATTATTATTCTTATTTTATCCAACACTATATTTTTTATTTATGCTGAAGTCAAATGCATTTTTTCCAAATTATTGGAGGAGTGGTTAAGTAAGCCATAATTTCACTTCGCTAAGTTTGTTAAAAAAATTGTGAAAATGATTATTTCATCATAATGCATTATATAACAACAAAAGGTATTTTAAATTATGACTAATGATAATGGTTTAGCGGCATTAAAGTGGTCTTCTTGGCTTAATTTTGATAAAGCCACTATTACTGAGATACCAGA
The DNA here is from genome assembly GCA_036769505.1 of Nitrososphaeraceae archaeon. Classification (GTDB taxonomy): domain Archaea; phylum Thermoproteota; class Nitrososphaeria; order Nitrososphaerales; family Nitrososphaeraceae; genus TH1177. The sequence goes on from DAIPKY010000074.1 coordinate 1,779, forward strand.
ATCTGAAGGCGTTTATAAAATGCATGCAAGTATGAAAATTCTAATTATTGGAAGTAGTTATAACTTAAGAAAATCATTATTAGAATCACTATCAGATTCTTGTTTAAACAAGTCGACGCGATTTAGCTATACTGTAGCAGAATCATCTGAGAAAATAAAGAAACTTCTCTTAGATGAATATCGTATTAAGCACAGTGGTAAATTGCCATTATGTATGGAAACTTAAATTTAAAGCAGATCATGTTGGATTAAACATCGAATAGATAAACAAATAGTATCTAATAATAAAAAGATGTTAGTGAGTGAGTAAATATTAAACTTAATTTTGAAAAATAAAAAAAGTTTATTTTTTGACCAATATGTTAGGAAATAACTATCAGTTTCTTATATTCTATATAATCTCTAGAAGATAACAATTGATTTGATACTACAATATTCTCATTATCAGTAATTGTTGATCAGATGGGTATCTAAGATGTCACGGAATAATATAGAAATTTTATTATTACTCGATGTTGTATTAGTCGTCGCTCGTAAATGATATTCACAAAGAAATCAACGTATGCTTTTGTTATTATAATTGGAATTGCATTAATTATTGGAGTTTCAGCGTTCAGTTCATATTCCTATGTTTTTTCGGATAAAGATATTAATGAAAAAAAAACAATAACAACAACCACAACAACTACCCAATTAACATCTAATTTAAATAATTCGAAGATAAAAGATTTAAAAATTATGTTTGTAACCGATGGACTATTTAGTGATGCTGGTTGGGGAGCCTTTGGATATAATGCTGCACGAGCAGTAGAGAGCAAATATGGATTTCATATAGATTTTGAAGAAAATGTTGCTATTCCAGATATAGAATCTAAATTAACCAAATATGCAAAAAATGGTTATGAATTGATTATTGCTCATGGATTTGAGTGGGGCAAACCTGCTATAAAAGTGGCTAACAATTATCCTGATACAAAATTTGTAATTTTCACAGGACTAGTTAATTCTTCTAATGTTGCCTCAATTTTTCCAATGCAACATGAAGGCACATATCTCTTGGGTGCACTTGCAGCAATGTTGTCAAAAACGGGAGTGATTGGATTTGTTGGAGGTGAAACATACCCTAATTTAATTAATATCTTTGAAGGCTACAAGCAGGGAGCTAAAGAGATTAATCCAAATACAAAAGTATTATCAAATTACTTAGATGAGTGGGATAGTCCAGCTAAAGGAAAAGAAGCTGCAATCTCTCAAATAAATTCAGGTGCTGACTTTTTATTACAAGTAGCAGATACATCTGGCTCAGGAGTTATACAAGCTGCTAAAGAAAAAAAAATATTTGCATTCGGTTCTATCTCTGATCAATATAAACTCGCACCAAATACGGTACTAACATCATTTGTATTGGATGAAGGAAAAGCATTTGATCAAGTTATTAAAATGATTCAAAATAGTAACTTTACTGGAAAAATATTCAAACCTGGATTGGAACCTTACAAGAAAGCATCCGGTGACGGGATTATCTATATCGCACCATTTTATGCGTTAGAGAATAAGGTTCCTGAAGAAGTAAAAACTAAATTTAAATCTCTTAAAGATGATATTATCAACAAAAAAATTCGCATACCAGAGAGATATGACATAGCCAAAGTTGATTAGGAAAGAGTAAAAAATGGATTTAAAATAGTATCTGTAAATAATATTTAGTGGAGGCGTAATATCAAATAACAAATGATGGAGATTTATTTTCTAGAAAGAGAAAGGAAATAGGAATTATAGCTGTAATAGCAATAATAATTTCTTCATTCGGTTTATTTTTTTATCAACAGAATATAACAGAACACAATATAAAGGAAAGCATATTCAAGCAATTTAAAGACCGTCAGATAGAATCTACACAAATTATTTCCCAGCATATTAGCTCAGATCTGAAATTGATTAATTCTCTACTCCAGGGAATAGCAGATTCTCCTCGTTTTCAACAAGGGGAATTATATGGTGATAAAATTTTACAAATTGTTAAAGATAAATTTTCTCAAGTTAATAGCATTACCCAAATTGATGGGTTGTTTATAGTTGATAAAGATAACATAATGACAACTCATATAGTGTCTGAAGGAAAAAGAAGTTTTGTTAATATAGATATGTCATTTAGGAATTATATAAAAGATACAAGGGATACATTACAGCCAGTTTTTTCTGATGGATTTAGAGGAATTGACGGTACTTTTAGGATTGCATTAACCGTTCCAATAATAAATAGTGATAGTGGAAAATATATAGGAGTTGTAGGAGTAACAATACCTACTGAACCATTTTTTTCTCTATACGGAAATATTCATGATGTTAATTCCCAATTTTTAGTTGTATTTGACAAGGCAGGGACAATACTTGCCGTCGGTGCAAATAACTCACTACTTGCACAGAACTTTTTTAAAGATACAGTACAGACTTTTGTTCACCATAATCCAATCTTAACCAATCTTACACAAAACCTATTACAGGGTCGTCCAGGGAATGCTACCTATGATTATGGAATTGGTGAAAGATTCACCACCACTTACCCAGTATTAATCGATGGAAAGCCAGTCTATTTTATCGAGATAGTCACTCCTACAGATATAATTTATTCAGAAATTAACAATGTCTTATTTGGAGAGAAATTACAAATGTTTACTTTAATTGTGGGTACAGTTGCAGCAATCACTACTCTGATAATGTTTCTAATAAAATGGAATATAGTACTTAATGATGAAGTCAAAAAAAGAACAAAAGAATTACAAGAATCAAATAAACAACTTTCATTATCAAATGAAGAAATTGCACAGGTCAATGAAGATTTAAAAATTCATGATAAAATGCAAAAAGAATTTATCAATGTTGCTAGTCATGAGATAAAGACACCTATTCAGGCTATTCTAACATTTTCGCAGCTATTGCAAAGATATCCTGAAAGACAAACAGAATTCACACCAGCGATAAATAGAAATTCCCTTCGACTTCAAAGGCTTGCCAATGACATTTTAGATGTAGCTAAAATTGAAAGTCGAACATTAACGTTAAATAAAGAAATATTTGACCTCAATGAAGCCGTATTAAATATTATTAAGGATTATAAGTCTATTATTGTAAAGGAAAATCACAATGTCAAACTACTTTTTTATCCATCTAAAGACGATTTATTAGTAGAAGCTGATAAAGAAAGAATTGCCGGTGTAATCTCAAACCTTATAAGTAATGCTATTAAATTTACCAAAGGAGGCGAAATATTTGTTTCTACTGAGAAAGAAGATAATAATAGTAATAACCCCTTTGCATTTGTGACTGTAAAGGATACAGGTTCAGGAATAGATCCTGAAATATCCTCTAAAATATTTTCAAAGTTTATTACAAAATCTTTTGAAGGGTTAGGTCTAGGATTGTATATATCAAAAAATATTGTGGAAACTCATGGTGGAAAGATTTGGGCTGAAAATAATAATAATAATAATAAGAATGGTAATAGCGGAGCGATATTTTATTTTACTTTACCCTTAATTAATGATATAAAGTCATCAAATAACACTATAGATAAATAAAGAAGAATGACATATTAAATATAATAAAATAATGAGCGAAAATAAAAAAATTTTGCTCGTAGACGATGAGGCCGATATAGCTTTGGCTTTTAGTCTCGGATTAGAATCTAATGGTTTTTCAGTTGATGCATATACAAGTTCAATTAAAGCATTAGCTAATTTCAAATCAAGTTTTTACAAATTGGCACTATTAGATATAAAAATACCAGAAATGGATGGTATTGAATTATATAAAAAAATCAGAGAAAAAGATAAAAAAATAAAAATATGTTTTATATCCGCATACGATGTAGATCATCATATAGTTAAAGAATATTCATCTTGTATTATTAAAAAACCAATAACAATAGATGATTTAGTAAAAAAAATAAATAAAGAAATGCAAGAATGGGATTAGATTTAGAAAGGATTATTCTAAATTAAAATCTCATTTAAGATAGATTATAATAAATAAATTTAAATCCATTTTCAATAACAAATTAATAAAATTCTAATTATCCGATGATTCTTTATAAATGAATGCCAGAAATTCAAGGAATAGAAATGCCTGATCATAACTATAAAATATACTGGGATTATTTATTATAATATGTCACAGGCTGAATGGTTTACAACTTATTTACAATATGAAAATCTTAAAGATTTGTTAAGTGTTATCCTTTATACATCACAGTCCTTTATGACTATAACTCCTTTACTTTATCATATAACATATCAAAAAAAAGAAATACTATTTATTCATACTGGAATAGTTGGAGGCATTGTTTCACATTATCATATTATTGAGGATAAACCAAGTAAAAAATTTGTTGAATTAAATAAAATGACAGGCGATTTTGACTTTGTAGATAGTGTTGGTAGTAATACTCAATCAATTTATGTTCCTATAATAAGATTGATAAAATCTACACTGAGATTTCCGATAGGACAACAACATGGTTAAAGCTTAAAGCATAAAATAAAATAAAATCTGTTGGTACTTGTTTATTTACAATAACTTTATTATATAGATGGTATACAGAGATATATAAAAGTGGGTGCTGGTGGTTTCAGTGCATTCCGATGCTTAGAATCCTACATATTTTAATTAGGTTTCAGACGTGTTATCTAATTCTTTGTTGAATTTAAGCTATATATCCAAAAGGCCGTAATAGAATTTTCAAAAGGAATCTCCCTACAGGTATATCGATTAATTGTGAGACTATAAAAATCATGATCAATTAAAGTTGGTCTCTTATCTTAATGGTGAAGGACATACTACTTATATCGATTTAAAAGAGAGTAAAAATAAAATCAATCTAAAAGATAATTCTTTGACTGTTAATCTTAAATTTAACAAAAGTAATGATATTTCCCAAGTAAAGTTTGATGATGAATATTATGTCTGTGGCTATTTAATAGATAATGATAAATTTGTTACTACCAACACAAAATCAAATCTTACATTATATGATTGTGATGAAGGAAATATTAGTTTAACTTCTACTGATAAAGATAGAGAAAAATTATTCTATACACTTAAAAAATTTAGTAAATCTAATATTATCTATAAAACTAAAAGTAGTAGTAGTCAATTTATTACAAAAGAAAATCCTAAGGAAATAAAATTGAGAATAGATGTTCCTATACATGATAACAAAAAGATAAATGATATGTTTGTTGTAGCAATGATAAAAGGTGAATATCAAATTAAGCAAATTGATGTACAAAATGAGATAGAAAAAGGAGATAAACAAAGTAACAGTAATAGACTTTCAATTCCATTTACTTTTAGTAGAGATACCGAAGTTGGAACAATAGAACCAGGAGATATGTTTATTGCATGTGTTACTTCTGATGAATTTCCCGGTAAAAATTCAGATTGTGAAAAAAGAATAATAACAGATTTGTTTAATACAGATCAACCAATATGTGCAAGATATGATACCTATTGCGAATAATATATAATGATTAATAAAATAATATTTTTTGATATTTAATATAACATTTTGAAAATATCTAAACTTACAATATTGGGAACTTTTTTAATTCTAAATATTTTGAAAGGATAAAGGATTAAATGAAATTATATAGTAGCTTTAATATAGAATATTGTGTTATATGTATTATGGACCAAGGAGAACCTGGAGTAGACTATGACGATCCTAATTTAAATCCCC
>DAIPKY010000239.1:0-2495 GCA_036769505.1 Nitrososphaeraceae archaeon
GTGTTTTAAGCATACAAACTATTGCTTATTTGCCCAAAATAAAGTTTATGTATTTACTTTATTGGATGCAGTGTAAATCTCGTAATTCACATTAAACATCGTAACAATATTATCAAAGCTTTCATCGAGAGAGAAGCGACAAATTGTGACCCATGTATTATTTTTTATTACTTCGATTTGACCTTCTAATGAATCAGAGTATTCAAATTCTATTTCGAAGTTGTGTCTAAATTTTTTTTCTAGTTGGTTGATTATCTTTTCTGAAGCGGTGATAAAAATTTTCCTCAATAAAAATTTTTTCCCTATATATTATATTATCTTTGCTAAGTGTATTAACTTTTGACTATATAGTAAAAACTTATTATTATGTATAAGACCAGGGAAAGTATCCATAATTCTAATATAACTTTTTTATACAACTATAAACTGTTATTATTTCATTAAACATTTGCTAATTTATTTACAATATAAAAATTATATAATTATATTATTTCAGGTTTTTGTGCCTTCTATAATCAATCTCTCTCTGTTTTTCTTCCTTCATGTGATGTAATCTGTCTTTTTCATTTAAAAACTGTTTTCCACAGTTATTGCATTTTCGAATAATCTGTTTATGAATTTCTTTTGCATGTTTTAACAGTTCCTCTGATGTTCTAAATTTTTCTTTACAACTCGTACAATTATTTTTTTTCTGCAATAAAAATTTCAACATTTAATTATAAATACTATAAAGTACTATTAAAATTCACCGCTATTTTAAAACTTTATAATATTTTTTTTTTTTTATAAAATATTTAGAAATACAAGGTAAGCAACCCCCGGTGGATAGAACTCTAGAAACTCACGTTTCAGCCATTTTGTTCATATACTTGGAGTTGCAGCTGCTGTTTCGGCATTTACTTATTATCCTAAAGAGTATGTAAACAACAATTTATCCAAAAGATGAAGCGCATTACTTGATAATGCAATTGAAAAACATCAAAAACAGTTGAAAATTTCAGAATGTCGAAATATAAAATTAAGAGATAGTTTAAATGGATATTTGTGAATATAGAATTTCTATAAAAGAGGGGAAATAAGTAAATATTAGAAAAAGTATAAATGATGCCAAATTAAAAAAGGTATATTTTAATTGAAAAATTATAAAAAAGTAAAAGAAAAACCTTTTCTTGTTAACTCTTTTCGGATTACGATTAACAAAATTTATTATCATAAGGGTGAACTTTCAAAATTTTATATTGTAGGAGGAATTGGCTTAGTTATAAACTATTTAGTATCTTATTTCATTTTTACCTCTTTTCATCTCGATCATATTCAATCAAGTATTTTTGGAATTATTGTTTCTTTAACTTCTAATTTTCTGTTAAATAAAGTTTGGACTTTTCAAGATAGAAACATAAAATATGATATAGTATTAAGACAATATTTAAAATATTTTATTTTCAATTCTGTTGGAGTAATAATACAAGTTTCAATAGTATATGGATTTGGTAAGACTGGCATTGATTACGGTTATGTTATAATAATTGCAATATTTATTGCATCAGTTCTAAATTATCTTGTCAATAAAAAATTTATTTTTAAGAATACAAAAGAAATTGTAGATATACGCAATAAGTTTTGGAGTTAAAGAATAAAATACTATAGCTTTAGAAAATATATAATTTGTTAGAGTTATTGTTTTTTTCAAATTAATAGTTTAAAATTAAGGTAGTTGACTAATTTAATAAAATTAGTTTAAAATTATCCTGTTTTAAGGATTGTCTAATAAAGTAAGATTTTATCATTTAGAAATAAGGTGATAGTTTAATTTTCTATATTCATAAAATGTATATAACATAAGTAGGTATTTGTAGTGTTCTATCTAATTCTTATAATAACAGCTACTTATTTTCCAAAAATATTGTTTATTTTAAAGCTTATAGACAATGAAATTTAATTAATGCTAGAAGGAAATATATTCTATGTCTAATGCAGAAATATTTACTGTTCCGATGATTCTTTTTACCAAAATATCAATTTAAAAGATTCTTTTGCAATTAACTATCTCAAAGCAATAACCGGGAAATTAATGATGATATATCATCGGATAGAATCATAGTAAATTATTTATTAACATCAACAATAAATCAAAATCTTGTACTTAAAAAACCGTGCAGCAGATAGATTAATAAAATATAAAAAAAATTATCCTTCAGAAATGCTAAAAAATGCACCAAAGGGATGGAAAATTCTTGATTGTGAAAGCAAGGTTTATTCTAATGAATACATCCAGTTATATGAAGATTTATTAGATATTAATGGTTTTAAAAAGAGATACATTAGAGGCAAAAGAAAAAACTTTTCGACAGTTGTCCCTTTCCTTTCTGTAGACAGAATCTTAGTAATTAAAAGTTATCGACATTTAGTTGATTCATTTCAATTTGAAATTCCTTCTGGATATATTGAGAATGGTGAATCTCCTAAGGATGCTGCAATACGTGAATTCAAAGAAG
>DAIPKY010000240.1:0-2479 GCA_036769505.1 Nitrososphaeraceae archaeon
ATTTAAATTTTGGTAACTTTATATCTATCCAAAATATTTCTCTACAATTTAACATAATCTTTTATTGATGTTTCAAAGATTTTTATAACAGTATCGAATAATCTGTTATGGATAGGCTTTAAATATTATAGTTACATATTGTACTATTATTCTATTATTACTTTTGTAATACTTCATAAGAACTAATATAAAACTGAACTAAGATCTATCTATCTACATTTTACTAGAATATACCTAATAAGTAAAAAATTTTGATATTTCTTCACATATGAGTTTTTTATTTCACTTTTAATATTGTAATAATTACAGATAAAACGAATATTTAATTTAAATAGATATTATACTTAATAGCTATAATATCTTGATTAACACTTATGATTGGATAGAGACGATATGTATTGTATGGATTATAGTATTGGGTTTTTTCATTTTTTTAACAATGGAAGTAATGCTGATAATTGGCATAATTTTTCCTATTTTAATATGGGCGCTTATAAAGAAGGATATTCAGAGACTAAACTTGAAATAATTGTATTCTAAAAATTTTGAAAAATAAATTAGGTAGTTGGCTCTTTAACCTTACCAAAAAATAATTTTACTTTATCTGTAAACATATAGTAAATTATTATGCCATATATTATTATTGAAATAATATGAATTAAATCGCCACTACTTGCAAGAGAAATAATAGCAAATATTATTGCAATTATGCTGATTATGAGTGTAATTGTACGAGCCCATCCTTTTCCTTTTAAAAGACCCCATGAAACAATGAAACTAGCTATCCCTAGTCCCACTAATGTCAAACCACCTATTGTAATAATAAATCCTAATGCATTAGTTGAACCATCAGAATCAATGCTAATTAAAGGACCGAAAAATAAAGGAGTAATTCCAGTAAATAAAAGTATTATTCCACCAATTATCATAAGAACAGAGATTACAGTAATTCCAGTTGGACGATGTTGAGTCACATAATAACTAAATATCAGTATAATTTAAGTCTTGCTTGACTAGTACAATTAATGTCATAAAAAGGTAAAAAAATTGATTTTCTATTATAGTTTTATCAATCCTAAAAAATTTACCATAGTGGTATTTTATCTCAGTGACTAGGAAACAACCGCGTATGATCTTAATTTAGGTCATAGTATAGAAACTTATAATACTTACTTAAAATTGATACTAGTTTACTACTACCTACAAATTTCATTTCACTTAAAACAAAAATATCAATATTTGACGTTATTATCAACATTTTTCATGAAACAAATCTTTATAATTGGAAAAAGAAATCAGGATAATTAATCATAGAATGATGAATGTTAATGGTTGAACCATTAGAACGTCCGCTGTCATCGTATATTCATACTCAATTTGTCACTGCTGATGAGAATTCTTCTGTTGCTGAAGCAGTTAAAATATTGCAACCTAAAAATGTAGAAATTATTCTAGTAACAGCTAATGGAAAATATGTTGGAATTGTAACAGATAGTGATATTTTAGAAAAGGTTGTTATGAAAGGAGAAGATTCTGATTTAGTATTTCTCAAATCCATAATGACATCTCCAATAGTAACCCTGCCTAGTTCATCTACAGTAAAACAAGCTATTCAATTAATGCGTGCTCGCAAAATAAAACATCTGCCTGTTACTGATAGTACAAGTAATCAGGAGGGTGAAATACTTGGTACAGTAACACAGGAATATCTTGCAGAAGTAATTCGTATAGCAGTTATTGAAAAAACCTTTAGAGGTTATAGAAAAGTAATACGAGAACATTACAAACCAATTTTTGCAAATGTAGCCATTATATTGCAATTTGCCGGATTATTAATGGTTGTACCTGCCTTACTAGGTACTTTTTTAGGAGAATTGCACTCTTCAATTGGGATTTACTTTGCATTTGTAGGAATGTCTTTAACAGGATATATTATGAATACATTAGGAGAAAAAAGCCCACTTAATTTAAAACAATCATCTATTGTTGTTGTATTGAGTTTTGTATTATTGAGCCTATTTGGAACTATACCATACATGTATATCAATCCATTTTGGGAGGGAATTGATTCATTTTCTCTTTTTGCAAGTTCTTTCTTGGAAAGTACATCAGGTTTTACAACTACTGGTATTTCTACAATAACTCACCCTGAAGATTTGCCTGATAGTTTTTCATTTTATCGTTCTTTTACAGAATGGGTTGGAGGATTAAGTTTTGTATATTTGGTAATGGCTTTGTACTATCCAGAAACAAAACTAGCAGGAATGAAAAGCTTGATGAGTAGTGGAATATTAAGATTTAAACAATTACTTACTACTATCAGTATTATTTTTGTAATATACGCAATAATTATTGTTTTATTGTTATTTATTCTTGGACATACAGATTTTCTAAATTCAATATCGTTAGCTTTTGCCACACTCACTAGTGGTGGATTTGTACCTACTGCTACCGTTCTAACTTTAGAAAATCCCATTAC
>DAIPKY010000241.1:0-2475 GCA_036769505.1 Nitrososphaeraceae archaeon
TTATTAAAAAACTTGAATCAAAGGGATTACCAATAAAGTCAAAAAATTCGAAAAAATTTGACTGTGATTGCCCTCTTACTACACCACGATTAAATGCTTCTTTGACCGATAAATGTAGACTTTCTTCGTTTTCGACTGAGTTAGACAATTTGATTTTTTCGACTCTCTTGACTCTATAGAAGAAGATACATATAAAAATTTCTATAAAAATACTCCAACTAAATATTGTGGAATGTAGATAAAGTACAATAAAGCAAATTATAAGTAAAAGTTAATAGCTGAATACGTGCTAGCAATTCAAACAATTTTAAGTTTTTATTTGATATCTATAAAATTGATACATGTAATTGGCTAATATTTTGAAAAACTTTTTGGTGTTTTTATGAACGATATTGAGGATAATATCAGTAATTATTACTCTTATTTTCATATCTCTTGATTATCTATATATTTCATAATGAACTAATTCAGTAATAGGTATGCGATTCTTTCTTTTGCCCGTCAGATTATTTTTCGCTGGATATCCAAAACCTACTACTAAGGTAATATTCATCTGCTCGGGAATGTTGAAGTCTTTTCTAAAATTTTGTTCTCGTATACCTGTAAATAATCCTGAACCTACTCCAAAATTCCATGCTGCCAATTGCATACTTTGCAGTGCTCGTCCTGCATCAATCATATGATAATTATACTTTGGGTTAGTAAGAATTATTATTGCAAAATTTGCAGTTGCCACCCATTTTCCGCTTGTACTGTCTTCTGCCAGTTTACTGAGATTATCTTTATCTTCTACAACTATAAAGCGCCAGTGCTGAGTGTTAAGACCTGTCCCTGTTAGTCTAGCTGCTTCAAGGATCTTTTCTCTTATTTCTATAGGTACTTTTTGTTTACTATATTCTCTTATGTCAAGCTTAGTTGCTATACAATCAAAAGTATCCATCTTTCTAATAATAACTAATTCATTATAAATAACTTAAATATTTAAGAAACTAATATGAGATGAACAGTAAATAAAATGTTAATCAAGTAGAATCAGAATTCTCAAATATATTAAGTTAGATAGGTGGTTTCAGGTCTAGTGATTCGAAAAATGAAGATAATATTTATTGAGATAAAAGACCAGTGTTTTGCCAAGGTTTTTAGAAGATATTAGGAATTTACTCATATTCTATTGAATGAAAAATTAGGACTTTATGTCTGTAATAACTAAAGGCTACGATATTTGATTTACTATTCAAGAAGACATATAGGAAATAAAGCAAAATTGTATGACTATAATATTTGACAATAAATTCATTTTAAGATGTAGTTTTTTGTATAATTCTTCTAGGAGATATAAATATCCCATTATACTATAGAATATTCCATAGTAGACATTATGTCATCTTATAATTATATAATATTTCCATTTAAAACTACATTACACTGAATATTCTCAATATTTCCTTATAATAGTTATAGAAGAAGTAATTAAAAAGTTAAAAATAGATTTTCTATAATAATATAGAAATGTCATCAATTGATAGTAAAGGAGAAAATGAATATAGTGATGATGAATCAAATATTGTTGGAAAATCTGGCGAAGAAGGTGAGGAGGAAGTTTCAGACAGAATAAAAAAAGAAATCAGGAAGGATACGGATATAGGAACTCAAAATGCTCCAGCAAATTGAATAAATTTAATCTTTCATTGAATATCCGAAGTATTATAAATTTTGAATATTCTTTTACATATTCTTTTTAGAATACATCATCTCTTAATTTAGTTACTTTACAAAAAATCTAATGATTAACAATATTTTTTGCAATTTTAGAGTTGTTTGAGGATTGGATTGAATTGTGTTAATGATTTCCTATTGATATTTGGTTAGTTGTATCGATATTTGCTCAAGAATAGCTTTGTTTATAATTATTTTTTTCCTTCAAATTATCATCAAAGATATGTATGGCAATATCATTAGATTTCAATCCAATCTCTACATCTGGTTCAGGAAGGAAACCTGTAGATATTACCGAAGAAATTGAGAAAATGAGGATAAAAGAAATGAGCTTCCACCTCTAATCAAAAATAAGAATGTAAATGAGCAAAATTTATTATCTGTAAATAGATATGGTAGACGATTTACTATTTCAGTGACATTAGAGAATCAACCATAATCTTTTTATTTCAATATAGTAAATAATTTATTAGTTATCTTTTACTTAATAAATAGTAAGTTACTATACTATATGTCACTTACCAATATATATATACTTACATTAATATAGTTAGTGTGATATGTGATTTAAAAAAACAAAGTAATAAAAAAGGTAAAAATCTAAATAATATACATAATAACAATAATTCTATTTTACTAGAACCATTAAACAATCAGAAATTTTATGAAGACGATTTTATATCTATTAATGATCTTCGACAGACTGACATAGATATTCTAGAAATTTTATTTGATAATGGAGATGAAAACACAATAGCT
>DAIPKY010000075.1:0-7418 GCA_036769505.1 Nitrososphaeraceae archaeon
GTTCTTTTACAATCTACACATTGAAATAAAGGATTCTAATTGCTATAAAAAGGAATGAACATTCATAAATTGAATACAATTACCATTTATTCTTATGTGTTTGCTATAGTTCATATTAGTTTTAATCTGTTAGAGATTATTTTGTTAGGATATATCTTAAATAATTTTTCTTGAATTTCATGTACTAAATTGTTATAGTTATATAAAAAGAATCTTTCTCTTGGCTGTAAATTTTGGCGATTGATATTACCATCTTTGAATATATTAGAATAATCAGATATAATTTGTTGATAAAGAGAATTATTTCTTAGTGTTTCCAAGACAGCAATAAGAAGTAAAGGCAAATTGATTGAATTTTGGTTTATTATTTTCCTAACTATTTCTTCAACTTTTCTTTCCAAATTTAAAAATCCATCAGTAGTTTTTATATCCTCAATTGTTTTTTTTAAATCTTCCAGATCAATTTTTTTCCAAGTTATATGCCTACTTAGATCAGCCAACTTGGCATTTTCGTCATAAAAAATATTGGTAGCTTTTTCTATTTGACCAATTAAATATTTTAAATCCTTATTCTTTTTTTGTATTTGTACTTCTAACTCTTTTCTTTCCTCTTGTAAATCTTTTATTTTCTGCTCTAGATCAGGTATATCATTTGCAATATCAAGAATATGCGTTATTATTTTGTTATCTACTCCGGCTTCTCTAAATGACCAATAAAATTTTACTAAATCTTGTACATAGTTGCCTAATTCTTGATAAATCTTTTTTAAATCACCTAATCCTTCAAGCCTTAAATAGTCAAAATATACTTTTTCCACTTCTTTTGGATCAAAATCTAACTCTATAGAGACTTCTATTGGTTTTTTATCTTTACAGAAGAGTTCGAGGGCCTTGGCATTTTTAGATAATTTTTTATTTTTTTTAGTGTATGATGCAGATTCTCCTAATGTTCTTCTTCTAATTTCACCTATAGTTTCAGGCGATACATGAGCTTCTTTAGCTATCTCACGAACAGTCCATTCTTCTTTAAGCAATTTTATAACCAATGTTTCTTTTTCAAATTTTGTCAACAATACATAACCATTATTTGCAGTCAATACTTTTATTATTTACTATAGTATAAATTCTGTCTTCTGTTTTCAATTGATACAGCTTGTTACAATTGTTTTTAATTGTTACAATCTGTTATTAATTAAGCACAAATTGTTTGGAATCTAATCTAAAAATAACTGCTTAAGAAATGAATTAATCAATTTAGAGGTATTAAAATTTACTGAATCATTAAAACCAATTACTAGAAAAGGAAATTAAAATTGAAAGAGAAGTCGATATTGATAAAGTATTAGGTAAATGTATGCAAACATCCATATCCAATGTAACAATATAATCTTGAAAATTTCATTATATTATGATCATTTATAATTAATAATTAATACCATTGCAGAAGTAAGAAATTTAATATAGTACAATAGAAAACCTTATAATAATATTTTTTAACAAATTATCATTTGAATGATTATCAATCATCACTTTTAGGATCCAGAATATCTAAAACTGGAGACATTTTGAGAAAAACAGCCTTAGACCAAATAGATGATTATCAACTAAAATTTTCAAAGGTTACTGATTCCTATAATTATCTTTTTAAGGATTTAATAGTTGATAAATACGATATTACTAATGCATATTATACTGCTAAAAGTTTTTTTGACAAAGATATTCTCCATTTTGTTGCAGTAGATGGAACAGAGTATTCTAAACCATTATTTGATATGGTAATTTTTTACGCTGGTGCTTATTCTTGTGATGGTTCTATCGAGTTTTCAGATCAATACCAAGACAAATTGAAAATAAAATATCAAAATCGCTTTATTGATCAATCGGTAGATATTTCAAGTTGTATTCCCGTTTATATTGACAAAATCCCTGAAATAGATCATACATTCCATGATAAAGATGGAAAGGTAAATTTGATGAAACCTCTGACTGAAGAGACCATAATAAATAATACAAATATAGCCAACCTTCTCATGACCTTTTCAGAATTTTATCTAGCCTATAAATATGCATCTACTAAAAAATATGACATTATATTCATGGATAGAAGCCTATCAAATATGTATTCAAGTTTGTTGTATGATACATCGGATAGAAAAACTTGGGAAACAAACTCTTCAATACTGAATTATAAAATAGAAGATGAGATGGCAATTGATGTCAATGATATAGTAATAGCACGCCACAACATTATACATGATAAGTTAAACTTACCGTCTCCAAGAGGAGATTATTTGAGATATGCAATTTTCAATTTATTATCTGGAGAAAATCAAGAACTAGATATTACTCAGATTATGTTACTTCTTAAAGTTAACAATAATGAAAAGATAAGAAAACGAATTGAGAAATATATACACAGTTCTATACATGAGGGAATAATTGAGGAAGTAAAAAAAGGAAAGTACAAAATTGTTGAAAGATACAGATTCTCATGGCTCAGAGTTAAAAGACTTGTTACCATAATAGATGAAAAAATATTTGGAAAAAATAAAGAGCATTTTATTTTAGATCATGAATCAGGAACTAGAAAATGGTTAACTACACTTGATTTATCATTTTTAACACTGTTTACACTTTATATGTTAATAGAAGAATGTTGGAAGAATAAAATTATTTTAATTGGAATAACAAAGGATACTGCAGCTCAAGAATTCAAAAATCATGTTATACCGATTTGTTTAATGAACAATATTTGGACCAACCATGATATAATTTACGATAATCTTAACAAACTACCTAATACTGATAGAATGTTACTTCAAGTTCTGAGTATGCTAAACTCTGATAAAATAAACGTACCTTGGGGTTTAGTAGAATACGACTCATCTTTTGTAATGGCAATTCCAGATTTTAAGAAAAGAAAAGGATACGTGAGTGGGGCAATGAAAAATAAAATTACACAAAGTCAATTATTTCTTAGATCGTTTGTACAATTAGCTAGTTCTAGACAAGATGAAAAACTTAGAAGTAATGTTTTAGCTATTGACAGACTTGTTTATCCAGAATTTGATCTTACGTCACCTGAAAATAGTATAGAAATGAAGCATGAATATGGTGGCACAGAAAAAGTCAAATTTCTCCTATTTAGAAATAATAAAATTAAAAATGACTTACAAAATCTTTTACTTATTATACTAAAATCAATGAGCCATTCGAATGTAGGTGAAACTTTTGGATACAATAGACCTTTATTTGTTGCAGATAAAATAGCAAAGTGGCATAATCAAGAATTTAAAAAGATTGTAGATTCAACAAGCCATTTGATAACATGTAATAAAAATCTGAAAAGCTTTGTATATTACATGAATACATTTAGAGAAAAGAGACAAGGATTTGAGTCAAACAGAAGATAATAATAATAATAATAATAATAATAAGATTATTCTTCCCATTTTTACAGATTTTGAGGGGAAATTTAAAGGAAGATTAAGTGCAGTAATTCCAGCGAGGATAGAAAATACATCAGAGAATGCTCCCATATCTGCAAAATATGATTGTAGAATTAAAGTAGAATATCACAAGGAAATTATGAGTTTATTAGAAGAGGGTATGATTATAGCTGTCAAGAACTTTAAATCAAAATTCAATAACTCACAAAGTAGCACCAATCGCTTTAGTTTATTTGTAATATCTAGAATATGGCCTGATCATTACGGAATGAGGGGATTATCAGATTCTACATATTATCCAATGCAATTTGAAGTTATCGAACAATCTGTTGAAGATTGGGATACAGATGACAAGTCTACTATGATGATACAAATAAGTGCAATTCCAATTAATTATGATTTATTAGTAAATACTACAGATGAAGAAGGAGAAATCAAGTATGAATATGTCAAAGGGTTCTCTTATCCTATAATTGGAGATACGGTATTTCTTCTCAATGCAAAGACAGTTAGTCAAATGTATAATCAAAAAGTAATGAAAAAAATGAACTGGGATGTTAACAACAATAATCTCGAAAAATCTAGTCCTGAATTAGGAATAATAAAGATGTTTGAAAACTCTACAGAAAAAATTCCTATTTTTGTTCACCTTGATAATTTAGTTCGATATCATTTTGGTATCTTTGCATTTACTGGTGGAGGAAAGAGCAATTTTCTCTCAAATATATTAAGAAAGATATTGTTATACACAAAAGATACAAAAATTTTGTTATTTGATATCTCATGTGAGTATCCATTTTTGCTTGCAGATCTATTTGCTGACACCTTAATAGAATCAAAAATAATTTTAGAAAGTCCAGTAAATGATGCAGAGCAATTTTATATTTCTGTTGTGAAACCTACAGAGTTTGAAGAAGATGGAAGAGCAAAAAACGGATTGGTAAAAGTATTTGAAAGAGGAATAGCTACACATTTTGTTAAACCTTCTTCTGTAACACCCACGTGTAAAGAGATACTGAAAGAACTTGAGGATTTAAAGAATGAAAGTACAGGTAAGCCACATTATTTAGATGCTATAAATCACATCTATAGAAAACTTTTTGAATGCATGACCCAAAATAATCTTAATGAATCTAGTTTTATTGATGAAAAATTTGTACAAATTTTAAGTATGTCTGCAATAGAAGCAATGAAAACCTTCAAAGTTAGTGATAAAGCAGGGTTATATGCATGGGCTTCAAGTAGGGATACGTTGAGAGGTCGTTTACAACAGAAAAAAAATGAGGGTGAAAGGAATAATAGTAGAAATGATTATGGTGTAACTATAGATCAAATAATTGAAATTCTTGAAGGAAATACACGATTAACTTGTATCTCAATATCTGATCCATATACAATCAAGAACATTGCAATAACTCTTAGTCGCGAACTTCTCTATAAAAGAAAAAGGCAATTTAAAGTTCGGCCATATGTCCTTTTTGTATTTGATGAAGCACAAGAATTTGTACAAGACTTATCAAATTCGAGAGGAATAGATAAAGAATGTAGTATAGAAGTGGAAACATTACTTAGACAAGGTAGGAAATATGGTTTAGGAGGATGCATTGCGACACAAAGAATCGCCTATCTTAATACTAGTGCATTGCAACAACTACATACATATTTTGTAGGAACATTGCCAAGACCCTATGATAGAAACGTTGTAAGTAATACATTTAACATAGATAATCAGATATTAGAAAAAACGTTAGAATTTGCACCAGGAGAATGGTTATTATCTAGCTACATTGCTACAGGTATTGAAAATGTTCCTATTTTTATTCGAGCAGAAAATTCTGAAAACAAAATAGAAAACTTTATAGAAAAACAGTAATGTAAAAACTAAAAGAAAATAGTCAAAATAGTTCATATCTAAGATCCATAAGAACAACATAACCACAATAACTGGTTGAAAACAAATATCGTAAAAATATTACAATAAGCTCTATTATGATCTCCTCTACTATAATGATATCTTTAGTAATTTTAGAAAGTATAGGAAGAGTTAATAATATAATTTATTTTGTTCACAAGCTAGAATTTCCATGTACAAATAGTGGAAAAATTTGCTTGTACTCTTGAATTACCAATTGATTACTTATAATATTTTCGTAGTTGATAGGATAACAATCGCGTACAAGTATTCAATAGAGATGGGAAATATATATTACTCAATTTAGCAATCAAGGTCTAAATACTGAATATGTTATTCTATTCTAGATTATTAATGTGCTTAGAAGTATATATGATTCATTATTTCTATTTATAAGAATTTAATAAATATAATTAGTCAAAAAATATTGAAAAAAAGTTCAAAATTGAATACGATTATTTATTTATTTATTCTTTTATCTTCAAAATAGGGTATTACTTTATTTGCAAACTTTTTAATAAATTCAATTTCGTTTGGACTTGTACTGTGTGTATATACTTGGGTAAAGCCAGCATTAAAATATTCTTCTATTGGTTTAATTAAATCTTCTATTGAAGTAATTATTAATATTGATTTTCTTAATTCATCATCTGATACTTCTTCCTTTGCTATTTTTTCTAATATTCTTGGGTCATTTATATCTCTATCAAAAGCATTATCTATTTGTGAGGTTCTCCAAAATTCACAGGATTGAAATGCCTCATCATAATCTTCAGAATAAGAAATTTTTGGTTTAGCTATTTTTTCCAATATATCAGGATCTTTTCCTACTTCTTTTGCTGCTTTATTAAATAGATCAAATACCTCTTTAGAATTATTTGGTTTTGAAGTAGTAATCAATCCATCCGTTAACCTGCCAGCAGTTTGAACCGCTTCTTTTCCAGAAGCTGCCATATAAAGAGGAATATTTGTAGTAGGAGGTGTATACAGCTTTGCATTTTTTAATTTAAAATATTGACCATTAAAGTTTACAAAACCGTTATTGTTATTGTTAGTGTTTGAAAAACTTATTTCTTTGCCGTTGCCATCACTAACACTTCCTTTATTCCATAATTTTTTTATTATTTGAATAGATTCAGTTGTTCGTTCTAGTCTTGTATCTGCGGAAGGCCAATCAAAACCTACAGAAACTTCATTCATTGCTTCTCCTGTACCAATTCCAAGCCCTATTCGTCCTGGATATAATACATCCAAGGATGCAAATGCTTGTGCTGTTATAGCCGGATTATATCTATATACAGCTGCAGTAACTCCAGTTATGAATTTCATATTTTTTGTTCTTTCAGCGGCAGCCGCTAGCCAAACCCATGTAAAGTTACCATAGCCATTTTTATGTGACCATGGATGAAAATGATCACTCGTAAGAGTTTGATCAAATCCAGCCTTTTCAGCTTCTTTTACAAATTCAAACAAATCTTCCATTGAATACTGTTCTTGTGAAGCCCAATAACCTAGTTTTGTCACATAAGTTAATGTCTAACATAATATTTAATTATAATATAAAAAAAGAAGTTCAAATGTAATAATATGCCACTTGTTTTCAAATTTGTTTCTAACTTTAAAATCTTTCTTACTCTTTTTTGTAATTTCCTTTATCATAACAAAGTATAAAACATTCTTCTTTTATTTTCATATTCAACTTCAAATACTTTGATCTTTCTATAGAACACTAAATTTTCTATTGTTATTGTTAAATTATAATTTTATTAACCAAAATTGTTATATATCTAAGTTATAGTAACTAGTACCCTTGATTTAGAATAAAGGATATAAGTGTCAATTATATCCCACTAATTATAAAATATATATTTATTTAATTGCAATAAGGCTTTGCCCATTCTTCATTTGAAAATTCCGAAATATCACAATATTTGGAATAAATAATTGCCAAGTTACTTTCTATTAATTCTTTATTTAGATTTATTCCATCACAATAAACGACACCAACCTCTCTTCCATATCTGTCTCCTCTACGCTGTCCATCATCAATATCAACT
>DAIPKY010000242.1:0-2461 GCA_036769505.1 Nitrososphaeraceae archaeon
TGGCTGTAAGAAGTTTGGTCTCATCAAAATTAAAAGATTATCTTATTATTGCCGCAATAGGTGATACAATAGTTGGTATTTCACTTTCAACTTCTGCTATACAACCTACATATGGAGTAGCTGCTCATTCACTTGTTCTACTATCTTCGTATTTGTTTAGTATTGGATTATATCTTTCAGCAATATCAATATCACAAGATAACTCTCTAAGAAAATCAATCAAAGGATCTGTGAGTGATTTAATAGGTAACATAGGATCTGCACAAATGGAACAAGAAATAGAAAAGAAGGTAATAAAGCTTATCCAAAAACAACGTAAGGAAATGGAAGAACAGACTGGTGAATTTTCCTATGAAGTTACTGAAAATGAAGTGAGAGAGTATATAAAATTAGTAGTTGACCAAAGAAAAAAATCTACGTCACCATTAGACAAAAAAAGATTTAACAAAGACGATACAAAATTTGCTTCCTAATACAGTTACAGTTTTTTTACTAAACCCAATATAAATAATATAACTAAAAAAGGCATAGTAGTTTTGTGGGAGGTACAATCATTTATTAAAATATTATGTTTAATTATTTTTCTCCAAAGACTTATAGTCTATATTAGGTTACTCTCCTTATTGTCGGAATAGAAAGAATTTGAAAGAGAAATTTCATACTTCGCTTTTATTTAGTATAATAGTTTAGTTATTAATGAGTCTTATTATCTTTTGTATGTTTTGCTATTAGTAGTAGCAATATTCAAGTCCTTTTTTTTGGTCAAATTTGGTTTCAACTTGTAGCATCATAATAGCTGAAGTAGACATTAATTCGAATTATGTAGTTAGGTCTATGTAAATTTATATTTTAAATATTATTGATATAGCAGAAATTAATAGAAAAATATTTAGATACTTTTAGATTCACAATAAATGGAAATTAATAAATAGTTTTATTGAATTATTTTCTTGTATGAACTTGATTGTAATTATTCTCATGGTTTTAACATTGACTATATTTTTGTCAGTAGAAAATAACATGATATTCTCTGCTTATCCACAAACAATAGAAAATGATAATAAAGGAGAACTTTCAATCAATCAAATATCGCCATGTTCAATGACAATAAAGGCTGATTTTAAACTAGAAACTAATCTTAACTGTTATAAAGATGGGCTTATTGTATCAGGAAGTGGAATTACAATTGATTTAAATGGAAAAACCATAACTGGACCAGGAAAGATTTTAGAACAAAGCGGAATAGTGATTCTTGGAAATGATGTAACTTTAAACGGTCCTGGTACTATAACCAATTTTAAAAAGGGTATAAATCTTATTAATTCTAATACTATAGATGTAAATTCAATTATCCTTCAAAATAACCAATTTGGAATATTTTCTATCAATAGCTCCTATGGTGAAATGAGCGAAACTAATATAACCTTAAATAATGTAGGCATTTCTGCTTACTCAAGCAATAATTTATTTTTTAAAAATAATTTGATAATGGATAACCAACTGTCAGGAATAACTTTGGTGAATACTAATCAATCTTTGATTGAGAGAAATAATATTAAAGGATCAGGTATAGGACTATTTTTAGACCAACCAAGTAACAATAATCAAATAAACGATAATAGTTTGATATATAACACAGTTGATATAAACGATGCTAATGATTTAGCAATAAATTTGAATAATAACCAATATTATCAAAACAAATGTATGGTATCTGAGCCAGCAAAACTATGTTTACAGTCTTGATTAAAATAAAAAAAATGGAATTTTATTTGTCTACTCATCCAGATATTGATATTCAATTAAAGACTATAACTAGAAATGCTAATAAAAGTTGTATCTTATTTTATTACTTATATAGGTTGGTTAAGTTCTATAAAACAAGTAAATATATTTATACTATACATAGAACTCATTTATACAAAATTTATTAAACCCACTTATTCTTTGAACTATAATAGATCTACAATTCCAAATATATGGATTTAATTGGATTAAATGTACTTGTTAATGATGTCTTCTTTTGATATAGATTGTGTTATACAATTTGATGGATTACTCTAAAGTCGAGTTAATAATATAAAGACGTACAATTAAAGTAAATATATTACCCAACGAATAATGTTCTTCTGAATATTTATATCCTGCAAACAAATACCATTAGTATGATATGGTAACGTTAACAATACTTTTAATTAAATAGTAATTATTAATGCGAAGAATGTAACTAATGTTATTCCATAAATTGTATGCCCTACTAGACTCACTATAGCTGGACCTTTACCTAGGGGATGATTCCATGGATTTATTCCAGTAATCGGTTTGTGAATTGGAACAAGAGTAAGGATCCAAAGGAAAAAGCCATACAATAATCCTAATGGTAATAAAGGAATTACTTTTAGGGCCGGAATCAATATAAAAGCTAGTAATAGTCCAATTCCACCAAGGCTTCCATTTAGGA
>DAIPKY010000243.1:0-2434 GCA_036769505.1 Nitrososphaeraceae archaeon
CCTGTATCACTGCCTGATTGACTTTGGTCCATTCCTGTATCACTGCCTGATTGACCACTACCATCCTCTTGTGCTAATACATTTTCGAATACAGCTGGTATTCCTGCAATTAAAGCAAATGCAAGAACTGATGTAATTACTATGGAAGAAATTTTTGAATCCATATTGGCTGTTGTCTACTATAGTATTTATATATTCAACAAATTATCTTCTAGAACTTTTTTTTAGTATGTCAATAGAATTAAATAAAATGGAAGCTTAACACAGATATTAATTAAAACTCATTTTATTTTTATAATATTAGGGATTTCTCGTTAAAGAAACTGTTATCTTATTTATCGTCAAATTGTATTGGGATTCCTCTAAGGTTACATTATTATTCTTCATTAATACAAATATTGCAAGGAGATTTTTTCCTCCCTCTCCGACGATCGCCACTTTCTTCAAGACATGTGCAATTCATCTTCTTACCTCTTGATTTTTTATTGTTCATAATCAGTATACATCTATAATCTCGATAGGGATTCTTTCATTACTATTTAAATAGCACTCCATTAGTATGTTATTAATGATTTTTTATAGAAGAATTCCAAACATAAGAAATACCTTCCCAAACTCAATGAACTTAGGATTTGCAATAGATTCTCTAGCTGATAAAGTAATTCAACAACAGCGGGAATTACTCAATAATATTGGTATGTCCTCATTAACCTCTCCGTTCACTCACAATAATACATTTGAGGCTGATTCAATGGTAAAAGAAGAAATAGATAGAAAAATACGTGCCCTATCAAGAAACTCTGAGGAGTTCTTTAAGACAGGTTAAATAGAAATCTTTAGTTTTTTAAATAATTTTTAGTAACATATTATATTTAAGAATTAAATCTTTCCTATATTCTTTTATTTACTAACCTGAATTATTGTTAATTGTATATGATTCTTCGAAAAGGTGTTTAATTATATGATTAGAGACACGTTATACCTTTAGATTTAGTGTAATCATTTATTTGACTTTCAAGAGAGTATTTTTGATAAAAAATTTGTTCTAATTTTTAATAATAATATTGAAATTAACTTTTTCCATAAAATGCCATAATATACTGATTTGTTGTCTCTCTCTAGATAATAATATTATAGATTAGATATGCTAATAGGAAATATTATCGAACATACTAATTGAATATAGAGATAGTAAAAAAATTATATTTCCATAAAAATAAATAACTTGTTCAAAAACCCTTTCAATTATTGCTTCTACTTTATCCAATGGTTAGATCATATTTTACTGGAATCGTCTTTACTGTAAACAAAGAGACTTGTGTCTGTGTCATTATAGTTAAAGAATGGATTAATATCTGGATTAAATTTCCTAAAATATCAAACTAGTTGCTTATCTTTATCTTCAAACTATACTTCACAAATTTGTTATTTAGAGGAAGATTTCCCAATTTTGCTAAGGATATCATTCTATTTCGGATTCAAAGCTCAATCAATCATCTTTGCCAACTATCAGAGGGATAGTTTGATCAAATTTGATGATAGTCTTCAACAATTATAGTAATCAAATTTCCTCTACTAAAATTCCATAGTAAATATAGAATGTATTTCTTCTTATAATCTGATTTCTTTAATTTAATTTAACAAGTATTTATTACCTTCTCATAAGCTAATTGCTCGGCCAGTAGCAGATCTATTGTTATTTATTTTAATTTCCTCCGATTATTGACTTCTATTAGGTTAGACCATATTGTCACCGCAGAAAATAATCTGTTTCAATGTTTTATTTTTTTTTAACTAGTACAAAATCCCTTTTTAAAATCAATACCAAAGATACAATAACTAATCTAATGAAGTAATTATGAAGTATGCCATATAGAATTAAGATTTCAAATGGGATAGAAGAGATTGAAATAGAATCAGACCATATTTCTGAAATAGATACTATGATTAAGAAAGTAGAACAATTAAAACAATTGTTTAAGGAGAAACCAAGTGTTGCTCCCACTCCAACGGAAGAAGAGTCTTACCTTGGGAAATCATAATAAGGTTCAGGATTCGATATAGTTTTAATTTTTTAGATATATATTATTTATAATACAAAAAATAAGAAAGACTTATAATGTTGACTTAAAATGTTAAATATTTCTACATTTTTAGAAAAATTGTATAATTTTTATCTTCTATTTTATATTGAGATCTTATTTGAAATCAAATCAAATCACAATATAACTGCCAAAACGGTTCATTAATTTTGAATATGAATTGCTTTATCTAACGGATATTAGTTACTTTAGTGACTGATAATTTATCAATATTACTTTTTCAATACTTACCAGCATTACTATCTAGAAATTTACTTATGGCTAATTTAATAATGACCTCATTTTATTTTCGACCTTTTTATTTTTTCTTGTAGTAACATACAACCTTGTAT
>DAIPKY010000244.1:0-2428 GCA_036769505.1 Nitrososphaeraceae archaeon
CGTCATTTCCTTTTCCTCCAGTCAATTCATCATTACCTCTTTCACCATTCAATGTGTCGTTTCCTTTGCCGCCTTGTAGTATGTTATTTCCTGTTCCACCATATATTATATCATTACCAATTCCGCCATCAATAATATCATTGCCTCCTTTTCCATTAAGCTCATCATTTCCTTTTCCTCCAATTAACTTGTCATCTCCACTTCCACCTGTAATTTTATCATCATCGCTTGTTCCTGTTACTTTGAGATTTATTTTTAGTTTGACTATTTGTGAATTTCCATTATTAGAGGTCTGGCCATAAATTGAATCTATAATAAAACTTTGTAAAGAAGATAATATAGTTAAATAACTAATTAATCCTATTATTATTATAAAGCTACTACGATGAGAAACATTTTTCGCAAATATTTGTTCCACTATAGAATATTAAGATTATTTTGACTTAAATATTGTTTACTTTTATGAATTATCCTGTAAGGAATAGCTATTTTATTCTATAAACAGCACCCAAGTTTTCTGATTTGGATTGCTTTAGTCCTGATACCACATATAAGTTACCATCAGGACCTTGCTTCAAATCAGTAATAATGCTAAAACCCTCTGCGAATAATATGTCAGCAAACTCTGTGTCATCTGAGGCTATTTTATCTTCTAAAACACCTTTTAAAAGTAGTGCTGTCCGGTTATCATTTAAATCAAAATGAAATATTTGTCCATCTACAGATCCCACAAACATGTCATTTTCATATTCAGCTCCCAAGTTTTTGGAATCAAGAAATAATAGGGCAGTTGGAGCAACCGATTTATCCCATGTGAATTCAGGAGGGGAATAATGTCCTTTACCTTCAAAATATACTAGGTCTTCAGGATTTTTACCTACAACAGTTACATATTCACCTTCTTTGCCACCTTCTGCTGTTTGCAATTTTTTACCTTCCTCATTCACTCTCCAAATACCGAATATCTTATCAGAACCACTATTGAATCCTGGTTCTGCCAAATTAATTTCATCACCAAATTTAGGACCGTTTTCTGTTAACCATAATTTTCCTGTTACAGGATCGAAATCAATTCCAAAACTATTTTTTACTCCATAGGCATAATACAAGTTAAGAGGATATTCATTTCCAATTATTCCTTCAGCACCCACTGGCTTGCCATCTTGGGTTATTCTTAGAACTCCCGCTCTTCCATCTACTGGTTTACCATCCTCAAAGTTTTGAGTTTTTGTTCGGTATACCTCTGATGGAATCGTATGTTGGAAATTTCCAACAGTGACATAAAGATTATTGTCTGGTCCAATATCTATTATTCCACCAATATGTGCAGGATCTGGAAAAGATGGAATACTTAACAATAATTTTGGATTTATAAGTACATTCTTTTGATTATCTAAATCATATCTATAGATTCTATTCTCACAACTTGTATTTTTCCCCTCACATATAACATAATACAGAAAGACGTTATGAGATATGTTGTTATTTTGAATAGATGTACCATTACCATCAAGATTTTTCTTTTCACTTATAGCAATTCCTAGCAAGCCTCGTTCATCTTTTACACTTACGTCAACCTGTAAAAGTGGTTTATTTAATATTACACCATTGGTAACTCGTTTCACTGTTCCTGCTTTTTCCAGTATTAAAAAGTCATCTGGACCTAAAAATGCCATTGTAGTAGGAAAATCAAGTCCTGATGTTACTAACTCAATTTTCAACTTAGGATCAGAAAGAATTATACTTTCATCACTACTATCATCAACAGGTTCATTTTGCTGTGCATAAATATTACAAAAACTAAAAAGTAAAAGTGGAAAAGATAAAGATAAAGATAATATAATAATTCTTTTTCTATTCATTAATTTATCCGTTATCTATAAAAGGAGTCAAATTATATATATAATTTATAAACAAAAAGTAGTAATTTTTTACTAATTAGTTTATAACTTATTTCTTGCATTTATAATCAGGTTTAGTGCTCTCTTCTTTGATATTTTGTTTAATAAGTATTATGACTAACTTTCCTTATTACTATCTCATAACTCTATCAATTAACATTTTCCCTTAACTGGAGAACATATATTTACTTATGAATAGACCTAGAAAATCTAATTCAACACGAGTGATATCTCTCTTGACTATATTTAAAAAATTAATTTCTTTTTTCTATAATTCTTTATTTTATACAGCATTACCTTTAAATTTCCTAAATTCTTTGTTGTTTCAATTATTAAAAACGTGAGTACAATTTTTAGCTAAGACATGATCATTTCTTATATTTTTTATTTGTCAATAACATATAAAATGATTGTACTATAATTATCTTACTTTTGACTTTGATATTAAACTAAAATAATTAAATCACTTCTCTAATAATATGAAATATAGAGGTAGAACAGAAATACTTGGTAATATACTTGATGCT
>DAIPKY010000245.1:0-2421 GCA_036769505.1 Nitrososphaeraceae archaeon
TCAGATGAATCAAAAAAACGAATACTAAAGCTTTCACGATTGTGAGAATTATTGAATTCTCTAACAAATTTTGCAGTGGTAACTTCTTTTATATTAAGATGAATATGCCAGGGGGAGATTTCATCTCCTATAGTAGCCCACTCATCTCTGATTTTGAATTTCATGTTTTCTTGTAATCGTGCTTCACAAATTCCTCCAGAATTTTTAATAGAAAAAGTTATATCAGATTGTAGAAGAATATCACAAATTAGATTTTCGAAAGATTTAGCAATCACAAATCACAGATAATCAAATCCATTAATAAACATAATTTTAAAAAAAAATTAATGGTAAATTATGACTCGCGACTAAAGATATATACAATGTTATAACTTCATTTGAGTATCTCAAGTGAAAAGTTACATGCATGACTTAATTTTAAAAGAAGAACAAAAAAGTCATTTCTTTTTATTTATAAACATTATATGCTATATTTTATAGAGTTTTCTTGATATCTTGTAGAGAATCTAAGAAACAATAATAATAATAATAATAATAATAATAATTAACATTTTAGCATGCTACTGCTATGATAACTAATAAAATAAAAAACTCATATCTAATAATAGATTTACATTTATTTGGGGTCAAGAAAAATATTTAGAATAAACTACCATGTCTAAGCAGCAACAGAACAAACACTTTCCTAGAAAAATGTTATTACTATCTTTTACCTCACTGGCTTTGGTATATACAATAATGTTGATAGGAGTTTATATCACTTCATCTAACCAAGGACTATCATGTCCTGATTGGCCATTATGCCCTAACGGTTTAGGTATTCCGAGTTCAGATTACCTGTTTGAACATATCCATCGGATGTTAGTCATAATTACCAGTGGTTTTATCGTTACAACAGCTATTTATGCATATATTAACGCAAGATCCGTAAGTACAACTGCAATCTTGGCAGCAGTCATAGTTATTATTCAGATAGTTTTAGGTATGATAATGGTATATTCAAAATTGCATGCCTTACTAGTAGCAACACATCTTGCAACTGGAATTTTATTATTTGCAATGTTATTATTAACTTTTATTTCATCATATAGAGAAAGAAAAAATTCATTAGTTAACTCGGATATACAAAAATTATAGAACAAATAAATCCAATACAAAAATGAATTATATTTTACATGATTAAGAAAAAATAATAGAAATTTTATTCAATAACTGTTAAATAAGTTGTTATTCAATAAAAACGTAATAAAATTTTAATTCTATATAATATAATAAACTGACAAAAGAGTTACTTGAGATGTCAAGAATTTTAAAAATAGTAGAGTATTTGCTTTATTATCAAATAAATAATGTAGTCTGATAAAATTATCTAAAAGTTTGAAAACAATTTATAATAGTAAAATAATAACTATCGCAATAATTTATATTACTTATTTATATTTTCAGAATTTTCATTATGTAAATTTATAAGTTCGCTGTAACCTTCGTTAAAGTCCTTATGTAAATTCTTTAATAAAGCAATAAATTGTGAGTCCTTTGATAATTGTATTTTCATTTTATTTTCATATTCATAAAGTGTAACTTTGACATCATCATTTAGATTTGGATTAATTGATAGTAAATTAGTATCATTATACATAACTGTTAATTTAAAACACAATCTTCGTATTAACCATTCCAAATCAAACTTCAACTTATCAAAAATTTTGACTTTTTCTTCTTCTGTTTCAGCTGATTTAATATCATCTATAGCATTTAAGCTTACTTTACAACATTCTTCTAGATAACTAACAATTTGGGAATAAAATCTTCCGGTCCCTGTCTTAATTGTTTTTTCATTAAAGAATTTGTATACTAATGTTTGCAAAATTATATTATCTTGATACTTTATCAAAAATTGCGGAGGATAAATAGAAATATTTTGAAACACATAAAATAACCCATAGGTAGTAAATTTATAATTTTTGACATTACTCAGAAACTTGCCTTTTGTAACTTCTATAAATCCAATATCTTCTAAGCGTTTTGAAATCAAAGATGAGACATCACTATTATCTGGAGACGGACTTCTTAATTTAAAGTAAGACGAAATTTTAAATGATGGATCATGACCTCGAATAAATTTCATTATAAATGATCGCTCCTCTTGTGTCAAATTGGTTTTTGGATAAGATAACAAGGAAGATATATAATCTGAGTAAGCCATAATCAGTATAGTAATTGTATCACAGATTTATAAGTTATATAAATTTTCTATTAAATTTATAATTAAATGTTATGTTCATATTAAATTTAATATATTATTATGTCAATTTCTATAATAACAACAATAACAACAATAACAACACCCAATACAAAGTTATATGTGTCTTATTAATTGAACAAAAAAATAAAAAATAATTGAACGACTATTTAATTAAT
>DAIPKY010000246.1:0-2408 GCA_036769505.1 Nitrososphaeraceae archaeon
CAGTTTTATGATCAGGAGAATAGGCTATTACTCCTTTAACAGGATGTTCAATTTCTGGCGAACTCCAAGATATGCCTATTCTACTTGTCATATAATCAACGCTATTCTTTCCTACTGCATCTCCACATATCCAACCATTCAATGTCTTCTTTCCAAGATCTAAAAAAGAATTTCTATCAATTACAAGAATTTTTAAAGATTGCTTCGAATAATAAGCAGCTGATGTAGCAACAATCATACCAGCTAACCCTCCACCTGCTATAATAATGTCATAATCGGGTACGTTTTGCGCCATAAATTAAGTGTTTTGCATAAGTACAATATTTATAGTTAAGTCAATTTTAATGAAGAATACAAAAAGTATAAATCTAAAAATCTAAATCATATATACGTCTTTTTTTCTAATTGATAAAAATGATATGATAATACGTTCCAACCAAAAAGTGTTTGAATATACAGCAAAATATCCTCGCTCGAAATATAATTTTTGAAAATTTTATAACTGGTTATACAAATTTAATATTGAATGCAGGTTATACCACTAAAATGTTTTTTAAAACTCTAAAATAGACTATTATTATATATATTCAACGAAGTATTTGTATCGTTTTTCTACTTCTTTATTTTCACCCTTTTGTACTTTTTCCATTTCTTTATTTAATAAACTAATTGCATATTTTTTAAATTTTTCACTTTCATTATTTTGTGGAAAAGTAGAGAGAGTATATTCAAAATGTTTCATAAATTCAATGACTTTGTTTCTAAATTCAGCAATAGTGGGCTTAGAAATATTATTTACTTTGTACCATGATGTTGCACAAGCGGTAGAGTATATTTTAGCTAAATCTTCAACCAATCTTTCGATTTCAAAAAAGTCTGACATATGATGGTTTAGTAAATAGGTTATATCAAAATATAAGGTGGATTATTTTAAAGTCGGTCTAATGGTTATAATAATTTTAGAACTACAAAGAATTTCTTTACACCGATTTCTTATAGTTACTTCTGTTACACCTGCAAGCCCTGAAACATCAATTTGTAGAATATTCATTCCCAGAAGAACTGATGATAAATAAATGTAAGCTGCAGCAATACCATTAGGCGATTTTCCATCGACAAGCAAGTTTTTAGAGGTTTTATGTGCTAAATCTATGGCTAGTCTTTCTATTCTCGTGTCCAGTTTAGCCAGATTGACTAATTTGGCTATATACTGATCTATGGAAAGAAAATTAGAAATACCTTTCGCCATATATTTTGGTTTAGTTATTGAAGTTTTATCATTTGTCTTTATTAATTGATAATTTGATAAGAAAAAAGAAGTTTGAGATTTGTCATTATTTTGTGACTGATTATTCTGATTGTCCTGTTCACCAAAATTATCATTATATATTCCTAATTCCATAGACATCATCCTATAATATTTTGAAGCTAGTTTCAACGTAGACCTGTCATTAGACGATATACCGGTGGCCTCAACAATTTCGTTCAGCGATCTGACAATCGAACATCGTTTGCATGCTAAATAAATTGTAGCAGCTGATATACACGAAACTGATTTTCCTTTTGCCTCTTTATTTTTTTCATAATTTCTATAAATCATTGCTGCAGTTTCAATTAATATTTTTGGCAAACTGAGATTAGAACATGTTTCTGTAATTTTTGATAGAACGTTAGCCAGACGTCTATCTTTTGAGGAAGAAACCCGTATTCTCGAATGCCATTTCCTTAAATTTGTTAAATGTTCTGCCATTTGTGAATTGATTGCTTTTCCTCCATAATCTTTTAAACCGCTTCCTATTTCTGTTCTCAAACCATAATCATGTTGAGAAAAACTCATTGCTCCACTAGCTCTCGCAATACGATTCTTTTCTTCACAATCTTTAGATACAGATTCAGGACCATAATCATTAACTTCATCTAGGACAACATAGCCACAATTTTGACACAGAAATTCGCCTTTGCTAAAATCATGAATTAGACCAGAATGGCATTCGGGACAATTGCTACAGTATTCGAGAAAAACCATTACTTTTTCCGCCTCACTTTCTTACCATGAATTTTTTTAAATCCTTTTGTAAAACTTCTGTAGGGAGTTTTAGGAATAAATCTAAAGACTGTTTCACCTGATTTAGATTCATAATTATTATCTAATAAAATTACCGAAGCATATGGGGAATTTACTGGACCAATAAGTTCATTTACATTTCCTATTTTTTTTCCCTTTGAGTCTAAAATTGTATCTCCAGAATTTATTTTTGTCATCTCAAAAAGTTTTACGATAAGACGACCACTTTTCGCCTTATGAGTGATTTCACCTACCTCTGTCAAGAAATTATATTGCAAATTCCTTATTTTCATATCCTTCGGTCAACATATATTAATAAAATTGATAAAAGAAATTAAAAAAA
>DAIPKY010000247.1:0-2391 GCA_036769505.1 Nitrososphaeraceae archaeon
GTATACAAAGAAATTGAAAAGAAGCTTTCGCTAGGATAAATAAATAAATCAAATTTTTTTATTGATTATAATTACAATTATAATTTATTGATTTTTTATAAAACAATAAAATATTACAAAGAATCAAGTACAAAAAATTATTTTATTGTAAAAGTAAATTATCAATTCTTGATTCCAATGAAATTACACAATTTTTTTGTTTTGAAAGACAATATTTACTCAATTAAAAAGTTTCTTATGAGCGTTTCCAGCAGGAGATAGCCAATTATTTTGACATAATATTATAGAACAGTTATTAGAAATAATGTGGGTATTTAATTATGACTGGAAATGATCAAAACAAGAATAATCTAAATGATCCACGTATTCGAAAACTTTTTGAAGATAAAAATTTTGCTTTTTTGGGAACAATAATGAAGGATGGTTCTCCTCAAGTGACACCTACTTGGGCAGATATTGAAAATGGTAATATTCTTATTAATACTGCTATAGGCAGAATTAAACAAAAGAATATTTCACGAGATCCTAGAGTATCTCTAGCAATAGCTGACCAAAGTAACCCATATGATATGGTTACTATCAGAGGAAAAGTAATAGAACAAATTAGTGGCGATACAGCTGAAGAACATATAGACAAATTAGCAAAAAAATATATCGGTAAAGATAAATATCCTGGCAGATCACCCGGAGAAAAAAGGATACTTTTAAAGATAAAACCTGAAAGAATATTTCACATGAATCAGTGACTTTATTAAATTTTTATATACATATATTTTATAGTAATATAGCGATCTTAAATATAACTTTTGATTTCTTCAATATATTATATTTCCAAATGTAATATACTAAAATTAGTCTTATCTTTTCTATTTAATATTATGAGAAAACTTTTTCTTATCATGCTCTCTCTTTTTTGTCCATCCTAATCTCTTATTATTTAACATTTCAAAATTTTCATAAATATGAGATCTTTTTTTTCTCATTCCTTCTATTGCAGGTGCTGCCTTATTCCAAAAAGGAGTAGGATTGAACATATCAAAGTAAATGTCAGGATCTATCATTTTATGGCTTATAATAACACCAGATAACTCAAAAAATCCACAAACAGCAATAAAATAAGATCTTTGGATTGAAGATCCTCCATACTTTTGTATATATTCATCGTAACTATCTATATCTAGTTCTTCTAAAAACCAAAGTATTGCATCTCTATGGCTATCATAAATTTTGTATAATTTTATTAGTATATCAGAATTTATACCATCTTTTAAGACCATAACAGAAATATACGTAAGAAGTAGATAAACAATCCATTATTAGTAGTTAGATGTACATATTCTTCAAAATCTAGTTAGTGTATAGAAAAGATTTAGACTACTCTACGATAAATTGCCTGCAGGACATGATAGCCAATAGTTTTTACACAATTTTAAGTTAGTTTATATAAATATTAATCCACTTGTCTATGTTTTGAAATACAACTAGGATGCATCAACTTACGATAGTATTTCTGACATAATAGAATCATGGGGATTAAATTTAATTCAACGTATAAATTGGAAAGGAAAGAAGATTATTTTATTTTCATAAAAACAATTGTTCTAGGCCCATATTTAGAATATTTACCCAATGACATTCTAAAAGATAAGTTTGCTAAATCAGTAATACAGGAAATTGAAACAAATGCAAAAGAATTGCAATGGAAATTAGACTTCGTTAGGTTAAATATTCATGCAAAAAAATAGTATATCAAATTTTGAATTTATTAATCATTGCTAATTTTTAATTCAATATCTTTATGCGGACATTCTTTTATTATCTCTTCTGCTAACTTGTAACTTTCTTCCTTTATTTCTTCACTGCTAGCAAACTTAAAAATTGTTTTTGTATTTGGCAAATAAACTCTTTTTAAATTCAAATCGCCATCTCCTTCTTCTCCTTTTCTAAAAATATAGCGTTCTCCTCGTTTAGTTATAGGATTCCAACTTCTCAACAATATTCCTTGTTTCTCTATATTCTCATTTGTTATTTTATCATAAACCCTTGTATGCATAAAGAGATGGAAAAATGTCTTATTTGGATTGTAGAAATATCTTAAAGTATAATAATTCTTAGGATGACTATGGGAATGGTTTATTTTTAATTCTTCTGTTTTTGAATCAAAACATAATTCAAAACAGGAACTTGAGGTGTTTTCAACTTTCATATAATATTTAATAGGCAATCCGAGGATTTAAATATACTGTAACAAAAAAAAGATAGTGTGTATATATTATAATAGAACTAAATTAATTATATAGAACCATACTTATCTAAATTAAATATAGAAATCTTAGTTTGTTACAACTTTATAATATTTCTAATTGATAGGTCTCTTTATTTTTTCAATCT
>DAIPKY010000248.1:0-2389 GCA_036769505.1 Nitrososphaeraceae archaeon
ATTTGATTTTTTAGATAGAATTCAATTATTCCAGATCTTTGAAAAGATTTAGCATTCCTAGCTACGATTATAAAATACGGTATATGAGTATAAGAGTTATTTTGTTGTTGTTGTTTTGAACATATATCATTTAATTTACAAAGATCTTTATATAAATCTGGAGAAGATTGTTGGAAATGATTTGCATAAAATTTCCAATCCAATGTTTGTTCTTTATTTTGTAATAGATTATAAATACTGGAAAGAACAGCTTGATGTCCCATTATTATCTTATGAGTAGAAGCATATAGATTGTCACCAAATTTTCTTTGGCCTCCTGTTAACTGACGAACTCCGCCTCCTTTTTTTAATGGTATTTTATAAATATATCTGTCTGAATTTGGAGAAGATTGCGCAGCTACATAACTGGTAGCCTGGTATGGAATACTTAATTTCTCAATATAATCATTTGAAGCTCCAATTACAATATATGGTAAAAATTTTGCTAACGAAAATAACTTAAATTGGTTGTTACCAGGATTTATTATTTGTAATCCTCTGTGAAGAAAATGATCTAGATGCTCACTCGAAAGTACATTTTTTTCATGCAAGGAATATAACTTTGCACTATATTGTTCTAAGATATTTTTTTCTTCCTCCATATCGACGTGTAGTAGCAGAAATAATATTTTTTCTCACATTAATTAATCTAATGTCTTTGAATAATGAAAAAAAATAATAATGATAATAATAAAAATAAATTTTATGAGAAAAAAAAATTTTTATAGAGAGTATTATTAAACGAAATACAATCGATTCGTGTTTTGCAAATTTTATACATACTATATCTTATATTGTTGTAGCGAAATTTTAAATATCAAAAATCTTTAATGATAATCTTCATTAATAGATGAAAAAGACAACAACAACGACCAAATTCAGAATAGCCACAGATCATGATAAAGATTATGTTTTAGATTTTTGTAAAAATACATTCAGTTGGGGGGATTATATTGACAGAGTGTGGGATATATGGATAACAGAGCCTAATAGTATATTTTTAGTGGCTGTAAATGTAAATGAAAACAAGGTAGAAAAACCGATAGCAATCTCTCATGGGATTTTAATACCAGAGAAAATAATATGGATTGAAGGAATAAGAGTTGACCCTGAATATAGATCTCACAAATTAGCTACTAATATGTCTCTACATATACTTGACTATGCAAGAAAAAATGGAGCATTACATTCTTCTGCAATAGTTTCTATAAGCAATGAAAAATCAAAAGGATTGATGGAAAAATTAGGATTTAAAGTTATTTCAACATGGTCATATCTTAGTATAAAGCCCATCATTTTACAAGAATTAAATAATAATAATAATTTTATTACAGATAACTCTTCTTCTATTAAACTCGCAAATTTAGAGGAATATCAATCAGTTCTTAATTATTTAAATCAGTCAAATATTTTTAAAGCATCTGGAAAAAAATTTGTCAATTCTTGGAGATGGTATGACTTAACAGAAGATATTTTGAGAATGATGATCAACAATAAACAAGTAATAATATTAGTTCACAACGATCTTCATGAGGACAATAACAGTATTCAAAAAAAAGGAGAAGAGAAGAAGAAAGTTAGAGGAATAGCCATTATTGATGAAGAGGGTTATTGGAACAATCAGAATATACTGCAATTTGTATATATTGACTCTGATTCTGACGATTTATTATTGTCAATAGTTAAAAAGAGCTTGGAATTGATTATATTAAAAGAAAATAATAAAAATGATAATAAAAAAAAGTATTTTGAAAATAATAAATACGAAAGAGTGCAGATATTTAGCCCTTCTCCAATAAAGAAGAATTCTTTAATATTTCAGAAATTTAACGTTAATTTTTCAGAACAATTTCTACTATACCATAAAGAAATTTAAAATAACACTTTTCCGATACAATAATAATAAATAAAAATTTGAATAATAAAATATATTATTAATATTATTACATATTATTAGAGGTAACAAAATACATCATAACGAAATTATCATTTTAGACATAAATTTTTTTTATGAAAATATTCTTAATTAATCTGTTCCATTCCAAATTGTCATAATATCCTTTTAAGCTGCCCTTTAAATAGAATCTGATTATATAATACTGTTCATCTGTTAATACTTTTTATTATTTTAAAAAAAATCAGAGATCAATGTTTTTTTTCCATAATTTTTATAAATTATACTATGTTTTAGCCAATCTAAAATAGGAACTGTCATTCCTTTGACCGCATAAAGTAAAGCTTTTCTGAAATCAGAAAAAGAATTAGTAATTGAAGAGGGAGTAGCAACTTGTTTAGTTCTTAGTGCATCTCTTATTCCTTCCCTTATTTGCCAAACACCTAATGGTACAAG
>DAIPKY010000076.1:0-7160 GCA_036769505.1 Nitrososphaeraceae archaeon
ATAATTATCATTCTATAGTAATTAATGATAATGAAAATTCTAAAAGAATGGTAGAATACTTTCATTAAAAAAATTTTATCTAAATTATATACACAAATTTGTTATTGTAAACTAATAGACTAAAAATTGATAATGAAATGTATAAATCAAATGCCACTAATTGTAGTATGATATAAGAACAAAAATGACCTATAAAGAGGAATTTCCCTTTAAAAAATTACCGCAATTTAAAGAATTTGCTATATCAAGGTTTAATTTATCCATTATGAATTAAATATAAAATGAAACTATATAAAAAATTAACAATTATTAACACTATATTAGGAATAACGGTATGTATTATAATTTTGTTAATATACTTTTTTATAAATTCATTAATTGTTATACCTCTTTTAGGGCTTTTTTTAGGAGGTATTATTTTGCATGTTTTCATTGTATTATTTATCAATCTAGCAGGAATAGTTTCTATATTTTATCTTAAAAATACAAGAATAGTGGGAATAGCTTTAATTATTTATGGAACATTAGTATTAGCTACTGCTACTTTTTTCGGAATACCAGTCGGAATACCAGGATTTATTTTATTTGTTATCGCTGGGGTATTAGCATTAAAAGAAAAACAAGTAGTAAAAGAATCAAAATGATATCAAATATTTAAAAGAGAGGCTTTTCTAACCTTGTTATATAAATTAAAAATAAACGAGGAAAAGGTAAAAATAGATTGGTTCAACAGCTATTAGAGATCAAGTAGTCATTGGCTAGCGAAATTGCGATGTTGTAGTGAATTATCTATATAATTGATTGATTTAATCTATTTTATTAGTTTAATTAATTATTATTAATAGTTATATTAGTTTTTATTTATCTTAAATTGAGTTTACCAATTAATAATATATTTAATAAATAAAAAATTATACATTTAGAAATATTCTAAATAGTTATATATAATAAATAAACATTGAAATAACAGATTATAATCATTATCAAAAATATCTTATGAAATTTACAAAACCTTCTATTATTTATTTTCTCCTTGTCTTTGTACCTATTTCAGTTATTTTAGATCTAGTTCATGCAGATCATATTATAATATTTATTATTGCAGTAATAGCATTAATACCACTTGCAAAACTCATAGGTGATTCAACAGAACATCTTTCTACACATTATGGATCTACGCTAGGATCTCTTTTAAATGTCACCTTTGGAAATGCAGCAGAAATAATAATTGCAGTAGTAGCTATTAATGCTGGTCTAATAGACCTTGTAAAAGCATCAATTACTGGTGCAATTCTTGGAAATATTATGCTTATTTTTGGTTTGAGTATGATTGCTGGGGGGATTCGTAAAAAGGAACAACTATTTAGTCGTGAAAATGCAGGACTTCAATCAACTATGATTTTCTTAGCTATAATTGGATTGGCAATTCCAACTGTCTTATCAAGTACTATACTAAAACCTGCTGAAATTGAAAACCAACTTAAAATACAATTTTTAAGTGATGCCTTAGCAATTATATTATTATCGGTATATATAGCAGGGATTGTATTTACATTTTTTACTCATAAACACTTGTTTGTTTCTCCACAAATGGTAGAAGAAAATAACAATCACAATATTGACACCATCACCACCAAACATTGGGATAAAAATAACAATCACAATATTGACACCATCACCACCAAACATTGGGATAAAAAAAGAGCATTCTTTATGCTAGCTATTAGTATGGTTGGAGTTGTAGTCGTAAGTGAAATTTTGGTTGGATCTATAGAAGAAACTAGTAAACAGTTTGGTTTTGGAGAAGTATTTGTTGGAGCTATTATAATTGGAATAGTTGGTAATGCTGCAGAACATAGTAGTGCTATTATTCTTGCTAGAAAAGGTAAAATTGATTTATCCATCGGAATAGCTGCTGGTTCAGGAACTCAAATAGCACTTTTTGTTGTACCACTCTTGGTAATATTTGGAATAATTTTAAATCAGCCATTTACATTAGAATTTACAATTTACGAATTAGTTACATTATTTCTTGCAGCTATTATTCTTAATTTGATTGCACACGATGGTAGAAGTAATTGGTTTGAAGGAATAATGCTCACGGCAGTATATGTCATTATTGCTATGGGATTCTATTTTATTGGATGATAAATTGAATTGAAATAACAAAGATTTACCTTTTATAGTATCAAAAAAAAATAATATTTCATCAAAAATAATTTCCTAAACTTATTTTTTTTATTTTTCAATTAGTTCTCTGTATACTAACTAATAGCATTTAGCACAATCGAAATAATTGTAATGGATCGTTTATTTTTTCTAATATTTTTTAGATTTCGTCAATAGCATATATTAAATACTCCACTATGGTAATTTTACCATTTTAATAATTTTTTACCTTTTATGAGTATCTGTTGTTAATGATCAATACAAAAAAATAAAAACTATCTTAGCAAGTCACATAATGATTTAGGTAAGAATTGATAACATTGTGTAAGAAAATCGTCTTGTTTGGGTATAGGTTTTTTATCGTATTGTTGTAATACGGAAGATTCTTCTTCTAAGACTCTAGGAGCTAATACTATCTCAACATTCTCTATTTGATTATTCCTTAAAATTTTCAATGTAACAGTATCTCCCACTTGTTTTTCTCTCTCTAGATAAGTTAGAATATCATCTATTTTTCTTACCTCTTTATCATCTATTGCTACTATTATATCACCATCAGAGTTTATTATTTCTCCCCTTTGGTTGTATGTTATAGTTCCCTTTTGTAATTTACCTGATTTTGCAGCTGGACTACCTGAAGTAATATCAGTAATTAAAAAGCCTTTTGATTCCTTCAATCCAAAAATTTTAGCCAATTGAGGAGTTATATCCATTCCAACAACACCAAGATATGGATGAAGATATTTTCCTGATGATATAATTGATTGAACAACTTTCTTTACTGTATTGGAGGGTACAGCAAACCCTATTCCAGCATTAACACCAGTATTAGAATATATTGCAGAATTGATTCCTATTACTTCACCTTTCAAATTTAATAATGGGCCACCAGAATTACCAGGATTAATTGCAGCATCTGTCTGTATAATATCTGGAATATTAAAATTCATAGCGAATTGAGAAAATGGAGAATTGCTATTATCAGTTGAAGGTAGCAATCTTCCTAGACCACTGACTATCCCTACTGTTAAAGATCCTGATAAGCCAAAAGGATTACCAATAGCTGCCACAGTATCCCCAACCCTAAGAGCTGAAGAATTACCTAAAGGAATTGGACTAAGAACTATATCTATTGGATCTGAAAGTTTGAGAACAGCTAAATCACTGTAAGGATCGTGACCAATTAATTTAGCCTGATATGAATTTCCATTTGAGAAAGTTACTAGGTAATTATTATTTCCTTGGTTAAAAGTAACAACATGATTATTTGTAATTATATGACCATCCTTATCATAAAGAAAGCCAGAGCCTAAACCTTGCTGTGCATTAGAAAGAGGATCAATAACAGTTATTTGAACTACAGATGTAGAAGTTTGTGAAAACAAATCTTGAATTTTTAGTTCGGTGGAATTATTTTGTTCTAATAAATTATCTGATATTTGACCTAATGCATAACTAGTATTGTTGTTATTAGAAAACAGTAATGTCAATAATATAAAAGATGATAAATATAAAATAACAGAAATTTTAATTAACATTTACTATTTAATTAATAAAGTGTAATATTAATTTAATCAATCTAACAATATTCTATTAGAAAATCTATATTGTCATAACTCGACTTGATGTTTTACTATTCTTGATGCTAAATATTATTGTTTTAGAAAGTTCGTACCAATTGATAAATTAATATACATTCTTTCGTAGTTGGCTTATCAATATGATATTTTAATGTATTGTTATATTGAATTCTATGAATATTCAGCATATATATGTCTTTAAATAAGGATAGTATATAATGAAATTTTTTTTCAATATAATATTATTTAACTTGTCTATAAATATTCTATTACTCTTTCCTACTGTTGATTTATTGTAATAGTAAAATGTGTTGCAATACTGTAAAAGTTAATTGACTTTTCTATGACAGTATAATGAAATCTAACTATATTAAGGATACAATACACTACTGTGTTGATTTACATATTTTGATTGTTGTTTGTTTAATAAAAAGGGTGAGAATGGTTGGATATGATTTGCTATCAAGATATAATATATTTAATAGATTTATATAAGTAACAATTCTGAATTCCTATTTTAATTTAACTTTTAATATATATTAAAATTTATAATTATTAATAACTTAATAAATTTTTAAATATAACATGTTTACTCTATTATATGCATGCGTATTGGGTTATATTATTATAATTTCATTTATTATTAGTATAACAGTAATCACTTCCCTGGGTATTACAGCTGAAGTATCTAATAATCATACATCTTTTAATGAAACTAGTATAACTATGATCAATAAAACACACCCCAAAAACTCTTCTTCAGAAACATGTGTAATGCCCAAGTGTCCAAGTGAAAATGTGTGTATACAGGTGTGTCCCGAATCTCTTCCTCCAGTTTAATATTGCTCTATTAAATCAATTAATTTTATTTGTATCGATATATAATAGAGGTTCATGAAAATTGTCTTTATCTCCAGTAAAATAGCCGTGACCATTACCATTACACAAATCCGACAGATTTGTGCCTGAAGTTATAAGATAACTTTTGACATCATTTGGAGATGCTTCTGGATGTAAACTTATGTACAATGCTGCTGCTCCCGCAACATGAGGAGCAGCCATGCTTGTACCAGTTAATTTTGTATATGAATTAGATTTAAAAGTAGAATATATATCTACACCAGGTGCTGATATATCTACGACATTACCATAATTACTAAAACTTGCCAGCATATCATCAGCACCATAGGGAGTTGGTGGCCCATTGCCTCCACATTTTCCATCAGTATCGGCTATTGCAGATACAGTTATTACTTCCGGATTATTCGCTGGTGTAAAAGTCCCAGCATCTTTTCCTTCATTACCCGCAGCAACTACAATGGTAATTCCAGCTTTTATTGAATTATTTATCGCAATATTTAATGCGCCTGATTCACATTCACAACCTAAACTTAAAACTGCAACGTCAACTTCATTTTGATGTTGATTAATGTAGTCCAATCCTTTTATTAGAGTAGAAATTTCTCCCATTCCTGAGCTTTCGAGTACTTTGATAGCCCATAATCTAGCTCCAGGAGCAATACCAACAATGCCAAAAGAGTTATCTTTAGCTGCTGCAACTCCTGCAAGATGAGTGCCGTGGCCGTGATCATCATCTGCATTAATTGTTCCTGGAATAAATGATCTTTCATGAAATACATTTAGATCAGCGTGATCTAAGTCTATTCCAGTGTCTAAAATCGCTATATCAGCATCAACAAAATTCGGGTTAATATTGTTTAAACTTTCACCATCTTCTACTCTATCTACACTTGCGGGTATAATTTGATTTTCTGTATGTGTATCTATAAAAGCTGATATTTTCCTATCATTTCCCATATATGAGACCAATGGATTATTTTTTAATTGCTCTAAAACTTTTTCATTAGGAATCTTTATTGCTAATCCTTTTACTACATGAGAGTAAACATATAATAATTCAGTTCCTGTATCTTTCAATTCAGAATTATAAAATTCAACTGGATCTATTGAATTACTTTCTTCTTTATTATCTTGAAGATATATGATATATTGATTAGGAATTATATTAGCACTTTCTAAATAACGATTATCAATATCTTGATTATTATAAAAATAATTAAAAAGGAATTGTTTCTCAGAATTATCTTCTGCATGTGAATTTTCTAACAAAGGAATAACTAAAAAGATTCCACATACAGTAATCATTCCTAAAAATTTCCTTCTAAAATTAAACTGAAGATTCATTTTGCAATTGATAGACAAATTTAAGTTTATATTTATTAATACTTTTAAAAAATTTATTAGATATAAAATGAATAGTAAAATTAATTCCTAATTCTTCTCTATTTTTTCTCTAGTTTAAAATTATTAAGAAAGTTATTAAAGAAAATAATGTAAAAATAAAAAATTAATAAAGTAATTACATTTGGATATGAATTAATGTTATACTAACAATGAAAACGTCAGTATAAACTTGGATGATGTAGTTACAAACTAGATAAATTTTGCTTTATTAATCATTTGTTGGAGTAGGGTTCTGCATAGTCACAATAGTTTGAATAGATTATTCAGATAGTCTAATATAAAAAATAAAATAACATATAAAAATTA
Source organism: Nitrososphaeraceae archaeon (assembly GCA_036769505.1). Taxonomy (GTDB): domain Archaea; phylum Thermoproteota; class Nitrososphaeria; order Nitrososphaerales; family Nitrososphaeraceae; genus TH1177. Next base: position 6,321 of record DAIPKY010000076.1, read on the forward strand.
AAGAAAAAATACAGACAATGAAACTCTTCTAGATTATTTATATTTGATATAAATAACCAATACAATATGGTATCATTTCTCAGAAAAGTAATAGAAAAAACTACTGAAGTAATCGAAAATTATATAATAATTATCTAATATTTAGATCGGTATAGAAATCATACTAAAGTAAATATGGATATTTTTGTTATGATTTAAATAAGTAAGATTACTTAATTTTTTAATGGTAAATAGGATTTTGAATGTTCAAGATTTTTTCTTTTTTCCTGGTAAAACTGCAAGATATGAAGGACATTTTCTTACCTCATCCTCCGATCCGATTCTTATAGAAATAACAAGAAAAATAAATGAATCAATTTCTGAAATTCCTAAATATCAATTATTGTTGAATGTTCAAAACTCAAAATCTTATGAAATTTCAGATTGTAGAATATATAGATTTGAAAATCGAAATTCTGAGTATACAACATGTTATTTTCTCAGTAACGATATTGAAGAGACTGATTAGTATTATTATTGATTTCACACATTAACATATTTTATCATTTTTTCTCTATCATGTTATAATCACTATTTTGTATGACATTATAATTTACTATTTCATCTATTAATTATATTATACATAATTTTAATGCTTCTAAAGATATATTAATGAATTGTAGTTCAAAGTATAATATCATTGCATTATTGGGTAGGATCATTTTGTAGAGTGATTAATAATGGTAAATTATTTTTTCCACTAAATGTTGTAGCTATATCTGATATAATAAAACTAGAGAAAGATCTAGGAAATCAAATACCTAATAAATCTTGGATGCTATATTTGCTAGAACTATTTAA
>DAIPKY010000249.1:0-2373 GCA_036769505.1 Nitrososphaeraceae archaeon
GCTTATTAAAATTTAAGTAATAAAATTATCTTTAAAATAAAACCGTAAAGTAACACATTTCTATGTTATTCTCTTTCCTTTTAATACAAATTAAAAATTTGTATAATCCATGGTTAAAATCCATGTATTCCGTTTGTTGTTAAATAATTTATTATATATTAATTAACTAATTTTTACATTTTTCACAATTGGACAATTATACATATATATTCAATAATTATAAACCTAATTTTTTAATCATTGAAATCAGTCCTTATTGATATTTAAAATAAATTCGAAATTGTGATACAATATATGAATTGTTAAATGATCAAGAACCTTAAAATATTATGCTACTAAACTTTGATATAATTAGAATTCTTCTCAGCTATATATCAAAGTAGTTTTAATAAAACATATTTAACATTTCAATTTTCTTTTTTCATATATAGTTTATTGTTAATTAAATCTTGAATTAATAATTCGTTTTCCAATAAGAGTTAAAAAAAGGATTGCTACGATTTTTATACAGGATGTCTTTCGAAGAATCCGAAAAGATCTTCAAACGATACTATAGGATGGCTCTCAACTTTGCATGAATCAAGGATATTTCTACTTAATAATTCTAATAAATCTAACTCATTTGCTACATCTATTACAAAAAAATGTCCACGTTTATCAGCTAATTGACCGCCAGTTAGGAATTTTCCTGAATTCATAATCGTTTTAATTTGTGTTTTTATCAATTCGGCTTGTCTTCTTAAATCTTCTTCTTTATGAATAGTTTCAAAAACTTCTGTAGTTACAAGAAATTTCATAAACTTTGTAATATAAATAATTAATTTAAGTTTTATTACGGTATGAGATCCTTCTAATATTAAAATAAAAACGATATCAATATAATTATTCTATAATCTAAATTAATTATGTTTCTCCAATAACTGAATAATCTTCATATCAATAAAGATAGGATCCCAAGAGGACTTAAATTTCCTCATTTTGAGAAACTGATTTTCTTCTAAGTAAAATATTCATATTCCATTTATTTCTTTTTTTTTGATATTCTATAAGATAACTAGATAGTTATGAATTAAATAAATGGAAATTTTTAGCTACCAAAATTATTGAATAATTTTTTTCCATTTTTCAATAGTAGTTCTAATAGACGGTCGAGGATTAAATGTGATCTCATAACATTAAGGCAATAAAAATTATCAAATTTACAGATGATTCAGTAAAGTGTTACGTATGCTTTATAGAATTTGAAAGTCCTATAAACAATACTGTTAATGCAGATGATTCTTCATATATACGCGAATACTATTCTTTGCTACATAAACTCAATCATATGAATATTACAATAATTCTCGAAGGATTTAATCGTGCTGAATGATTTATGTGTGTATACTCTCCTAATCTTATACTACTCATTTATTCTTTTCATGCTGCAGTACTGCAGTAACTGCAGCGCTACAGCAAAGTTTTAATGAAGATATAATATAATAAAGTGTTGACATCTTATAATTGTCCACACTGTAAAATTACTTCAAATAGAAAATACAATATGAGAAAGCATTTCGAGAGGAAACATCAAGGTTCAGAAATACCAGCTTATCTACTATCATCTAGCTATAACTACAATAATAATGGATACATCCATAGAGAACCACAAGATTTCGATTTATATTCGAGAGATAAACATAAATCTTCAGTGCCATTTTACGACACTTCATTTCTAAATAATCCTGATGATAATATCTTTCCAATTCTGTCTAAGTATAAAAAAGATAAAAAGTCGCATTCTATAGTTTGGGAAATATTACAAAATTTACATTTATTAGAGAATCTTCAAAACAGTTACATATTACCTAAAAAAGATTTTTTTCAAGATAATCCAATGTTAAATTCGAATTTTTTGAATTTTTATAATAATTATTCTCTGCCATATGTTGACTTGATCTCTTGGAACAAAGAGATTCTTTTTAGGGTTCAAAGATGCAATAATTGTAATACAGTGTTTCCTATTATTTTTTATGGCTTTGATAACATTAAACCAGCAATTGACTGTAAATGCGATAACATTAAGAAATCTCGAAAGCAAAATAATGGAAAATCGTATTTAATAGTCAAGGAATTTCTTATGAAATCCATTGTCTCATTTATCGATAAGGATAAGAGTGCAAAAATATACTTGAAGTGTATAAAAATTCCTGCCGACATCTATAACAAGTTAGTTGTGGAAAAAAAACCATTTTTTTATAATGATAAAGAGAATAGTAATATTCCTTCTTGGATGATAACATATATCATGCATGAAGAATGGGTTGATCTAGGAGTTATAGATAATTATAATTGGGCTTATCGTCTAACAAACAATAATGAAAAACGTATTGA
>DAIPKY010000250.1:0-2354 GCA_036769505.1 Nitrososphaeraceae archaeon
ACGAACTCTCAAAAAAATGGAATATTGAAAAACCTATCTATGATCTTCATCTAGGTAGAAGAAAAGATGTAGTAGACACTACCGTTAAAGTAAATCAAGTAATTTTTCACATACCAAAACTTTCAAATGATGATCTATTTGTCCTATGGAACTGTCTGTGGCCTGATTGTCATAACTGTTGCGAAAAACAGGGAAGATTACCTTTAACTAAAGATGACATTTCTACTCTAAAAAGTAAATTGAATTATAACTCTATCAATGAATTTCTGGATAAAGAAACAAAAATATCCTCTTGGAATGAACCGGGCTCCTATGGAAACTTAATTACTCATCTAACTATGATTTCATTAAAGCGAAAGGTAAATGAGACTGATGAAGAGGATGGAAAACCTATAAAATGTCGGTTTTTAGATAACCAAGGTAGTTGTCAAATTCAAGAAGGAAAACCTGGTGTATGCTGGTTGTATCCTTTTGCATCATGGATGGAATCATATAAGAATAGACCCTTAGTTCATGCTACTTTTCAATTTACGGGTGATTGTCCTGGTTTTTATCTAAGTAAAACTATAGATGATATGATGCCTGTTTTACAAGATTATTCTTCAAAAATTTATAATTATAATATGAGTACAAATAGAACTATACGAGAAGGATTTGGGGTTACCAATATAATATACTAATCAGATTTTTTATGTTATGTATCCTTTTATTTATATACAAATTATTAATTTAATAATTCACTAAAAAAATACAAAATTAAAACAATAACAACTACAACTACAATAACAATAACAATAATAATAATAATAATAATAACAATTACAATTAATACAAATAACAAAACAATTACATTTACATAAAAAAAAATTAAATAATGTCTTCTCATTCTTCATATAGTAATAGTAATACTATGTCTAATGGTAAATCTGCAGATGAGGAGAATGGTAAAAAAGGGAGTAGTAGTAGTAATATTAAAAGTGCTGCTGATCTGTTATTAAAAGGGGGTACTTTACTTAGCAATTCATGTGCTAAATGTAATGGCGTTCAGGTTCGTTATAAAGACGAGATTATATGCGTTAGTTGTGGAAGAAAAACAAAGGAGACAACAAATAGTGATGTTACACAACAACAACAACAAAAAATTGAGGATGATGAGAAGGGGAAAAAACAACAACAACAAACATATTCTCTTCAAGATTCTAATTTATCAAAGAAGAATGAGTTTAAAGTTCCAACTGTTTTTGAGTCTAACATAACTAATACAATGAATACAAAAATAATCAAAGATAAAATTAACTTTTTGATAACAACTTTAGAGAATGAAAATGATATTCAAATTCAAAATACCAAATTGGATCTAATTTCAAAATATTTAGAAGTTCTTGACAAATTGAAAATAATGAGTAAAAGCAATAGTAGCACCAAAGAAAGCATATAATACGTTATATATTACCAGAAGAAGAACAAATTAGTAAATTATTTTATTGATTAGTGTTTTGTTTTGTTAATACATGTATTAATGTTATGGCTTGTATATTGTCTGTTTTTATAAGCGTAATTGGTTATTATAAATTTGATTTATCTTGATAATAAAAGTATATATTGTATAATTAAATGGGATCTATATTATAATAGTAAGTATTTCTATTTTATGATTTATTTAAAATCGATTTAGTATATTTGTATGTAAAATCTTTTATAGTTTTAATTATACCCAAGAAAATAACAAATGTTAAATAAGTCAATTTTAAATAACAATTGGTAACTTCATAAATAGTAAGAATAATAAAAAAATAAATAAAATTGGTTAAAGTATATATGAATTATTTATCAAGTTCATTTAATATTTCTAGTACCTTATGAAGACACATTTATTTCTCTTTTCCTCTATGTTATTTTTATATCCAAATTTCAATCTTTAAGTGTGAGAATCTCTTAACGCAGTTAATACTGATTTCAATCTCATCGAGGATATTTTTTATTGATTAATCAAAATACAGGCAGTTTATCATTAGCTTGAGAGCTTAAAATTCTTTGAAAAAGCGAAATAATCTTAATCTTTGATATATATAATTTTTAAATATAATTAAAAACATTCTAATTATATAAAAAGAATAGGGAATATTTTATGACAAAAAAATCAGTATTAATTTTCATTATAATTTTATATTTTGGAGTAATTTTAGTGACATCTTTACCATTCCAACATACTAGTTTATTCAAAAATAATGCTAGTTTTTCTTTAACCGACCTTCTCCCAGTTGTTTACGCTAAAGATGATGGCGGAGGAGACAAGAAAGGAGGAGACAAGAAAGGAGGAGACAAGAAAGGAGGAGACAAGAAAGGAGGAGACA
>DAIPKY010000251.1:0-2337 GCA_036769505.1 Nitrososphaeraceae archaeon
CAAATTTTACAGACCAGTAATGTCCATATGAGCCTCCTCCATGAACTATTATTAATGGAATTTCTAATTTACTTAAAATTTTCGAGAGATTGTGGATTGCTTTATAGTTTGCAGACAATGGTTTTTCTTTAAAAGTAATAACTGATCCTCCAAGTTTTATGAGAACGACTCTAGGTTTCAATTATAATAATTTAAAAATCACTAGATTTAATATTAACTTTCAACCCTTCATTCTCTATAAATACGGGAAAACATTCATATCCTTTTTTTTTCATTTTACTTAAGAAATAGTATTTATCTTGAGAGGGTATTAATGCTAATACACATCCTCCACCACCTGCACCAGTCAATTTGGATCCAATGGCACCATAATTCAGACTCAAATTAATTATATTGTTAATTTCAGTAGTTGATACTCCAATTCGCTCTAAGATAATTTGATTTTCATTCATTAATTTACCAATATTTAGGCAATTTCCTTCTTCTAATGCTTTGATTGCCCTCTCACATATTATAGAGACATTATTTGATAAATTATGAAATTCACACAAATTATTTTTCCGAAATCTGTTTACTATGGATACTAATTGTCCTGTAGAATGTTCCGACCCTGTGTTTATAATAATAAAAGAAAGCTCTTTGCTCAAGTTGAGAGACTTCATATTTGTGTTTTTTTGATAATACAATAATCCTCCATAAGTCGACACAACACAATCCGCTCCTGAAGAATTTTTATGAATAATCCTTTCCGTTTCAATTGCTATATCTAAGATTTCATTCTTTTCCTTAACTCTATTATAAAGTCCTGATATAGCAGCTACTCCAGCGACACTTAAAGCTGCAGAAGAACCTAAACCTACACCATGAGGTATCTCTGAGTATATTTTAATAGTTATTCCGTAAGTCTCTCCATAATGAGATAATATTCTCCTTAGCATGTAAATAATTGGATAAAAAAAATCATTTGCAATATTATGATTGTTCTTTTCTAGTATTGATAAAGGATATATTTTTTTTCCAAAGTGATTTGTTTCTATATTAACGGTCTTATTCTTCTCTCTTTCTATTTTACACTCTATTTTCATCCTTTTATTTATCGATGCCAATATAATTGGTTGATTATATACAGCAAAATGCTCTCCAAATAAAATAATTTTTGCAGGAGCAGATGCAGATGTACTAATCATAATTACCATTTAGTTTTAAATAAAAGCGATAGAAGCATAACCAACTACTGTATTCTTATTGTCTGAAGTAACATCTCCACTAGTCGCATATTTTAATAATATTCCTTTTTTTGATCCTAATATTTTTACAGCTCTCAGTAAGGCTGCAATTGCTCCATACCCACAAACGGAATTTTTCAAATTCATGAGCAATTGATAGAATGATTCTATATCTAAATTTTCAATACTTTGGATCAAGTAAGAATCTTTTTTCTGAACACTCGCATTCGACTCATAATGGGTTAAACAAGACGATGCAATAATCATCACATTTTTGCTAGCACTGTATTTTGCTATTAAGTTTCCAACCAAAATTGACGTTTCGATATCCTGATCCCGCAACAAAATGGGAACGATGGTGAAATAGTTACTAGATGAATATTGAATGAATGGAACTTGAATCTCTAACGAATATTCAATTTGGTGAGCTACTTTATCTTCTTCAATGAAATTACATGATTTTTTTAAATTATTAGTAATTGTATTATTAATTAAGATATCTCCTAAAGGAGTTTGCCAATAACCTTCACTGGTTACAGATACTCTTTTTCCAATACCATTATGATCGGGTCCAACTAAGATAAAGGTATCAATATTTCGCGACGCAATTTCAAAGAAAGCATTTGCAGATATAGCTCCAGAATATATATACGCGCCGTGTGGAACAATAATTCCAAATATTTTTGTGTTAGTTGTCTGTTTTTTTTTTGGCGCAAATGTACTCTCGTTAAAACAAAAATGAAGTAATTTAATCAAATCACATTTATCTTTAGGATAAAATGAACCTGCATAATAAGGAGACCTACAAGATAGATCTCTCAAACTATTTCTTCTACAAGTTTTGTTTCAAAATCGTCTATTGTTACTTTCATTTCTTTATCTGATTTTATTTTTCCTTGTTTTTTCATTACTTCTCTTGCTAGTAACCAATAGACTGTAGCTAATGCTTTTCTCCCTCTATTATTAGCTGGTATAACCAAATCTACTTTAGAAATAACATTATCGCTATTTGATATTGCCAGTACAGGAACTCCTGCTCTGGTAGCCTCAATCACTGCTTGTTGATCTGCCTGTGGATCTGTTACTATGACTATTTCAGGCTCCATATATT
>DAIPKY010000252.1:0-2297 GCA_036769505.1 Nitrososphaeraceae archaeon
ATAAAGTAAAATTATTTTTTGGTAAGGTTAAAGAGCCAACTACCTAATTTATTTTCAAAAAACAATTTTACAATATATTCTAAATAATAAAAAACTAAATACATATAGCAGAAAACCCTACTACATGGACGAATCCACTCCCCACCAGCTTACCGATTTAAGATTGTACTAAGTTTCTATATTCTTATCTTTCTTGCTACTTAATATTATTGGAAAACCAAAAAGTAAAAGTAGTAAACCAATCATTGGAACAAACATTCGAATGGAGCTCTCAGTTATAGTTATCATTAATGGAACGACTAACATGATAGCACCTAATATCATAAAAATTATTCCTATTCTTGTCAGTTTCAATAAATTGCTTTATTTCATCTGTTGTATATAAAAATAATATCAAATCATCAATGTACACTATTATTAACAAATGTTAATGGTAATCAATATCATTGTATATCAGTGGTTAAGTGTTTTTATGACTAATTAAATATATATGTCATCAAAAAGACAAGAACGCAAAGAAGAAGAATCAAATAAAATACGTTCAACAACAGAACAACAATTTCAACGAGAACAACAACAAGCAGTTAATAAAGTATTAGATGAAACTAGAGATAATATCAAGAAAACAACTAATGAAGCAAGAAAAGAAATTCCACGTTATACACAAATTGTTAATGATTATCAGGAAAATACAATTCAAGCCATTAGAGAAATTACAGACAATTTTGTAGAATCACAAAAAGATATTGTAGCTAATTCATTACAAATTTGGTCTGATTGGACTGTGGCTCCTAGACAACTGGCTGAAAACTATGGAAAAATGGTTACTAGCTTTGCAGATAATGCCGTGGCAGCAACTAGGGTAATAAATAATACTATATTTGCAAATATAGATTCTGTTAATACATCTGTTAAGCATACAAAAGAGAATATAAAAGAACTATCAAACATAGGAGCTAATACTGTAAAAGCATTCCAACAAGGTACTAGAGATAATATTAGCAAAACTACAATAAATTCTTCTAATGCATAATTTCAATATAAAGAACCAGCAACAAGTAAATTATACAATAAGCAGTAACATAAACTACTTTAGGAATTATAATTTCATATGAAATACAGAAGTAGAACGGAAATCGTATCAATGATACTAGAGGCAGCCAATGGAGTAACAACCAAGACAAAAATTATGTACAAATCTATGCTTAGTTATAATCAGTTAAAAGAATATCTTTCCATTTTGATTAGAAATAATCTTTTGGAATATATTGAAGGAACTCACCAATTCAAGACTACAGAAAAAGGATTAAACTTTCTTAAACTGCATAGAGAAATGGCAGAATTATTACACACTACAGTAAAAACGATTAGTTAATTTTATTTTTCCGGATACTAAAACATAAACATATAATATTAATTTTTATTGTTACTCATTAATGTCTATTTATATAAATAATGAAAAGTAAATCATTTAAATATTATTTCTAATATTGCTTTAACAATAGCTCTTATTTCTGCACCGCTATCGGTATTACTTTTAATAACGCTATATGACCATTTAATAAATACTCTCATTTCATTTATTATAAAATTCTATTGATTGTCCATTATAGTAAGCATTTTGATTAAATATCATATCATAAATCTTTTTTGCAACTTGTTGAGGTTTCATTAAATTTCTATTAGATAGATTATATCCATCATTAACAATATCTTTTATCATATCTGTATCTACTCCACCAGGACATATTGCCATAACCTTTACATTATTATCATCAACAACTTCTTTAGCTATGCTATCAGTCAAACCTATTACCCCAAATTTGCTTGAGCAATAAGCAGATAAGTTGGGAAAACCAGATTTTCCAGCACCAGAACTAACATTGACAATAACACCACCAGATTTATTTTTAATCATATGAGGAAGAACTTCCTTGATAAATAGAAAAGTACCTTTTAAATTAATATCAATGGTCTTATTCCATTCTTCTTCAGTTGTGTCTATTAGACTTCTATAATAAACTATACCTGCATTATTAACAAGAATATCAATCCCTCCAAATCGTTTTATCGATATATCAACAAGAGATTTTACATCCGAATATTTGCTAACATCACACTTTAAACCTAAAATATTTTCTTTTTTAAAAGGAAATCTGAGATAAATCTCTTGTATGGCTTTATATACACTATCTTGACTCTTGGAAGATATAATAACATTCATTCCATTTTTTAATAAAAGTAAAGCAGTTTCTTTACCTATACCTCTTGTACTTCCAGTAACAATGGCAGTATAT
>DAIPKY010000077.1:0-1585 GCA_036769505.1 Nitrososphaeraceae archaeon
ATAAGTGTTAAATTTTGCGATAACGGAATAAATTTGCCCTCAGTTTTAGTGAGATAATTTTGAACATCTTTAGGATATTTTGGACGCTCAGCTTCTGCAGTAGTATATCCTTCTGAAACTGGTTTATATGGATTTATTACGGTAATAATATAACTTGCCTCTTTTTGTATTCCTAATTCTTTTTGAGCTTCACCAATCTCTTGGGGCATTTCAAGGATGAATGCTAATTCTGCATGATTTTGATGTTCTATTATCGCATATTTTCCTTCCCCAACAGGTCTAGCGGCATCGCCTTTTCTATATTCATCAGCGGTCAGATTCTCAACAAGGCTTTTGGAATCATAAAAAATACCACCGACTTGAGCCCAAAACCTTTCTGAGGATCTAGCTTCCGTTTTTCTAATTTCAGGAAGTGATTTTTTACCTATAATAAATAGCCGATAAATTTTCTTTTCATTTGGGCTAGTATCATTATTATTAGTATCATCTATTATTTTTTGCTCCTCTTCAGGACTTAGAACCATATAAAATCTTCTTACATCCTCTATACTTTTTATATTCTTAGCAGATACTTTAGGTCTAAAAAAAAAGAAAATATCTCCTTGTTCTAGTATTTTAACATCCACTTTTTCACTCATATACCTCTACTATTATATCACGGAATCAAAATATAAAATGATTTAATATTGTAATGAAATTTATTTTCATTATATTTTTCAAATTTATTTATTGTACAAACATTCACAAATAAGAATTTAAATTGATGAAGTTGTGTGATTCTAAAAGAACTGATATAAACCTAAATATTAATAGTATATGTTTCAAAAAGTGATAACAACCAGATAATTTTTCCTCTATACCTTTTTTTTATCATTTTATTTTGATAAAGTATGATGGATTGCTTTTGCTAGAATATATATAACAAAACCCATTGAAAGATATGAAATAAAATAAGGAATAATCTTTGTAATAATTTTCAATTTATAATATACTACTGGGAATTATTAGAATAAAAACTTTATAAAACATATGCATAGAAATATCAAACTATTTTGAAGCTCTGTTGATCTGACAAGAAGTTTATAGAATAGAAATAATAATCCAAAAGTATTAAATTATTAATTATTACTTATTACTTATTTATTTGAACTCTAACCAGTTTATCGGTTCCAGACTCGGCTCCCCAAACCTCTCCAGGACTTCCTAATATCTGACGTACTTTCGCATCTTTGCTTGGTAACTTAAACTCTTCAAATATTTCTAGCATTGGATCAAAGCGTAGAAATGAATTTGATGCAAAATCACTAATCCATACTTTATCATGTTCATCTACGTAAACAGCATATGGCAATGGATTATCTCCAGGAAGCCACCATTCTTTCCAACTCTTTATGTCGGGATCGTAAACGCCTAACTTACCAGAATTCCATTCACTCACCCAAATTCTGTTAATAGAATCAGACCAAACACGTCTTGCTCCTTGATCAAGAGATGGTGGTTCCAGAACAGTGACATTTCCTGTTTCTAAATCAATACGTGCTATATAACTACCAGCTAACGAGGCAAAATAGACTTCTCCATTTGG
>DAIPKY010000077.1:1685-6909 GCA_036769505.1 Nitrososphaeraceae archaeon
CAATACGTGCTATATAACTACCAGCTAACGAGGCAAAATAGACTTCTCCATTTGGTGTTGTAGTTATTCCATATGGTCCAGGACCTTTTGGAGATGAAAAAGTCTTAATTTGTCCTGTTGTAGGATCTAAGCGACCATAAATACCGTTTTGTCCAGTGAACCATAAGACCCCAGTTTTATCAAATGTAGCAGTATTTAGATTAGCATATACATTATCTGGAGGTAAAGAAAAAATTTTGATTTCATTCATTGAGGGATTTACTCGTACAATAGCATTCAGTCCTCCATCTGTAATCCATGGTGCACCATCTGGGCCAACAATAACACCATGGGGAGCAGACCCATTACCCAGATAAATATGATATGTGTTTCCAGTACGTGGATCTAATTTTCCTAATTCACCTGATCGTTGGGCCGTATACCAAATTGTCCCATCTGTTGCTGGTGCAACATCATGTGGATGGGATCCTGATGGAACTGGAAATTCCTCTATTACAAATTTGTTCGATTCAAAAGAATCTCTGAGATCTGTTATATTTTTTCCACTATCTGTTAATTTTCCTGTTAGTATAGGTATTGTTGTATGAAGTAGAATATCTTCTTTGACAGAATGATGATTTGTAGAAGTTAATTGTCTATCTATACTTTTATCTGGTATTTGTTGAAAAGCGTAGGTCGGATTGATTATTTCTGCTTGTTGTAGTCCATAATTTGTCATAGTAAATAAAATCGTCAAAAGTAAAATAAGGTAACAAAAATGTAGAATCATTAATAAATATTATTAACATAATTTCTTATTAATTCTTTATGGTATATGTAATTATTTATCAAGAAATAAGTAATAATCAACTTTTATCTTATTTATTTTCATTTTTATTATAGAAAATACTAACGAGAAAAATTTAAATTTGTGAGTCTAAATACATATTATCCATTTTTTATATCTTCTATGTATTATAAATGAATAAAGTGACTCTAGATTAAGATTTATAATTAATCAATAAAAAGCTATTTTAGTTCTATATACTTAAAATAGGAATGCAAATTTGCATCACTAATTAAATATAATGAAAATAAATACTGAAATGATAAATTAATGAATGAATAAATATAATTCTTTGTAAACTAGAACTTTTTATTAAATATATTAATATAGTTTTTGTAATATTATTTTATACTATGTTGTATTATTTTAAGTAATGTCAGAAATAAAAGACGAAATGGAAGATGCTGGAGAGAAAATGAAAAGAGGCGCAAAAAAAACCGGTAATAGAATGGAAGAAGGTGCTGATGAGGCAAAAGATAAAGTAGACTGAGATTAAATCATCTAATAACAAATAATATATACTTCTCATATTTTTTTACAATATCGAATATTGGTTATTATGATTCACGATTATTTATAACTTAAATATTCAAAGAAAATACTATTTTATAATTTTAACTTAACGATAATTATAATTATTACCTTGTTATATCATAATGCTGTTAAATGATTTGCCATATCTTTACAAAATATATTACTAAGTTACTCCTGATTGGTATAGTATTATACTATTATTAATATCCTAAATCAACAACAAAACCTTTTCAGATTAAGGAAATTATCTGAATATTTTAAATATTTTAATAAATGCAAAATTAAGTTTAGGTGTAATAAAGAGATAAATCTATACATTCCCATAAAATGTTATAAAGAAAATAGGATAATATTCCAAAATGTACTGCGCGGAGAGTTTAATTATTTAGTTCTCATAACTGTAGTAAATTACTAAATATTTCCCATTGAATTTTAGAGGTAAAAAGTTCTCTTATACTGTTACGGTTGGAGGAAAGATCTAGAAGCTTTTTAGCAGAAAAATTATCCTATTTAAAAAGATTATAAATTCAGAAATAAAGAAGATCGTTATTATTTCTAGAATAATTTATTACTAATTTTTGTGACCCAATATAAATATACATTTATCCCACTTTTAAAAATGGAATTAATAAATATGGTAGCTACAGTGTTATTTTTATCTTTATCTTTATTTTTATTCATAATTTTATTTCCTATTGTTACTTTTGCCCAATCTGATCATCTAGGAGTACCTACAATTGCCCAAATACCATCCGTGGAAGAGCAGTCTCAACGAGGACTTCTAATATTAACAACCAACGTTATTAACGATAACGGAGGTTCAAAACAGGCACCTGATTTTATTATAAATATAGTTGGCAGCCCTGCCTTTCCTTCAATATTTAACGCAGCTCAAACCCCGGAAGTTCAAATCATTTCTATTCAGGAAGGTTATTATTCAGTTTCTGTAAATGATACTCAAGGATATAATACTTCTTTTGGAAATCAATGTGAAGGTCAAATTAAAGCTGGAGAGAGAAAGTCTTGTTTTATTACTTTGGATGAGTCTTCTACTACAAGTGATAAAATAACTAATACTCCACAGTTACCAATTATTCCTTTATCATTACCATCATTGCTATTACCCCCATCACAAAATAATGGAGACGAAGGAGAAGATAAATTAACAATTTCACAAATACCGTTAACGGAAGAAGAACAATCCGATTTGGGTTTTCTTGTAGTAGGAACAAATGTTATTAACGATAACGGAGGTTCAAAACAGGCACCTGATTTTATTATAAATATAGTTGGCAGCCCTGCCTTTCCTTCCTCTTTCAAAGCAGCTCCATCAAATTTAATGCAAGTCATTTCGATTAAAGAAGGTCAATTTTTTATTTCTGTAAATGGTACTCAAGGATATGATACTTCTTTTGGAAATCAATGTGAAGGTCAAATCAAAGATGGAGAAATTAAAACTTGTTTAATTACTTTAAATGACAAAGGAACGACAACACCACCACCACCTCCACCAACTGGAGATGTTGATGCAAAGTTTCCAGAATTAATCAAGAGAGCTAATCCTAATGAACTTGTAATATTAGATGGGTCAGGATCTACAGGAACCATAACTAGTTGGTCAATAGTACAAACAGATGGTCAGCCAACTGTAGTGTTAGAAAATGTTCCTACAAAACCATTCTCTAAACAATTCATAATGCCAAATACCGAAGATACCTTGAAATTCACTCTTACTGTAAGAAATGATCAAACCGGAAAACAGAATACAGACACTATTACAGTGAGCAAGACATTAACAACTCCTCCACCACCACCACCACCATCAGGAGATTTCCCAGTTTCTAGCATTACATGGTTCTATGATTCCAAAAATGCTCTAAGTAAAGACATGACTTTGAAATCAGGTACTACTCCTCCTCAAGATCGTGTTCTCTTATCAAGTGGTGCGAGTGGAGTAAGTTCTCATCCAATCAAAAACGGTTGGTTAGAAGTACAATCCGGAGGAGGAAATGGTAGAGTCTACTGGAATTATCATGAGCTTCCACAATTCTCACAATTACCAACAGTTGGGTTCAATACTGCAATGACAGGGACATTCATGTTCAGACCAGGAATTGATAATCTGTCAATAAAAGATGGTAATCATGGTACAAATGGATGGGTTCTTGATGGTAAATATGTCTTTGGAGGATTCGGATTGTCATTTCATAGAAATGATGTTCAATCAAAAACAGAATATTATCACAACGTTCAAGGTAATGGAATAACTGTACCGTATCCGAATGGCCTCAAACTGGTAGATAATAAAGAATACAAGTTCTTTTTGACACTGGTAACAGATAGAGTAAAGCAAGAAGTGGTACTTAATGCATGGTTAGATTTTGGTGATGGGAAAGGTTGGATTCAAGTTATGAAGGATAGAAAATGGGGACAGAGTGGATGGAGTCCAGGTAGCGTTCCTAATGGAGAAGATAAAGCAGACATACTTAAGGGACCTGCCTTCATCAAGAAACATCATATATGGACTAGAGCTAATGGAGGAAGTAGTTTGCCAGTCAAGGATATAATGATAGGTACTCTACCTTTCATATCTTGATATTTTTTATTTTCAAAAACAATCAACACAATTATATTTTATATGTAAAACTTTAACAGGAAGAGTATGACTTGCAAAATTTTAAAGTGAATTCAATAAAAAAAATATTGTTTCTAGAATATATGTAAGGAACTAAGATGTAGTCGATTTGACCTGATGAATAAATATAATTTGATTAAAACAAATGGAAAGTAACTGACTCTATAATAGTACTTTTCATCTTAATTTTATAAAACTATTAACTATAGGACACAATAGACATTAATATAATACTAATTAGTATTATGACACTATATATTATAATTTTATTACATTGTCTAACTCTGGATATTTATATTTTTTTACAAAGAGAAATATAATTAAAAAAGTGCATAGAGATAATAGTAACTTTATGTAATGTTATTTAATTCAAACAATTTCAGCATTTGCTGTATAATAAACCACTTCTTCATCACAATTTAAAACTAAAACAATTTTATAATTAACCTCGTCTGCCCTATTAGGAAATATATCTGCAATTTCAATATCTGTTGAAATATTTGTAGGGATATTTGCGATTTCAGTATTTTTCTCTTGTGGAGAAGAGTTTTCATAAAATTCTATTTGATCTCCACTTAATTTGATAGTTTGGAGTGGACTAGTATTAGTTGAGAAAGTACTTATAGATTGATCTATCGTTCCTTTTAAAAGTAAACCCTTCATTTCATCCGCGAATCCGCAAGGAGATTCATATGAAATCTTGACAGGTTCTCCTTTAGTTAAAACAACTTTATTCTCTTGAACATCCGTATTATTGAAAACTTTATAACCTTCTTCTACAATAAAAGTGGGTTCGATTTTATAGATAGTCCCATCTTCTTTAATTAAGTTAATTGGAGATATATTATCAAATTCAAGTGCATATGCATTTATTGCCGATGATATTATAACGCTCAAACTAGAAAACAAGGTTAGTAAGAATAAAATAGAAAAATTAATTGAAGTTAGCATCTTCCTAATATTAAGAGGCTATGTATAGATAAGTCTTTCCAAGCAATACCTTACAGCATTTACGATTTTGAATATAGAAGGCTCTAATAATATCTCAAGTTTTTGATATCTTAAAATTAATATTTAGTCTAGTATTGTTGTTGTTGCTACTGTTGATTGTCTAGCCAATTCTACTAAATATAAAATTCCCTAAATCATAAAAGTAGTTTTACTCAATAATTATTCATTTGTACTTTGTGATTCAGAGATTTATTCATTTGACCTTAAAAAAATAATTG
>DAIPKY010000253.1:0-2290 GCA_036769505.1 Nitrososphaeraceae archaeon
TGATAATTCTACAAAAATTGTATCTTCTATTGTAGGTCAGAACTTAATCAAAATAGAAGAAGAATTTTTAGAAGAAATAAGTTTAGCTCCATCTCAGCAATTAAAGAGTCAAATTGAGAAAGTAATAAACGATGGTAAAAATGGAAAGCAATGTGGAGTTAATCTGACAACTCAAGAGGGGGAAAAGATTGTAGTAGATTGTCTTTCTTCTGATAATACCTTAATCTGGTATATACATCCAAGCAAGTAATAAAAATTTTTTTTAATACTACACTTTATATTCATTTATTATTATAAAGCCTTACTATGTGATAAATTTGGAAGAGAATAGTATATGCAGAGCAAGGTATTAACAAATCTTGAGATTTGATTCCCTATTATACATATATGTAAAACAATAAAAACAATTATGAATTACGTTCTTCCAATTTTTCTCTCTATCTATTCTAAAAAACTAATTATAAACCTTACACTATCGTACTATCAATTCACAATGTTATCTAAATTAGGCGTAAATGTATTTGTACTTTTACTTATTCTTCATATACTGTTACATTTTAAATTGGATATTAGAAAATGAGGAAGAATGTGAAATAAAATATTCATCTTATGACAAATTACACCTTATTTATATTACAACTTACTTTTGTATTTTTTTCTTCAACCTATTCTTATTCTTTTAATTGACATGTAAAAAATTCTACCATTTCTTTTATATATTTAATAACTATATAGTTACATGCTACGAGCATACCTTTTGATTATATGTGATCCCCAATATAGATTCCAGATTGCTAATATTCTAGAAAAAATGGATAATGTTGTTAATGTTGATGTTATTAATGGACCATACGATCTCGTTGTAGAAATAATATTCGACACAATGGATGATTTAAAAGAAAAACTACAAAATAATATTCAAAATATAGATAAATTAATGTCGACTTTGACTTTAATTTTGTCCGATGATTTGTAACTGAAAATAAGGCTATTATCACAAAAGCAAAACTAAAACTAAATTTTATTATTATCTTATGTTAAAATATGTTACTTAATGTGGTAAAATAGAAATAATTAGCAATCTATTTATATGGCTAAGTATTATATAAGGATATAACTAGAACATTGTCACATAACATTAATATTACGTCCTATTAAGTAAATTGATATGACAAATTATGATGTAGGAATTCTATTTATATTTCTTGAAAATCAAGAAAGGAAAGATGAATCATCTAATTATGAAGAATATTTTATAAAATGTATAATAAAAATAAAGGATATAATAACAAATATTACTAATACACAATTTAAACATACATTAGGTAGAATTTCACAATTAAAAAACTCATCTATAGATTCTCCATTACTATCTAAAAATTATAGGGAGTTGTTAAATGAGCAATAAACTATTCTCACCACACGAATTTGGACCTGGAAATTGTTAAAGAGCTTGCAACAAACTTATATAGAAATCCAATTGCTGTATATAGAGAAGATATAAGCAATGCACTTGATGCAATGATTCCATATCCTTTAATAGAACATAGAATTGAAATTTTTACAAATGTTTCGCCTAGTGGAGACATTATTATTGAAGATTGGGGAACAGGTATAGAAGATTATAATACATTTAAAATTATATCTCCTGGAGAAAAAGTTATTCGAAGTGAAGTATCGTCATCTGAAAAACTAAAGGAAAAGATAATTGGACAAAAAGGAATGAGCAAGCTTAGTTTTCTAAACCTTTCACAAACAGGCACTGTAGAATTCTATAGTAATAATGAAAAAGTTGGAATGAAGGTTATAATGACTCCTACCTTGAAAGAAGGTTTTCATGAAGAATTTATGAATAGTGAAGTTGCATTACATCATCATGGAGTAAAAGTTGTAATAAAACATGCTAAAAGATCCATAGTACAAGAGAATAAACTTAAAGATTACATTAGTAAAACATTTGCAATAAGAATTGCGAGAGGAGCTAAAATATTTGTAAATGGAATACAGATACATAAGCCAGACAGATTTGACTCTTCTCAATACAAATTGTTTGAACTTACAAATGGAACAAAAGTATTTGGGAATTTAAAGAGTGTAGAAAAACCAAAATATAATAATATAGACATATTTGTCAAACGAGTCTTTGTTGATTCAAAAGATTTGATTATAAAGTAGAAGGATGGATAAATTGCGATGCTTTACAGCTTGAAACTTCAAGAGAGGGAATATATGAAGGAAATGCGATTTATATAGAATTTATAGAAAAATTACTCAGATATTTTGAAAAAAA
>DAIPKY010000078.1:0-6891 GCA_036769505.1 Nitrososphaeraceae archaeon
TATATATATACAATATCTAAAAGATTAATTACAAATATTTTATACGTAACTCTATATTGTATTATTATAATGATTTCTAGATTTCTAAATCAAATTAAAAAAAGTTAGAGAAATAAGAAGAAAGAAGCAACCTATTCTTCAACAAATGGACAATTAACTACTACTCCAGCAATTTCAGTTTTTAGATGACCTTGTTTTGCATTTTCTGTTATTTCATTAAGTAAATTAAGAAATTCTGCTTGCATAGGATCTTTCCATGTTACAGTTTGAATTCTCCATAATGGGCTATATGCTTCATCGCCTGCATTAGTAGATGCAATACTTGCCTGGTATCCCATGGGACCATTTCCTTTTATTCCATTTGTAAATACATAAAGATCTGAAGAAGAGCCTGATACCAGGGTTAGACCAGTTTTATTGACAAATATAACTCCTAAATCATCCGCAACTTTCTTGACAGAGGCATCAGTTGCTATATAATATATGGTAGAACCATCTGGAGCAAATCCTCTATGTGCAACAAATGTAACTTGCATTTTTTTAGTATCGATATCAATAACTTGTCCTCCACCATATGGGGATTCATCAGTTAATGTCTTATTTTCTCTAACTTTTAGAGAACCATCTTTCCATTGTACAAATGGACAATTAACAATTATATCTGTTAGTTTTATTGTTAGCTCTTTGTTTTTAAATGCATTTACTATATCGTCTTCTGATGTTAATTCTCGTGGTGTTGTACTATTATTCCATGTTACAAGATTAACTTTCCATAATGGTGAATACTTATTATTTCCAGGTTGTGAGTCTGCAACATTTGGCTGAAATCCTTCTGGACCACTTCCTTTAATGCCATTAGTAAATTCATATATGTTTGCAAGTGATTGTGCTGGTGTATATTTTAATGCTGGAGTATATACAACTCTTGAATTAGTTAAATTAGAAAGATAATTTGCTAGCTTTTCATCGGATACTTCTGTTGTAATATAGAATACCTCATTACCATCTGTAAAACCTCTAACTAGAGGAAGAACCTTTGGAATATTTGTTTCCGTAAGATTTTGTGTTGTCTCATTCTGTTCTGCATATGAATTTACTACTACCGATGACATAGAAGAAGAGAATAAAGAGATTGAAAAAACCAATGTAACTAATCCTCCTGCTAAAATCCATATTCCGAATCTTTGACTTGATGTATATCTGATTGTCATAAATGTTAATTTGTCTCTATATTAAAAACTATTTCTCCATATTGAGTCCAATTTATACCCAAATTAACTCCAGATTCTAAAGTAAATAAATAATAATTAATATCATCACATCTATAAAATTAAATAACAAATGACAAAAGCTTTATTTTTGAGAAACTCCATTTTGTAAATTGTTGCAATAAAAAGATAAATGCGAATAAGTGGTTCCCATATTGACCAATTCAAACCCTATTAATTTCCCTTTATTTTTAATATCCTATAAAAAATGATAAGATATTACTTTAAATAATTTTTAATCTAATTTTCTCTAGTGTGACCAATCTGGTTAAAGTTAATCGATTTAATCCTTAATGTCTAATGTAATATAAAATATGTTAAATAAAAAATTAAATCAACCAACAATAAAGAAACCACCTATAACACCATCTAAACCAAAATCACCGTTAGAAAGAGGAGGAGGAGGAGGAGTATAGAATATTGATTCCAATAAATGAAGAAACTATTATTAATGCTCTTGAAAAAGTTAGCAAGAATGTAGTTAATATTGCAAGTGTCCGAATGGTAACTGATCAACTCTTCCGCGTATTTCCAGTTGAGGGCGTAGGATCAGGTATCATCATTGATAATCAAGCTCATATTCTAACAAATTATCACGTAGTAGATCATGCTAGAAGATTAAAAGTTACTCTTAATGATGGTAAAACATTTAATGCTAAAGTAATAGGAACAGATAAACTCACTGATCTCGCAGTATTGCAAATAGAAAATCATGCCAATAATAATAATAATAATAATAATAATGCATTTGACTTTATTCCTTCTATTGAATTAGGAGATTCTGATAGTCTAAGAGTTGGTCAAATAGTCTTAGCTATTGGAAATCCTTTTGGTTTGACTGGAGGACCTACCGTGACTACTGGAATTATTAGTTCTCTAAATAGAAATATTGAATTTGAAGAAGGCATTCTAGAATTAGTTCAAACTGATGCAGCAATTAATCCTGGCAATTCTGGGGGCCCTTTAGTAAATACCAATGGAGAGGTAATTGCAATCAATACTGCTAAAATACCTTATGCTCACGGAATAGGATTTGCTGTTCCAGTTAATACAGCAAAAACAATATTACAAGAACTAATTCAATATGGAAAGGTAAATCGTCCATGGTTAGGTGTTTCTACTATTAATATAACTAATAGAATAGCAAGATATTACAGATTACCTACTAATGAAGGTGCATTAGTAGTAAAAGTAGAAGAATATAGTCCAGCAGCAGATGCAGGAATAAGGCCAGGAGATATTATTGAAGAAGTAGATGAAAAAAGAGTAGAGGAAATAATAGATCTTTCTTCTCGAATCAAAAAGAAGAAGGCTAAAGAAAATACTCTATTATCTGTAAATAGGTATGGAAGACGGTTCAATATTTCAGTGACATTGGATAATCAACCATAATTCCTTTTTTAACAAAATATTTTACTTACGAATTAGTATGATAATTCCTACATATAGAAATTTAGCACTTTATATAGATTTATGCTCATATGTTACTGTTTAATTTATACAAATACAAAAAAATAATATATCCAATGACAATTTAGAGATTTTACTAACTTTTCTATCAGATATACAGAAAGTATAGTATGATGATATGAGATGAATTTTATTCAAGGGCATTTCATTTATCTGTTCCCAAGATGGCGTTTAGAATGGTATGCTTAATTGTGGACGCTTCTTTTGTGTTTCGACCTCATACTGCTTCAAGTACATCAAAAGCCGCCACAAATGGAATTAGATTGGCCAAGTATATCTGAAGATAGGGAAATAATATTGTTAAAGCTTAAAAGTTGGGAACTATCATAGTTAGAACTTGGTCATTACTTAATCTTTGGAGATTAGAGTGGGAGATAGTTCACCTAAATAATAAGCTATTTTAATTAATTAAGTTCTTCACTATCAGGTTGTTGGAACAATAACAAACTATTTGTAATCATTAACCAAATAAGTTGTATTTTAAATGTTTTAGATTACACTGTAGAAACTAATTTATTTTATTTTTGTGACCTTCTAATGATTTGTTAGTCTACATATATTTTGAAAATATAATAACTATATGACAAAAGAAATAGAAAGAATCATTCAATTAAACACAACAAATTGGAATGATATCGTTATAAATTCAGATATTCCAGTCTTGGTTGATTTTTGGGCTGAATGGTGTGGTCCTTGTAAAATGGTTGGTCCAATTGTAGAGCAATTAGCTCATTCTCTATTGGGAAAAGTAAAAGTGTCAAAACTTAATGTTGATCAAAATCAAGAAATTACGACCAAATACAATATTCAATCCATTCCTTCATTAGTATTATTTAAAAATGGCAATGAAGTAGCCAGAACTGTTGGACTTTCCCCAAAAGAAAAATATGAAAAATTTGTAAATAATGCCTTGAATAATAATTGATTTAATTAAATCATTTATTTTAGGTTTACTTGTAATATAACTAATTCTATTTTTTTAATCTCTACTTTAAAATACTGATTTTTTGTTTATTATAATAAATTATCATAGAATATGAGATCATGAACCGTAAAATACTGTTGGGATTTGAATCTCAACCTTATTATAAATCATTATAATTTAGACTACATCTTTTATTTAAAGACATCAAAAATAAATATAATTTATTAAGGTAATAGATCCCACCCACAGATTATACTCGGACCACTTCAGAACTATCTAATATTAGATAATGAGAATTTTTAGTCAATGTTAAATTATTTATTTCAATTTATCCAATATCTTTATTTTCTCTTCAATATATATTTCAAATAAATCTAAAAATGATCTCTTTTGAATTTCATTTTTGATAAATATTGATACAGCATCATCATACTTTTTTATGCTCACTTTATTAGAATTGTCAGAATTGGAAGAAATATTGTTTAAATGTAATTGATAATCTTTTAAAGGAAAGT
Organism: Nitrososphaeraceae archaeon; assembly: GCA_036769505.1. Taxonomy (GTDB): domain Archaea; phylum Thermoproteota; class Nitrososphaeria; order Nitrososphaerales; family Nitrososphaeraceae; genus TH1177. Next base: position 4,179 of record DAIPKY010000078.1, read on the forward strand.
TCGAGTCTATCTCTCCTTTATTATCCAAAACTTCTACAAATTTGTTATTTGTTTCTGGAATAACATAATATGCTTGAGAATCGTCAAGATTGAATGATCCAACTGCGCCTATAATGTTATTGTTGTCGTTATTATCATTAGTAGGTCTATTTTCCATAGTAAAAGGATTCGTAAAATTTAGTTCTCCTTGATCATTTACACAAACTCCGGAGAACCAACCCTTTCCAAGATTCTCAACAGTATTCAAACTCAATCCTTTTTTTACTAGCTTACTAATAAAGAGAGAATATTCTGTAATACTCCATTTAACAGAATCTTTAATAGCTTGTTCATCTATTGATTTGTTTTTTCTTTTATTCTTGCCATTAAATTCAGCTCTTTTGTTCAACCTTGTAATTATTCCTAATGCATTTTATATATGAAGGATTCATGTTTTATAGCTTACAATATAAAACTAGATAATATCTAAAATCAATAACTATATTATGTTTACTAGATAGACAAGGAAAATTATAGGTAATTAAAAAACATGTGAAAATTATAGTAATATATCATATTAACTGCAATCCATTATATAGGATATTGAATATTTAGAAAATAATGAAGACTAAAACTAATACTACTACTATTAGTTTAGGAATAAAGAGTAAAATGATTCGCCTTGCAACTCTTTTAGATCGATGGTCAAATAAATATCAAAATAAATAAATTTCATAGTATCTTTTAAAAAATTTTTCATCTACAACAGTGTAATTTTTTTCACCATAATGGATAGTAATTTTCTGCAATTACTTTCATACTTATTTTTTAATAATAATATTAGAAGATTTAATAAGTCTAAGGCTTAATTTTGATTACAATTTTTTGAACTCCAAAATTTTATCAAAATCAGCAGTGGAATTACCTCAAAGCCCGGATTACGTCGGAGTTCATATACATCTATTTTGCAATAGTAGAATAGAAAGATGATGTTATCGGCATTAGCTAAAAAAAATTATATTAAACAAGCATTAAAATTTGTTTTTAGTGGTTTCAGTCTAGTTTTTATTGGTATGTTATTTTTTATTGTAGTTCATGATGTAATGATAGGTGAATCTTCAACAACAGCAGAATATTGTACAAAGTATGGCTTTTTGGCATCGCCTGATTGTTGGTAGTAAAATAAATAGGTTTTAAAGGAAGGGTTAACCTCTAACACCCATGTAATTGAAGCCCAAATCAAGCTTAAGCAAATATCATATGACAAAGAAATTAAAATATATTGAGTTAAAGTATTATAGATTTATTTTAGTATCTTTTTATAATATTAATAATCTCTATTATTGACATTACTTTCTCCTGCTAGGATTTTACAATTGTCTACTAATTTGTTGCATTATATATCCTAGTCAAAGAACAATTTACCCAACTATAATCAATAATAAATTATTTAATTTATTGTAATTTTTCCAACTATTCTAAATAGTTACCAAAAACTAAATACTATATAGTAGAACCCACTACATGAACGAATTCACTCTGGACCAATTTCCTTAACATTTTTATAAAATCTTCTACTGTTCGAGGGAAAATCCTACTAGGACATTTAATATTCTAATATTTTTCTGCATTATCTTGAATAAAATGATAAGGGCTCAAAAGCGAACAATAATCATTCTCTAATATCCTTCCCCTAATATGTTACTCTACTATTATTCGCTGTGTAATTTGTTATTTTTATATTTCCTTTCATTGTCTCTGGATAATATTCACAGTAATAATCAAATGACTTATAATTCTTATATTCTTGTAAGTCTAAAGGATAAAAATCAACTATACTAGAAGATCCATCATGAACTGTATCACTTATAACTAATTCCTCTTTATCACCACTAGAAGTAATACCTTCTATTATTAATTCATGTTCTTCAGAATCATTTTGTAAACTTTTTACGGTTATTTGATTATTTACTCCTGAAGTAACTATTAAAGTAGGATTAATAGAACTATTAGAGTCTACCCATCTATAGGTAGTACCAATTAATTTACCTGTCAATTCTATAGAGGTTTGATTTGTTTGTGTTTGATTTTGTTCTTCTTGAGAATAAACCTTTACAAAACCTATTGAGTCAATATTTACAAATAACATGAAAACTATTGTAACAGCTACAATTAAATCTAAAACAAACATGTATTTTGTTTTAGGATTTTTTTTAATATTTTCTATCCCTTTTGGCATTGTTTTAGAATAATAAAGATTGTTTATTATGGTTATCCTAATTCTTAAAATAATGCAAAAAATTTACCTATTCTAAATCATATTTTGATTATTATATCTGTAATTGTAATCTACTTACCATTAGAATGTCTAAGTAATTTTAAGAGATTTTAATCTTATTTTACTTTAATATAAAGTTATAATCAAGATAGGTTATGTCTATCAAAGAGAATTAAGAAGGGTCCTCATGATGAATCTTCAAATTATATATGGAATCTATTGCTATCAATTTAAAAATGTATTTCAATAAGACTACTTATGAAATGGATAACTCGAGAACATGCTAAAGTAGACAGAATTGCATGTCCTTGGCTCATAAAGAATTTTATAGATAAGGATGCCAAATTTCTGTTTGTACCTGCTCATAAAATACTTGAAATAATGAGAAATGAAAATGCGATTGCATTTGATATACCAAATGTTGAATTAGGTCATCATGGCGATGAATGTTCATTT
>DAIPKY010000005.1:0-49821 GCA_036769505.1 Nitrososphaeraceae archaeon
TTGTGTGAATTGATGAAACTATCAGAATGGTTATTATATTTCCTTTTGATCTAAGGTTATTGTAGATTATCAATTTCACATTTTATACAAATTTGTGATTGCTATGACATATTAGCAAAAGTACTACTCAATTCTAGTATCCTGAATAATATTCAATAGTATATGGGAGATCTATAACAAAAAAATCAATTTAAATGATCAGTAATAAAATTAGTACTGCTATTTTCGTCAATCGACGCTATTAATAAAAGAGTATAATAAGAAGATTTTTTGATATTAGTTGAACATTAGAGAAATTACATACAAAGATAGTATTAAATTTAATACAATAAGACTAATTAATATAATTAAGAATACATTTTTCTTCATTTTTCCTTCTATGTATGCTGGTATGATAGGATATAAAGTTACTTATTTTTTATTTTAAAACGCAATTTTAAATTCATCATCATCATTATAACATTTATGCAGAGTAATACGTTAAACATCTTATTACGGACTTACTTTTATTTTAATATAAGTGCTGAGAGAAATTAGTAATAACAAGATCTATCTTTTTTCTCTTCTAACACTTTTATATCAAATTTACATGAGTCTGACAAATTAGTATAGTTAAAATCCTAAATTTTCCGATTTAATTAATAATTCTTAGTTTGTCCTAGTATTGGGATATTAGAGTCTTTAAACTATAATAAGTTGGTTTTTTATCTCATTATTCCAATGAGTGACGAAATAGTTATAATAAATTTTTTAACAACAATAGAAAATAACCAATCCATATCAGTACCAGAAAGTAATCAAGAATACATGTCTGAATTTATAGGTCAAAAAGTATTAGTTACTGTTCGTAAAAGAAATCAAAAAAATAGAATGATCCAAGCTGAAAAATCTGAAGAATAATTAATAATATAATATAGTAAAAATGATGGTGGTAGTAAATCCATTTATTTTTGTTTGAAATTAAGTACAGAAGCAACGACTCCCCCCCTCCCTGACCTATACGTACTGTATAATTAATTAGATATCCACAAATTAAAAATTCTATTATGAATTTATCACCATGGTATAAAAACTCCGCGCCTATTTTTACGGCTAAAGAAAGTAAATCCATTCTTCATAATTTTTTTGTATATGGAAAAGAAGGTCTAACTATAAATCCATACAATGGTTGTCAACATAGGTGCGGGTATTGTTATGCTACATATGAATGGTCACAAGAATTTTATGACCATATATATGCAAAAATCAATGCTACAGATTTACTATCTAAGCAGATACAATCATGGAAGGGAAATATAATTAATCCTGTAATGATAGCCTCTGCAACTGATGCTTATCAGCCTGCAGAGATAAAATATTCTCTTACTAGAAAATGCGTTGAGGTTCTCCAAGAATTTGAAATTCCGTATTATATTTTTACAAAATCTAGCCTAATAGAAAGAGATTTAGAATTACATACCCGTTATTCCCATAACTGTTTTGTTGTATGGTCAATTACTACAAACAATGAGAATATAAAAAGAATTGTTGAACCAGGTACACCACCTTCAAAATCAGTTTTTAAGGTAATAGAAAAATTCTGCAAATCAGATATAAAATGTGTTATTAATATTGATCCAATTCTTCCTCTTATAACAGATTCAAACGAAGATATCGTAAATATAATAGATTCTGCAAATGATGTGGGAGTTAAATATGTTAGTGGCGCAATTTTGAGATTAAGATATGATATATGGGAAAGGATGAAATATATTTTACAAATATTAAATATTGATAATTCGATAAAGTTTTATGAAAAAATCTATAAATTCAAAGATCCTATCCAGTTTAAAAAAAATCTAAATACTGAAAGAGAATACTCAGAACCAATAATGATGTTTGTAGAAAATGAACTTGAAAAAAGAAATATGAAATTTGGATATCCTAAATTAAACATAAAGAAATTAACTCCTTCTTCTGCATATTCAGTAAAGAATAAAAAAAATATAGTAACTTTAGCAGATTTCATGAAATAGGCTTTTTTACTGCTGTTTTGAATAAAAATCTGTTGAAAACTATAATAACAAAAATTAGAAAAAATAAAATAATGCATTAAAACGTGATTCGAATATATGGTGGGGTTAATTGCTGCTATTACTTGTATTATTTTTACTGTCTCTTTGTTATTTATATCGATAAATAATTCTGTAAATATTATTGACAATGCCTCAGGATTTTTTCATTTTGGCAATTCCGCTGATGATTTTAAACTTTATGAAAATACAAAATTAAAGTTTAGTATACAATATCCTTCAACTTGGCAAAAAGAAGAACGTCTTAATGATTTCGTTACCTTTCTTTCTCCGATAGTAGATTCAAGCCACTATAAATCTCCAGCAGGTTTAGGAATCTCTTCACTGAAAGGGAGTGATGTATCACTAAACACAATCATAAGTACCCATCTTAAAAATATGACAAATAACTTTAAAGATTTTCAGTTGATAGAGTCATCTGATACAGTTCTTGCAGATAATAGACCAGCAAAAAAAATAATCTTTACCGCAATAGATAATGAAGAAAAAAAACAAGCTCTTCAACTTATTACTAAAAATAATGATAAAGTATATCTAATTACATACAAAGCGTATGTTGATAAATACGGACAGTATTTTCCAATAATCCAAAAAATGCTTAATTCATTAGTATTTTTCAAATAGTTCTACTTTGCTTTTACCTATTATTTGTGATATGTATTATAAGTGTATCATGAAGTTATTGTCAACTCGATTTCTTTATGAGGTTATTGATTCCATTATCCAATTTCATTGATTTAATGCAATTATGTATGTTATAACTAAAAATTATAAACTTGCAATTGTTTATAACTATTATATATCTATTATATTTGGGAAATTCATTGCTAATTTAAATAACAAGTTTAATTACCAATTCTCAGGTTTTTAGAATAGCAATATTAATAATATGAATATATCATGCTGAATACAAAATAGTTATTTTATAAATAAAAAGATGAGAGAAGAAAAAGAAAGATAATTAAATCTTTTTAGAGGATTAGGATATTATTTTGTCTGTTCAGCTCCAGTGGCATTTTCTGGATTTTCAGCATGGGAATACTCTCCTTCCATCACTTCATTTATACCAATTACTACTGATGAGGTTGGTGGAAATTCTATCTCATCTTCGGTAGGATTAGACAAGGCGATATCTGTAATTGTTGTTACATTTCCACTTGGTATCAAATCAACGTGATATAGACATTGCTCGCCAGGAGTTGATAAGGGAGCAACATTTTCAAGCGTTGACTCTGTCATATTAGGTGCGGACCCGATTAAAACCTTGATTGGAGAACTACTATCCGCTGCGCAGGGAACTTTCAAAGCAATATGCCCATTCATTATATGAGATGGTGAAGAGTCATAAAGGTGTAAAAAATCAGTTCCAGGAATAATAGCATCTTGTAACATTATAGTGACTGAGTCTCTTACAGTAGTGGTAGTAGTTTTATTGTATTCGTTTTCTTCCTCGGATGAATGTGAGACTTTGTTTGAGTATTCGTCGTCATGAGTTTGATTACCTTCTTGAGCATAAGATGGAATATTACTAAAAACTCCTAACAGAATTGTAAGAGTTAAAATAAATATAGGGCTATATTTGCTTTTAATTAGCATCGATTTTTCTAGAAATTTTTTGTTATTATACTTTATAGTACATTCTTCGAATACTCATTATAATCAATCATAGTATCTTATTTTTATAAGTAGAGGAATTTTTAATTAATATAACCTTCGATCGTTACAACTATTATTATTCATTCAAAGGTATACACTAATGTATGTATGTTAATTATTCATATTGTTTTGCTGTTGTTAAAAATTACAAAAATTCTATACCTTTTATAATATATTATGATTATAGATATTTATTTAGTTAAAAAAAATTGGAATATGCCAAAATATTTTTTAAAGATATAGTCCATATTTCCATCTATTCTTTTCCATATTAAGGAGAAAAGATGTTACCATATCTTCTAAAACCCTACAAATAACATCCCCTTTTTTTACTGAAGCGTTGGAGGGAGATCCAGTGGCCCCAGTTTTAGTAAGTTCATCCATTGTCCAAAATATTCTTATATGTTTTGGAAGATTAGGAATAGTATCTTCAGGTATATTATCTTCATTTACCAAATCTGGTCTAATGGTCATCATAGCTGAAGTTTCAGCTTCGCCTCCATGACCCAATCCATTCCATGTAGTAAAAGTATCTGGGGAAATTTTTCCAATCAATTCCCACCAAGATTCTAAACATGCTATAGTAATATTTGGATATCTATCTTTTGTATTTCTAGATGCAATCTCTATGGGAGCTATATTACCATCATGACCATTAATGATTAGAATTTTATGTACTCCGTTGTTGTATATACTCTCAAGTAAATTTTCGATTATAGAAATAAGAGTATTTGTATCTATACTTATAGTCATATAAAATTTTTTATGATGGCTACTTACACCATATGGAATAGGAGGAAATATTATTAAATTTTTATTTTTTATAGCTATTCTTTTTGCCAATTCTAAGGGGAAGATGAAATCAGATCCAAATGGTAAATGATCTCCATGGTTTTCACATGAGCCAAAAATTAATAAAGCAACAGTTTTATTATTAACTTTTTTTTTGATTTGATGTGCATTCATGTCTCCAATTAAAAAGAAGTCATCATCTTTCATATTCATCATAAGTTATTCAAATATTTTTTCTTATTGTTTAATATCTATCTATCAACAACAGTTCTATGGTATTATTTTTTTCACAATCTGAATCTACCCCTGATTCAAAAATGTTAACAAGTATTTTATACAAATACTTCCTAAAGATACGAAAAAATTCTGTCTTATCTGTTCTAGTTAACACTAAAATATTCATTCAAACTAATTCATTTATTATTACTCAATTAATGGTAGACGATAGAAGACTTCTTATAGTATTCTCGCTTTATAATTCAGGCTGCTGGCAAAAGTTGGTTAGAACTGTAACATTAAGCTAATAATCTAGTAGAAACTAAACAATCGTAAATATAATCTAAAAGATATTCAAATCTATATGATGAATCAAACATACTGTTGTAGGAAATAAAAGAATTGCAATTCACAGTAAGCAATTTGCAGAATTATCATTCAGTGTCAATAATTCTCCAATAGGTTAAGATACATTGGAGGTATACATCTATTTCATAATTGATTCACCTGTTTTAATATGTATTGATTCGCTCAAATTGCTAAATATACAATCTTTATCCTCATAATTTTCTGCAATACTAATGTTGTATTGTTATCGGAATAGATATATAGATTAAGGGATTCATAAGGTATAGAAAGAAGATTATATAGTAAAAATCAATTATTAATAGTCCAGTGCAAATCTATATAGATTTTTGAAACAAGTGATCATCAAGAAATATACATAACTAAAATTTATTAAATAATATTGAACCATAATAACTTAATTTTAAAAAAGTCTATAGAAAAGCTCTACACTCGCGTGACATTATTAATTATAGCAATTTCTTTGTTGACTTTAATCACAAATAATTATAGCATAAAAGATTCTTTCGCTAGCGAAAATATTACAAATAAAACCCAGACTCTTTCCGAGTTATTCAAAAACGTCGAAAAATCAGTCGTGCAAATTTCAAGTAAGGATGAAACAACAGAATTGTTAGGTAGTAGATTAGGTTCAGGATTCGTATATGATACAAATGGACACATTATTACCAACAATCATGTCACATCGGGAGGTAAAGATCTTCACATCACTTTTTCTGACGGCACGATTTATACAGGTAAAGTAATAGGCTCAGATCCGCATAGTGATCTTGCTATTCTGTTAATAGATGATGTTCCGAAGGAAAAACTATTCCCTTTAAAATTGGGTAATTCGTCTAATCTCATTGTTGGAGAAACTGTTGCTGCAGTTGGTAATCCTTTTGGTTTATCTGGTTCACTTACAGAAGGTATTATTAGTGGGCTAGGGAGGTTACTTCCATCAACCCCAGAAAATATTTTTGGAAATGATAATAGAGTTGCATCATTTTCTATACCAGATATTATTCAAACAGATGCCGCTATAAATCCAGGTAATTCTGGAGGTCCTTTATTAAACCTTAATGGAGAGGTAATTGGCATTAATTCTGCGATCTTCTCTAATACAGGTGTATATGCAGGCGTAGGATTTGCCATTCCATCTAATACATTAAAAAAGGTAATACCAGAATTAATGAAAAATGGTTCTTATCCTCATCCTTGGCTTGGAATAACAGGAGTAGATGTAACACCTGATATTGCAAAGAAAATGAACCTAACCGAAGCACGAGGCTTTCTTGTAATTGACGTAAATTCTAATGGTCCAGCAGATAAAGCAGGAATACGAGGAGGAGATAAAATTGATACTATAGATGGAAGAGAAGTTGAACTTGGTGGTGACATTATTTTAGCAATAGATGGAAATCCTGTTAGAAAAATAGACGACATTCTTTCTCATCTAGAAAGGGAAAAATCAGTGGGAGATAACATTACATTAACCATAATCAGAGATGGAATTGTTCAGGAAAAAACAACTGTATTACAAGCCAGACCAGATTCTGAAACTCTTATTAGTTCATCACAACATCCTTCCCTTGGTATTACTGGAATAGATGTAACACCTGATATTGCAAAGAAAATGAACCTAACCGAAGCACGAGGCTTTCTTGTAATTGACGTAAATTCTAATGGTCCAGCAGATAAAGCAGGAATACGAGGAGGATACATAGTTGAAATAATAAATAATACTCAATATAGGTTAGGGGGAGATGTAATAGTTGGAATAGACAATCAAACTATAAAGTCAGTTTCAGATATAACTGATTATTTGATGAATAAAAAAGAGGGCAATATTGTAAAACTAAAAATTTTAAGAGACAACGAAATACTAAATGTTCCAGTCAATTTGAAAATTATTCAAAGGCCATTAGATCAACAGGATGAAGTTCCTCCATTCAATCCTAAAGATTTTGGTGACGATCAAGGGAAATTTACTGAACAATTAAAGAAGGAGTGCATGATGAATTTTAACGAAAGTATCTGTAATTTTCTGTTTAGATAGAAAGACAGAAAAAAATCTCTTTTTTTATAAATTGATGTAAATTCATATATCATTATTTTCAGAATCCAAAATTATGACACAAATTTTAGTAATATTGTTAATGATAACAATATTACTGTCTATATATTTTATGACGTTATCAAATGTTTATGGTAATGGTATACGAAACAATTTTGGGATTGATTATTTACCGCCTCTTAATTTAGATGATACACCATTAAGTTTACATGTTGAATTCAAACCATCTATGACTAAATCAAGTATAAATGAAACAAGATCTTTGGTATTCAACTTGATAGATATTGATAAAAATATAACCTATATACCTAATTTTTATAACATTACTATATTAAAAAGTGAATTTTACGATGGCAAAGTTACGGACACAGTATTTCTAAACGGATCTTTTATATCGAAAAATGGAACCTTAATTCTCGAATTTGATTCTAAGGAAAGGAAGAATATAAAAACGGATCATCATTATGTAATTGATAATCTCAATGAGCAGCAGCTATTGATGGCTGATGAAAATGGAATAATACTTATTGATAGACCGAAACTGGATAGTGGGATGTACAGATTAAAAGTAAATGTTGCTTTGTCTAATCATCCTGATTTGAATAAGAATGTAATTCTAAAATTTGATTCCTATCTTAGTTTAGGAAATGTAGTAGACTTTGTAATAGACAGTAATCAAAATAAAAAACTGACCATTTTGTCATTCAATGATAAAATAGTAAATTATGATTATGATCAACAATCTAAAAAAATTTCTTTTGAAATTCCATTTAAATACAACATGACACGAATTGAAGAGGGATTCATTTATATTCATATGGAAATAAAAATTCCAGAGACTTTTCATGAGCTATTTAATGCAAAAGAATACTTATCTACAATTAATAATATTGAACATGATAAAATCAGCTCAGCATCTGTATCCGTAGATAGATTTTCTAATTCTTCTAGTGTAATGGTACATTTTATTTTAGATAGTAATAGTCTTTTTAAATTAACAAAAGAACGACAGGAACATTCAACAGAAGGAACAGAAATGACACTTCTCTTTTCACTACAACCTAACAAGACCACAGAAGATATTAAACAAAGAGATATTGTAATGGATACCATCTCTTTTCTTAATTACTGATGGAACTAAATAGGATAATTTAATTGTCTTAGAATTATGACAATTAAGATTATAAAAATTATTACATATCCAACCCTTAATTAATAAAACATTTAGTCTGCAATATAATACTTTTATAAAAAAAGAAGAGGGTTTATTTTATTTTATATGGTTTACCATAGTGATCTTCATAATATCCAGTTTCGTATTGGTCTGATAATTCTCCATATCTATCTTGATTATATTGCGTATCTGAATTATAGCTGTTTTCTGGTGGATAATCTTGTGTTCGTGGATAATAAGGTTCTGAGCTTTCTTCAGATGCTAACACCTTTGTCGAAGGATAGGTGTTCAACACTAATAAGGCTCCCAAAGTTATCGATGTTAATATCATTAGTGAATTTGTTCTATTCATTTTTTGTATACCATCAGATGAAAACATGATATATTAAGTAAATTCAAACACATTATCTAATTAGTTTAGATAAATTTGATACATATTATTATTAAGACATATTTTTGCCATTCAAGTAATATAGAAGTATTATAGATTCTTATGCACACCGTTTTTATATAAAATTAACAGGATCTATGACTTTAAAAATTCTAAGAAAGTGATGAGTATATTAATGGAAAAGAAATGTCATATCTGAAGCTTGTATTAGAGTGACCACCATCAAATTCTTCATAATGATGCTTAATATTCATATTTTCAAATTTTTGATGGAGTATTCGTGTCCCAATGTGAAGGTTGAATTCGTCCTTGATCCCGCAATCTATGTACAATAAACTCAATTTCTTGAGGTTATCTTGATATTGGCTTATCATTTTAATAGGATCCCATTTCTTCCACATTTGCCATGTGTTTTCATTTAGTTCTCCAGTTTCAAGATCAAAAGGCATTCTAACACCTAATTGTGATGCTGGGTCTGGAGAGTAATGCGCTGCCATACATAAAATGTTTAAGGCTATAAAATCATTTTTTTGTTTTTTATTGGGTTTATCCCAGAATTGAACAAACCAGTTTTCAATTCCTTCTGTTTGCTTAAAACTTTGATAAGCGTTTGGAAAATCTGGTAAATAACAATATTCAAATGCGGAATCTCCTGAATGGCAAGCAACGGCCTTGAATAATTCGGGGTACCGCATTCCTAAAACAAGTGAACCATATCCACCTGAAGATTTACCCCATATTCCAAATGAAGAAATATTGTAATTATTTTGTATGAATGGGATTATTTCATGAACGATATAGTCTTCATATCTTCCTGTAGCTGTAGAATTTATATATTGATTTCCTCCAAATTTTGTAAAACAATTTGGAATAACTAAAATCATAGACCCACATTTTTTTTCGGAAATTAATCTATTCATTCTTTGCTCAATGTTTTCACTAAGAGGATCTAAATTGAAGAAGGTTCTACCATTACCACTAAATCCCGAAAGTCCAATAGCTGCTGGAAAACCTTTTGATTTACTAGGTGAATAATCATGAGGAACATAGACTATGATTTCTCTATTATGTGGATCTTTCAAAGGATTAGATTTTAATACTGAACTTTCAAAATTATGAATAATTATTTTTCCCCCTGTAATAGTCATTGTGTTAAGATTATAATTTGTCTTAATATATAATGTACAAATTAAATTAAAAATTAAAACTGTTTTGGAAAAAGTTTAGCTATATTAAATTTTAATAGTAGGTGTAGTCTCTTGTACTTCCATATAATCTATATATTCCACCTGTAGTACTAGATATATAATTCCATACTTCTGTATGTATAGGAAATTCTTTAAATCTTTCTTTTAGATTCTTGTCAACAGAATCATATACAAATTGTCCTATTACAACCTGATCAGATTCTGCAAGTGCTGTCATTTTAACTGCTATGCTTATTGTATATCCTAAAATATCAATAATAGGTTTTTTTGTTATTATTTTTTCAGTGTCATGTTTTAATACACTTGTTTCCCATCCATATTGAACAACGACATTTTCTCCCACATCAACTCCTATTCTGGCATGAATCTCTGGATAATCATATTGACTCAAAATAGGATTAATTCCATGTCTAATTACAGAGACCATTGAATGCGCACAATTAACTGCATTAATACAAGGAAGTTTATCGTCATTTTTTTCAGATGATTTAACTACAAAAAATCCTAAAACTGCATCCCCAACAAATTTTAGTATATGCCCACCGTATGATGCTATTAAAATAGACATCTCTTGAGTGAATGCTCGTATTATGTCAGCTAATCGGTTTGCCGAAAGGTTCATAGCAAGTTTTGTAAATCCTACTAAATCCACATTTATAATAACTAGTCTTGTCTTAGATTCAAGCAAATTTTCCAAAATTTGTCTAGAATTCTCTGTTGAAATATTAAACTCCTTTGCCTGTAAAGCTGACCATGTTCTTGCTTGAGCATTCTTAATTAACTCATTAATATCTACTATAGCATCAAGATAAAATTCTGCTAAAGACGGCGAATTGTAAATTTTGTCTTCTGAGTGTTTGTGTTCTTCTAGGCTTACTATATTTTGAACCTCTTGGACTTCTAAATCTGTTTGAAATGCAATTACTTCAAGGGGAATACCTGATTTGTAAAGGTTCAAAACAGTCTGTTTTTGTTCAATTGATATAATATTTCACCTTTTACAAATTATAATAGGAGGATCAAAATAAGATATTAAACTGTACTGATAATGTAAATTAGGATATTTGCTATATTTAGACTTCTTATAATAATAACATCATAATGTAAATCTAAATAATTCTTTCTGTTCAATTGAACCCCATGCTCCCATTCCTTGGCCTTCTGCATTTGTACCAACAATCTCACTTACTATTACTTCTTTCGCTCCCATCGGAGGCCAGGTCATAGCTACATATTCTCCAATTTCTCCAGCTTTTTCTAAAGATGCCATTGATATTTTCTCTTCATTTAATTGCTTTTCAATTAACATACTTTTAACTTTGTCATAATTTTGTCTATTTCCATGAACAATTACATGAATTTTTTTATTATTATTTAGTGCTGTCATGATTTTCCTACATTAAATAATATATAAAAGCTTACCTTTCTCCAAAGCTTATTACATAAGTTAAAATAAATAAATAAATAAATAAATAAATATTTTATCTCGATGATGAACGATTCTTTTTATTTATATTACCTAAAAAATATTTAAAAATAAGTAAAGAATTTCTAATTTTTGTATAGTACTGTGCAAAACATCCTAGGGCTATTGTTGCAATACCTGCAATTAGGAATCTAATTCCTACTATTTCAAACCCTTCTCCATATCTAATACTTTGACCTAAGAAAAACAAAAAAATTCCAAAAGTTGATATAACTATACCCGAAACTATTAATGGCAAAAACAATGAATGTAATTTTTTTTTAATCATTTCAATTAATCAATGATATTAACCACACAAATTTATAAACAATTTTATTGATTATTTATTATTTTTTTGTTATTGGAAAGTTTGAATATAGCTGTTCTTGGCAACAATGAATTCCTTAACGAGTTTGGAAAACGAGGTACTCTTTCTGATATTGTGCTTTATGACAGAAAATTAAAGGATCGAATATTTACCTTTATTGCTCCAATTTCTTTTCCAGATAAAATTCAGACCTTACCTCAAGTTTTGAATATGGCAGATTTCGTGATTTTAAATATAACCCAATTGGACAAATATCTTGCAGAACAAATAATAGCTATAAATAGTCTAGGTATTGAAAATGGCTTTTTGCTTCATTCTTATGACATAGACGAACAAAGACTTAATCAGATGATTAAAGATACTACAATAGAAAATTTTAAAAAAATAGAAAACTTGAATGTATTAAAAAATGAGATAAATAATCTCCAGTCAAAGTCAAAAGAAGGAGATTTTTTGATGCCCATTGATCATAGTTTTGACGTCAAAGGTGTTGGAACTGTTTTACTGGGCGGAATTAAACAAGGAAGAATTAAAGTATATGATAAATTGAGGATTGTACCTTCCAATAAAGATGCTTTGATTAAATCTATTCAAATGCATGATGAAGCAGTTGATGAGTCTTCAAGTCCATCACGCGTAGGGTTGGCAGTCAAGGGAGTTTCACCTAGAGAAATAGAAAGAGGGGATATCATTTGTTCTGGAGATACCATAAAGACAGCAGTTATAGAAGTATTAGTAACGGATTTTTCAAAGAATAAATATTATAACGAAGAGATTAAGAATACACAAACATATTTAATTTCAGTCGGTCTACAAATAAAACCTCTAAAAATTTTAATTAATAATTCTAAAATACTATTATCTTTAGAAAAACCTATAGCATATTATGAACACCAAAAATTTTTAATATTAAAACCAGAGAGTAAGACTACAAGAATAATAGCTGAAGGATCGTTTCCTAAACTAATTCAATAAGTTTGAGATACAATTAAACCTTTATTATTATATCCCTACCATTTATTGAATACTTCATAATGTGACTTAAATACCATATTTAAATATAATTATATATAGTAATTTATATGCTGTCATTAATTTTAGAATGAATTAAGTCATCATATTGCATTGAAAACTTAAATTTTTCTATCTTCTGGATTTATACGCATTTCTAAACTTTTTTATTTGCATTCTTTATAATTTTAAAAGGATTTTTAAGGTTATTATTTTAAATGGATCTATCTGAATAGTAATTGTGTCATCATCTATCTCTTTAATTTCTTGGATTTCGTTTTCCATAAAATCTATTAACTTTGTATTTTTTATTTTTGCTGCAAGTTTTATCTTTGCTATTGTTTTTTTCCCTTCAGTTTCGTAGATTCTTAAAATAATTGCCTTTTTATCATCACTTAACTTAATTGTACTCAATATCACATTACTTTCTGAGATTTCCAAAAAGGATTTTGAATTATCTAATATCTTAATCTTATTTCTATTATTCTCTGCTATGTTATTCTGTCTATCATTGCTTTTCTTTATCTGAATTGGTATCAACGACATATTTATTTCCGATCCATGCTGATATATTAGATCTTCACTCCAATCATTCTCATGAGGCAGGATTGAATATTTAAAAGTGTATGGTTTTACTTCGGCTGCATCAGGTGTAGGTATACATGGTCCCATTATACCGTCAGAAGATAATAATACTATACTGCGAAGTAACGTAAGGTATATTGATCCGTCTCTGATTTCATGAGATGGCAAACCCTGGTGAAGAAGACTAATTCCGACAGTTTTATTGGAATCATTTTTTATAGAATAATCAATCCACTCAAGTGAGGGAAATACTCCTGATGGTTTTTCAAACCATTTGCGACTGTCTTTTTGATAATAAAGATCGGTTTTTCTTTCGACAACACCAAATTGTGTTCCACACCAATAACTTTTGCCTCTGCTTTTAGTATCAAACCGTACTCTGAGTCGTGAGTGAGGGTGCTTGTTAAAAATATGAGTTATAAAATCTATTCTATTTAAATCCTTGTAAATTATAATTTCTTTTTCTATATCGATGAAATCGTGTCTAAACATCATTGGTTTGAATTTTTCAGTAAATCTATACGGCCATCTTAATGCAAAATATTTGCTCTTAAACTTTATATGGGATTTCAATTTTCTATGTATTACTTCGTATTTTTCTGGTTTAAATATACCATATTTAATTCCATCACCAGTTTCTGATTTAAATAATTTTAGATTTTCCCGATGATAATAAAGATCTCCTATCTCTTCATCTAATATTATCTCATTTCCTGTACAATAGTATAATTTTTTGTTATTCTTTATGGACTTAAAAACTGTAATAATTGCATTTTCTCTATTTACTTCAATTTCGTATTCTTTATTTTTAAAACTTGTATCATGAGCGATTATTGTTTCGCCATCTATGGTATCTGACTTTACTATCTCTAAAGTTTTGTAGCCCAATGGAGGAACAGAAATAATACAACCTATACTTATTTTTTTAATAGTATTATCTTGGTATAACGAATAATCAAGAATTTCTATCTCTACAATTTGATCTCCATTTTTTAAGCAACTTATACCTTTGATTTCACCTTCATTAAATTCTAAAATTATTTCTGTCCAGTTTGTAACTTGCCATGAAAGAGGATTAAAAATAAAAATGTCATTATCATAATTAGTCATTAATGATATTTTTCTCAAATATTCAAAAATTGACCTGTTTATACTTTTTCTCTCGTTTTCAAATATATCCCTTACTTCATTGTATATTTCATCAACTCCTGTACCTGGTAAAACATCATGCATTGCAACAAATAGTATTTTCTTCCAGTACTTGTGAAGCTGATCTGAAATATTTTCGTCATGTATATTAATTAACCAAGATAGAGCATCTAATCTTTCAAGGAGTAGAATACTATTCTCAAATTCTTTCATTCCTTGTTTTAGCCACATACGTGTAGATGTACAATCAGGATATACAGCAGAATACTTTCCAGAATACATTTCTCCTTTTCTCACTTTGAACTTGACATTTTGTTTTTCTAAATAATTAAAATATTGAAGAGGAGATGACATAATGATCTTATATTCATTTTTAGATTTAGTTACCTTTTTTACATTTACCTTTTTATTCCATTCATTTATAACATCCACTAATTCAGGTTGTGGAGGAGTAGAACCACTTCCAGATAACATTAAAATTTGATTAGTTGAAGCATATTTTTTTAATTGTTTCAAGGATAGGGGTAGCTGATCTAAAAAAAGTCCTGCCCGATATCCTAGTGGCATCCAGTGAGTAAGAATTTGGCTCCCGTCAAGTCCTTCCCAAAAAAATTCTGATGGGGTAGAAATATTGATTCCTCTTCTAAAAATCAAGTATTTATAGCCAGAATTTCTTAAAATTTGAGGCCACTGTACATTAAAACCAAATTCATCTGCCCCATATGAAACTATTATATCTTTATTCAATTTTTCTTTTACATATTTTTTTCCTTCGGTTATTTCTCTTATTAGTACCTCGCCATTTGAAACCATGTTATCAGCCAACAAGTATTGTCCTCCTGCTATCTCAATTTTATTATCCTTAATAAGGTCACTTATATCTGCAAAAATATGAGGATAATCCTTTTCTATTTTTTCTAATAAAAAAGTTTGTTCTAACATGAATTTATAATCAAATTTTTTAATAAGATTGATAGCTTGTTTTAGAATATATTCAATATTTACAAAGTAATAATCTTCTTTGTTAAGAATCCATACTGCATCATAGTGCATATGGGGAACTATATGAATAGTTGCTTCCTTCATTTTCTCTATTTTTTGAGTATATAGTTTAATATTATTTCTTTCCATCCTGTCTGTCCCACTCCATTTACTCTAGTAAGATTATTTATTTTCATAGGGGTATAACCATTTTGAATATTTCTTACTAGAAATGGTTTGTCAACATTTTCAAACATTGGAATGTCATTAACTGCATCCCCTATTCCTATAGATTCAATTTTCTCATTTTCAAATTTAATTGCATATAACTTCTTTAATATTGAAATTGCAGAGCCTTTATCATGTAAAGAAGAAATTGTATTATACCTAGTTCCCTGTAAAATACGAAGACCTCTTACATTTAATATTTTTTTTAACTTATCTAATTCATTGATATTATTAAATTCAAGTACTGTTTCGCTATACTCCCTTGATGCCATTAGTTTTGCATCATTTATTGTTATGCCTACCTTTTGAGCTAATTGTTGCAATGAAAGATCATGTACAGCAATGAATTCAATGTGAAATATTTCTCTTATTTCTTGGAGAGTTTCTATTATTCTATTGTATGATTTTCCTAGTTCTATAACTAAATTTTCATTGATACGGTTGATTGATAAACCTAATTCTTCAAGATCTATAGGAAAATAATTCTCTGGAATATAAATTGCGCCACCGTTTTCAACTATAAATGGATCTTCAATCTCTAGATATTTTCTTATTTTTTCCTGTTCGACTCGAGTTTTTGATGAACATAATACCAAAGGAATATTTTTTTTACGTAATTTTTGAACAATTTCTTTAATTTCTCCATAATCTTCAGTATGATAAATTTCTCCATCCTTTATAATATATGATTGGAGTAGTGTATTATCTATATCTGAAAAAATCAAATATCGTGGCATTCTTTTTTACTTTACTTTACTTTTTTAAAAGTGTGAAATACTTTATACTTTAACGTAAGAAATTATATAAAAATATTCTATATCATGGAAAGATTTGTTTTCCAGTATACCTGTCAATAATTATGATTGCCTTGGTTGGGCATGTTTGTGCTGCATCTAAAATAGATTCGAAATTGTCTCCAGTCTCTGATACTACCACTGCCTTGGGATTGATAATTTTATTAGTTTCCACATGAAAAACATGTGGCGCTAAAATTTCACAACTACCAAAAGCCATACATAAAGATGGTTCAACAATAATTTTAAACCTAGATGTTTCAGTAGGAATTTTGCTTCTCGTTGCGGGAATAATATTTTCTATACTTTCATTATAATTTCTTAATTTGGTATCAGTTTCATTATATTGGTTTAAATTTAAAGTTTGAATTTTTGAACATAAATGATCATATTCCATCCTCTTTTTTTTATCAGAAAGAACCTCAAAAGCATTATTAATTTTCTTTATCATCTCTGACTCAATTTCTTTTCCAGAATTTCTATCAGGATGATATTTTTTCACTAGAAATCTATATGCCTTTTTAATATCTACTAGTGTCGCATCTTGACTTACTCCTAAAATGCTATAGTGTTCATGAATATCCAATTAATAATGATAATAAACTTGATTGGGTATTTCTTTATTTAGATTCATTTTCTTCAAAATTTTGGTATTCTTTCTCTCCAATATTTATATAAAAATTAAGCTAGTATATAAGATCAGAGCTAAGTTTAAGTAGCTCTTTATTTTCTAGGAAATAACAATTTTTTAATTTTTTTTCTTTTGCTAACCCATATACAAATAATTGGACAAAGAATGATGAGAAAAATATAATCTCTATATTAGTATTAAAAGGTATTTCAATAAGAAAGGAATAAAATTTTTGTTTTTTTAAAAGATAGTTTAACTTGTTAGCTTTTTCATTGATCTGTCGATTTTTGGACGAAAAAATAATTACTCTGTCTTTATGTGTTAAACTAAATAGTGGTGAATGGCAAAAATATTCAACTGAAAACGCAGACGATTTTAACCCTAATACTTCATTTATCTTTAAGGAACCGTAACAAGCAATTGGAAATAAAGTTGAGGAACCTAGAAAAAAAAAGGATGAGTCTTTATTTAAAGAAGAATATTCTTTAATTTTATCAATTGTATCATTTGCAAATTGCTCAGCTTTCTCATAAATTATTTGGATATTATTAACTGGTTTTATTGATTTCTTTGCTAATGCTAATACCGTAATGGTAGTTAACATAAAGCCTAAAGTCCCTGCAGTAGGGAATGGTGGTTTTCGATAATCTAAATTAATTATTCTCATACAATTTTTTGCAAGGTCACTAGTAGGATTAGCAGTAATAGCTGTTGTTTCTTTACAATATTTCCTTACTTTTTTTGCTGCTAAAATATTTTCCTTTGTTTGTCCAGAAATTGAAATAAAACATACTTTTTTATTCTTACTCAAAGTGGGATTAATTATTAATTCAACAGGATCAATACATAAACAATTAAAATTTGATTCATAACTTGCTATTAAACCAGAAACAAAAGAATCACCTGAACCTACAAAAAGATATTCAGAAATATTTTTATTTTGTTCAAGGACACTAATTTGTTTTAATTTATCTCTTTGCTGTTCAATTTCTTTTTTCATTAGTTCTATAGAATTCATATTAACTATCTAGGTGATATAACACTCTTTAGATATATATTATAATTCTATTAATCTTGTTAAAGTAATTATTTGTGATTTTTATCATTTATTATTATTCAAATACAACTTTTACTTTTTGTGGATCTATCGGCTGAAATGATAAACCAGTTATTGTTAATTCTAAAAACAAATTTTGTAAATAATCAATTTTGAATTGAGTCATTTCCATTCCCCATCCTGAATGACTAGGAGTATTTTGAACAATCAAGTTACCCATTTTGTCTTTTATAGCGAAAATATAATCTACATGTTCTATATTATTTTTGTCTTTATCTGTAAAAATAATTTTAAAATGAGTGAGTTCATTTCTAGGCTTAGAAGGCGACCATGTAATTTCTACATCTATATCTTTTAGTTCAGTTTTTTTAGTTTCAAGATTTTTTGTCACATCAACAATTCCTTTCATCCACTGATATTGAGGAGATTGAAATGTATATTTGCCAATATTTTCAAATTTAAATGAAAAAGTATCTTTAGGATTGATTCTATAATTTTTAATGGTAACATTATCTTCACTTAGTATTTCTATTTCATGGGGAATATTGTCTGCATTACTCCATTTTATTATTTTTCCTGGCTTTATTGGATAATAAATGATATCATAGAATCTTTCTCTGTTTTCATCACTTGATCCTGGAATGATAGTTATGATTTCTTCAGCATATATGATAGTGAAATACTCTTGTTGTATAAATATAAATAAAGATAGACTAAAAATGAAGATAAACGTCAATTTCTTCAAATAATCTATTAAATATCGCAATAGTTAATATATATAATAAACAAATAAGAATTTTTTTAATCTCGTAGCTAACATAACCATTTCGCCTATTTCAGTATTAATAAAAGTAAAAAAGGGATAGAAAGAGATCGATTTAAAATGATGTAATTATTATAACATAGATGTATATGAATTTAACAAATAAAGTTGCTATTATAACTGGAGCCGGTGGCACAGTAGGCAGAGATATTACAAAATCTCTCATTTCTGAAGGTTGTAAAGTTGTTATAAATGGACGTGATGCTAAAAAACTAAATAGTCTTTCGAAGGAAATAGGGAATAAAAAGGACATCTTAATTCTTCCAGGAGACATAGCGAAGGAAGGAGATGTTTTAAATATGATAGAACAAATATCAAATAATTATAATAAAATTGACATTTTAGTAAATAATGCTGGTGTCATAAATGATCCTAAATCTTTTCATCTAACAACCCATGATGAATGGATGAATCTAATCAATGTTCATATTATAGGTGCCCTTCAAATGACAAAAGCAGTCCTACCACTTATGGTTGAAAATAGGGATGGTTGTATTATTAATATTTCTTCTACTTTGGGAACAAGAGCAATTCCTGGAGTACCATTAGCAATTTATGGACTTACTAAAGGTGGTATAATTTCATTTACTAAACATATTGCTGTAGAATATGGGTCTTATGGCATTAGATGTAATTGTATAGTCCCCTCTACTATTAGAACTCCCTTTCTCGAACCTTTTATGCGAGATGAAAATGCAAAGAAAACTCTAGAATCGTCTTTTCCTCTACGTAGAATTGGTGAACCCTCTGATATATCCAATGCTATTTTATTTCTTTGTTCTGATAAATCCAAATGGATAACAGGAGCAGAGATCGATATCGATGGAGGAATATCAGCAAAATAAATATTATTCATTATTTATTTATTTATTTATTTTGTATTATGCCCATTTGATGGCTAAAAATTTATAGTAAATCCCACATCAAACCTATATTATACTTCTAATATGTTTTATGGAATGTAACTAAATAACATTTTATATGAAATCCAACTTTCCTACTTTTTGAATATTCTTCACATATATTGCTAACAGTTCTGTATAATGAAGTAATCATTGTATTCTAAATTTCGATTTTACATTGTAACACTTGGAGTAAAAATTGACTTTTTAGATATGAAATATAAACAGGCAATTATTAGAGAAAACTCTATGCATTGTTGTTTAGAGAATGACATTGCTTGCTAATTATGTCCAAAAAGAAAAACTAATTTAGTTATTGGTATTTTTTTTACCTCTGAATATTTTTTTATTATAAGTTTTGAATTTTATAGTATCATCTATCAATTCATGAATTCTTATTCTTAGTTCCATTAAAAAATTGATGATTTCCGTTCTCTGTTCTGGTTCGATTGAAATTTGAGATTCTTCTATTAAGTTATCTATTCTTGCCAAAGTAACTTTGAGAGATAAGGATGCCTTTTTAGTAATCTTTAAGGATTTTGATAGATAATTGTTACCATTGGTCAAACCTATATTACTATAATCTTCAGAAACATTGTCTCTTAAAATCATTTTTAATTCTCTAATTCTTTTTACAGAAAGATTATTTTCTATTATTTCTCCAACTATCTGTGATTGCTTTTCAATTGGAATAGTTGATATCTCAATAGCTTTACTAACGTTTAACATATTTGAAGTGATTTTTTTCTGTATTTCTTCAGAAAGCTTGAGAAGCTGAATTCGATGAGATACATATTCCTCACTTTTTCCAATCTTCTTAGCAAGGTCACTCATACCGCCCCACCCAAAATCAATTACATATCTTCTAAATGCTTCTGCCTCTTCGATAGGATCCATCGATTTCCTTTGAATATTTTCAGAGAGCTGAATTTCGAATGCTTGTTTATTTGTCATCTCACGAATTTTGCAAGGAATAAATCTCCATCTCAGAGATTTACACGCTTGATATCTTCTATGGCCTGCTACTATTTCAAATCCGTGAGATAACGGTCTAATTAAGATGGGTTGAATTAACCCATGCTCTCTAATACTAATAATAAGAGATTCATCATCTTCACAATATTTTTGAAATTTGTCTCTTACTGCAAATGATGAAGGTCGGATCAACTTCATCTCTATCTGTTCTATTATACTTGTATCAACAAGTTCCACACCTTTAAATCACAAATTAACTTTATATTGTTTTATATTTTTTTGAGTATTATAGTCTTTTAAAATAATTATTTTGAAATATTATATTTTTTATATATAATTTGCAATGAATACTTCCAAAATTGACTAAATGATTACAAAACCTCAGTACCATGTAGACAATACATACAGACGATAAATAACTTTTTAGACGCAAATTATATCTACAAATACTCCAATACGGAGTCATAACTACTAATAAATTATTTTTTGATTCCTAATAGATGAAGGTATTAAGGTTCTAGGTACTATTTTTGATAAGAATCACGACTGTCCTTTATATTGGTTGCAAGGAGTTTAAGATTAAACAACAACTATTCACTCACTTGATTTGGATAGTGTTAGGCTATCATGTATATTGATCACATATAGTAAATAAGAAAATTACTATTTATAAAAGAGTCACTTAGAGTAACTCTTTATTAAAATCTATAGGGAAGTATTTAATAATAATTATTATATCTCGTGAAAATATTATCAAAGATCGCAAGTATGGGAGAGATATCAAAACAAGTAGACCGGTATTCTGAAACTAGAAAAGAATTTGGTTGGAGTTAATAAATAATGAATTAATGTTCATGTCTATGTTCTTCCGAATGAGTATGTAGATGAGAATGTTTTTGTTCACCATGAAAATGAGTATGACGTATTTTTTTCAAATGAGAATAGATTATAGTTATAATGAATGAACAAGTTCCTAATAACACTATTGTAGCCCCAGAGGGAGAATCAATATAAAAACTAGCATACATACCCAGAAAAGCGTTTATTATTCCTATAATTGTAGACAGAATTAATATTTTGAAAAAATTATTAGTAATTAGCCTAGCTGATATCGCAGGGGCTATAATGGCAGCAGCTAAAAGTGTAACTCCTATTGAATTCATTGCTGCTATTACAACAATAGCAAGGACAATTGAAAATAACATTTCTACCCTGTCTGTTTTTACTCGGTATACTTTTGCTGTTTCACTATCAAATATTGTAAATAACAGTCTTTTCTGAAAAAAGAAAATGTATGTTAAAGTAATAATTGATACTATTAGTATAAAAATAAAATCTAAATCTGTAACTGCTAATATATTCCCGAATAATAACGCTTCAAAGTTTCTAGAAGGAGTTTGACCTGTGTTCATTAAAAATACTCCAATTGCAAATCCTGCAGTAGTTACAACCCCAATTGCAGCATCGGCTTTTATTTTATATCTCTTATTTATCTCAGTAATCAAAACTCCTGATAAAATGCCCCAAATTGCTGCACCTATGTAAAAATAAATTCCTACTATATTGCTAATTACTGCGCCTCCAAAAACTGCATGAGACATTCCATGCCCAATGTAACTCATACCTCGTAATACTATATACACACCAAGCAAACCACATGTAGCACCTATTAATATCGAGACAATAATTGCTCTAGTAAAAAATTCATAATGAAAAGGTTGAATTAAAAAATCTATAATTATCAATTCAATAAATCCTTTTGATTATCTTAGATCATCTCTTCCAAAAAGGATATTCTCAGATAAAGCTGAATCTGGCGGTCCTTGGCAAATTATAGATTTATTTAAACATACTATCCATGGCAATTTTTTAGCTACACCATTAATGTCATGTGTAGTAAGAATTATAGTAATACCGCTTGCATTAAGAACCCTTAATATCTGTAAAAAGTTATCTTTATTAACATTGTCTAGCCCAGCAGTAGGCTCATCTAATATAAGTATTTCAGGATTATGAATCAAAGCTCTTGCTAAAAATACTCTTTTTTGTTCTCCACCAGATAATTCTTTTATTTGGCGATCTGCATAGCCCCCTATTCCTAACTCCTCGAGTATTAGATCAATTTCAATTCTCGATGGTTTATTTAACCAAGGGAAAAAGCCAGATCGATTCCATATCCCCATAGAGACCAATTCTCTAACTGTTACTGGAAAATCCCAATCTATTCCTTCAACTTGGGGAGAATATCCAATTAGTGAAAATTTTCGATCTTTATCAAGTTTTGAAAATAATATTTTTCCATCCCACGGTTTGTGTATACCTACAATTAATTTCAAAAGGGTCGATTTGCCTGAACCACTAGGACCTAATATCCCAATGAAACTTCCTCTAGATACATCCAAAGTCACTCCATCAATAACAGGTGAATGATAATCGTACCCGAATAAGACGTTTTTTAAACTAATAATGTTTTCAGGAGATTTCATATTTATATTTCCATTTAGTTATTTTCTTTTGCTATTGTAATTAGAATAATAATCTTTATTTCGTATTATAAAATATATATAAAAACGTAACCTAGGTGAGAGGTACATTTTTAGGATTGATATTTTCTAATGCATCAATATTGCCACCTAAAGGTATTATCATATTTCTCATATTCTCTATCATCATTCCTACGTAGGAATGATTATTATCTCCAGTGTTTCCAGGGAGATCATCATCTCTCAATGTTTCAACAACGTTGATATTTCCCTCTTTGGCTATCTGATCTATAATATTAGTTGGAAAAACCTCTGAAGCAAATATTGCTGGTACTTTTTCTATACGCACTTGGTCGATTAAATCTCCTACGTCTTTAGCACTCGGTTCACCAAAATCTGAAGGTTGAACAGCCCCTATTACTGTCATACCATATCTCGGAGCAAAGTAAGCCCAAGAATCATGATAAGTAAGCAATTTTCTATTTTCAGCAGGAATTGTCTCAGTTGATTTTTTTATTCCATCATCTAATTGTTCAAGTAAATCTGTATATTTTTTTGAACTTTCTGTATAGTATTTTGAATTAGAAGGATCCATTTCTATTAATTTATCACGTGTTAAATTTGCAAATTTTATTGTATACTCTACATTTAACCAAAGATGCGGATTCGGGTCACCTTTTTCTTTAGGAAAACTAAAGTCAAATATCCTATCTGCTTTGGATAAAGTTTTTTCTCCTAGTTTTAATATTTGGATATGAGAATTTTTAGCAATTACATTATTTGCAGCCTGTTCTACGCTTACCTCCAAATTAAGTCCATCAATAATAATTAGATCTGCGTTATTGATTTTAATTATATCTGATGGGACCAACTCGAATGTATGTGAATTTAACCCCTCAGGTACTAAACCAATTAAGTTAATTTTATCACCGCCTATATTTTGAACTATATTTGTTATTGGAGCAACTGAAGTTACTACATTTAGTTTATCTGTCTCTTGAGTGGTATTTTGAGCATGCGAACTTGTAAAAGAAATAAAAAAAACAATACTTAGTAAATCAAGAGAAATTGTTTTAATCTTATCTGATATGAATTTCGTAAAATGAATTTCTTATAATAGTATTAAATGTTTTATAATTAGTAATACTTTTTTCTATTTCACGTTCAAATTATTTATCATCTAAATTAATTCAACATTCAACCTAAATTATTATCTTTCATCTTTTGGTATTCCAACGTAATGCATTTTAAGACTTTTAATTCCTCTACTTTCAGAAATAAATTTCATGAAAATCTTTATTCTTTTAATTTTTCCTCTAAGCATTATTGTTTCTAGACAATTATGTTGATCAAGATGTAAATGTGTAGTTGAAACTATTATGTCTGTATATTCGTGTTGATTTTGTATTGAGCCAGTGTCAGTTCCGAAGAGATGGTTATCGTATAAAATTACTAAAACACCAGCTCCATTACTATTATCAAGTTCCTTTTCTTTCCATTCATTATTGTAAATGAATTCATAAAGGGATGATTGAATAGCTTTAGATCTATCTGCAAATCCTGCATTTCTCATTGATTTATCAAATTGATCTAGTAATGTATTAGGCAATGACATACTAATTCTTCTTAGATGTGATTTTGAACTTTCTTTAATATTTTTCAATACGACAATAATATTAATTTAATAATTCATAAATTTTGTTCAAATTGGATATAATGTAATTTTTCTTTCATATTCTTAAAAACCGACTTGTATTAGCCAGCAGTCAAAAACTTTCAATAGAAAAAGTAATATATGAACAAGAAAATTTTTGACTTAATAAAGATATTTGATTTACAAATTAATAAAGAATACCCTATGAATTTCAATTATCATGGTAGTACCAGATTTTGTGTCTAACAACGCTATTTTAGACTTTTTCTATATTCTTTTTAATGGAATTTCAGAGGTTCCATTGTTTAGCTCTCCTATTACTGGAATCCTAATACTCGCAGGAGTATTTCTAGCCTCCCGAAGCGCCGGTATAATGATGGTTATATCTGGATTAATCGGAGCAGGAGTGGCTATTCTTCTTGGTGCCCCCTACGGACTAGTGGCATTTGGATTGTTTGGATATAACTCTATACTAACTGGAATGGCTTTCTGGTCAGGTCCTTTTGTAAAATCTAACAAAGCAACATTTTTCACATCAATATTTGGCGCTGCTGTAACTGCGGTAGTCTGGATGGCAATGGCACATCTCATGGGTGATATGTTTATACTTAATGGATTACAAGCATCATGGGCAATACCAGGCTTTACTTCTTCATTTATATTTACCACTTGGGTGTTTATGTATGCCACAAAGAGATTTGGGCATGATATATGGCCCGAGCCAATGCCCCCAGAGACGGAAGAATTGATTAAGGGTAGTGGAAACCCATCACAAATTAATGAATCTACTTTTAAATGGACTCCTGTAGAGTTCATTAAAGCTACTTTGAAAGGTGTATCTCAGGTAACATTTGTGGAGAATTGGAAAACTGGCGTCTTTTGGGTGGTTGGTCTCACTTTAGCATTTGAGCTAGCACCTATTATAACTGGTCAAGGTAGGCCATGGTGGACTAATGCTTATACAGCTCAATGGAATGAATTTTCACCACTTTATTTAGGAGGCCTAATGGCTCTTATTGGATCTGCATTAGGTGTAGCAATGGCCATCTTTACCAAACTTCCCACAGCGGAAACGAGAGCAGGATTACATGGTTTTAATCAAGTGCTGGTAATGATTGCATTAACAAGCTTCATACCATTAACCCCTCAAGCCTTTGTGATTGCAATATTTGCTGTAATATCATGCAGTTTTGTAATGCCTGCCTTCCAACGATTTTTTGGAACGTGGGGCTTACCTGCATTAACAGGGCCATTTGTGTTTACGGCATGGATTTTCTTACTTGGGATTTCGGGATTTACCAATATTCCAGCTGGAATAGGATGGGCAAGACCATAAGTTCTTATTCTAAAAATCCCATTTATTTTTTTAAAATGGAGTTTGATGATTTTAAGGAATTCTTAGAATTTTTAAATCACAATAAAAAAGATAATGAAAATATTGTTGAAAATTTGGTATATTTCATAGAATGGTGTAACAAACATAATTATGAAGAACTTTTGGTTAGATTAAATTCAGAAAAACAAGGAGGATTAAAATATAATTCTGTAATTGATTTTACTACTAAACGCGTTATTATAACAAGAAAAAAAATAATCAACAGAATATTTGAAATAGGTTTTGTTGCAGGACTTGGCCCATTTCCGTATATGATTTTGTCCAAGAAAAAACAAAAAGCCAAGATCAAGGATTCAGCAAAACTACAAATAGAAAAAATTTTACATGACCAAAATTTAGATTGTATTATTAATTATAATGATATATTAAAAATTGTTATAAAAAGAGGATCAAATTCAATAGTCCGAAATATGCTCGGTTCTTTTATTACAAAAAACTATATGACAATTATTACAAAAAATAATGAATATGAATACATTCTCCCTAGTAAAAAAAACGGTGAATTTCATAAAATGTCATATTGGATGAAATCTATTTTACCTGTACAAATTTCATTAATAGAGTGATTTGCCGATGTCGGCTAATTACCTAAATTTGTATATATCCATTTATATAATTTAATTATTTGAAATTTAAAATAATCCAAATCCACTATTATTTCAGGTGAATTGGAAATTTGATGTTAGTTCCACGTGAAATTGATAAGATGATGATTTGGACTGCCGCACAAATTGCTGAAGGTAGAAAAAAAAAGGGAATTAAACTTAATCATCCTGAATCCGTAGCATACATAGCAAATTTTGTTGTTGAAGGGGCTAGAGAGGGAAAAAGTGTAGCAGAGTTAATGAAATCAGCTAGAGAGGTTTTATCTAGGGAGGATGTTATGGACGGAATACCAGAGTTGATACATACCGTTCAAGTAGAAGCGACTTTTCCAGATGGAACAAAATTAGTTACAGTTCATGATCCAATTCAATGAGAGAAGAATAAAAATGAATAAAATTATTAAAAAAAATTTAAAAAACGAAGGAGGTTTCTCATAAAGTGATACCCGGAGAATATATTTTATCTTCTGATCCAGTTATTTGTAATGGTAACAAAAAAACGGTAAGTATAACTGTAAATAATACCGGTGATAGACCATGTCAAGTAGGATCACATACTCACTTTTTTGAAGTAAACAAAGCTTTAGATTTTCCAAGAGAGCAAGCATTTGGATATAGATTAAATATTCCTGCTGGAACTTCTATACGATTTGAACCAGGAGATTCTCGGGAAGTAGAACTTTGTGAACTCGGAGGAAAAAGAATCGTTTATGGATTCAATGGTCTTACTATGGGAGGACTTAAATCGACAATTGCTAAACAGGCAGCCCTTGAAAAAGCAAAAAAACTTGGGTTCAAGGGATGTAGTTCTTAGGAGATGATAAGAAAAGTATGGTTTTAAAATTAACTAGAAAACAGTACACTGATCTTTTCGGAGCCTCTCAAGGAGATAAAATCAGGCTTGGTGATACTGATATTATTATCGAAGTTGAAAAAGATCTGATTTCTCCAGGTGATGAATGTGTATTTGGTGGAGGTAAAACAATTAGAGATGGACTTGCTCAAGCATCAGGAGTTACAAATGCTAATGGTGCACTTGATTATGTAATTACGAATGCTGTTGTTCTTGATCCGATCGTTGGAATAGTTAAAGGAGATATTGGTATAAAGGATGGTAAAATTGCAGGAATCGGCAAAGCAGGAAATCCGTTGGTAATGGACAATGTAACTTCAAACATGATAGTTTCTGCCTGTACCGAAGCTACTGCGGGAGAGCATACAATATGTACCCCAGGACATTGGGATACCCATGTTCATATGATATCTCCACAACAATATGTAGATGCAATTAGTAATGGCATTACTAGTATGATCGGTGGCGGTACTGGACCAGCTGATGGGACAGCTGCAACAACTTGTACACCTGGTGTATATAATATTAGCAGAATGATGGAAGCAGTAGAAGATATTCCAGTAAATTGGGGATTTCTTGGTAAAGGTAATGATTCTCATCCATCACTTGCTACCCAATTAGAGCAAATCGAAGCGGGAGCCTGTGGACTAAAAGATCACGAGGATTGGGGTACTACTAATGCTGTTCTTGATGCATCACTTCGTGCTGTAGATGCCACTGATACACAGTTAGCAATTCATACTGATTCAATCAATGAATGTGGATATGTTGAAGATACGATAAATGCAATAGATGGAAGAACAGTACATACATATCATACAGAAGGAGCAGGTGGAGGACATGCACCTGATATTATGAAAATAGCAGGAGAAGAATTTGCTCTACCTTCATCTACTAATCCAACTAGACCATATACTGTGAACACGGTAGATGAGCATTTAGATATGTTAATGTTCTGTCATCACTTAAATCCTGCAGTACCTGAAGATGTTGCCTTTGCGGAATCTAGGATTCGAGCAGAAACAATTGCTGCGGAAGATGTTTTACATGACGAAGGGGTGTTAAGTATGTACTCTTCTGATAGTCAAGCTATGGGTAGAATAGGTGAAGTAGTTATTAGGGCATGGCAAACAGCCGATAAAATGAAGAAGATGAAAGGAAAACTAGCAGAAGAAACAGGAGACAATGATAATATCAGAGCAAAAAGGTATATTGCCAAAACTACTATCAACTGTGCAATTACGCATGGAGCAGCAGATGCACTAGGTTCGCTTGAGGTCGGCAAATATGCGGATCTCGTAATGTATCCTACAGCATTCTTTGGAGCAAAGCCAAAAATGATATTTAAAGGAGGTTTTATCGCTTGGTCGATAATGGGAGACCCTAACGCCTCCATACCAACTCCAGAACCTGTTTACTATCGACCTATGTTTGGAGCATTAGGCAAAGCAGTAAAACGAACATCATTGACTTTTACATCTAAAGCAGCAGTCGATCTTGACGTAGGTGAACAACTTGGATTGGAGAAGACGCTCTTTCCTGTGCATAATTGCAGAAATATTGGAAAAAATGACATGGTATGGAATAATAAGACCCCTGAAATTAGCATCGATCCCGAGACATATGAAGTTAAACTAGATGGAAAAATTGCAACTGTGGATCCTGCAAAGGAACTCGCGTTAGCACAAAGATACTTTATGGCATAGGATAAGAAAAAAAATATCTCATTTTTTTGTTTGTTTTTTTATTATTTAGATATATACTCCTTCTAAAGATTATATCTTATGTCTAGTCTTAATCATGGAGTTTGGAGACCTATCGCTGAAAATGTAGAATTTAATGCTCTAGAATCTAATTCTCAAGCAGTAATGGCAGTTGCAGATACA
This sequence comes from Nitrososphaeraceae archaeon, assembly GCA_036769505.1. Classification (GTDB taxonomy): domain Archaea; phylum Thermoproteota; class Nitrososphaeria; order Nitrososphaerales; family Nitrososphaeraceae; genus TH1177. The sequence goes on from DAIPKY010000005.1 coordinate 29,738, forward strand.
GTAAGGACCACGTTAGGGCCAAAAGGTTTGGATAAACTTTTAATAGATCAAGCGATGAATAGACACGTCTCAAACGATGGTGTAACAATTCTTCTCTCTTTAAAGGCAATTCATCCCGTTGCACGAATGATAGTAGAAATAGCAGAAAGGCAGGAACAATTAGTAGGTGATGGGACCACAACCGCAGTTGTGATGGCCTCAGAAATGATAAAAGAAGGTAAGAGGCTTATTAAAGAACTTGGAGTTCATCCTACGAAAGTAGTTGAAGGTATAGAAAATGGCGTAAAACACGCATGTAAAATTTTAGAGAAAGATGCCAAAAAAATATCTCTCGAAAATAAAGAATTGGAGCAAATTATAAAAACCTCTTTATCTTCAAAATTAGATGGTCTTACCTTATCAGAGTTAGTAATGAAATCAATTAGAACAGTAGGAAATAATTCAATATATAATAATTTATTTGATTTTGATAAATCTATTAAAGTAATTAGAAAAATTAACATTTCGGATGCTGTTTTCAACGGTATTGTTTTGGAAAGAAAACGTATGGATCAAGAAATGCCTATGCGAATACTAAAGCCTAAAATAATGATAGTAAAACTTGATTTAAAACCTGTAAAAGAATCTTGGTTGAAAGAAAATAATCGTTATGAAGAAATCTTGAATATGGAAAATGATCGATTACTAAAATCTAAAAAAATTGTAAATGAAATTATGATTACTGGTGCTAATACTCTTCTAATAGCTTCTCCCGAGGTGGATGAAGTTATAGAGAATCTCTTAGTTGCCAAAAATATCTTTGCAACAAGAATATCTTCTGATGAAATAGAATTTTTATCTAGATATACTGGTGCAAAACCTGTGAGGATGATAGAAGATCTTAAAAATAATGGCATTCTCGGCGATGCTGACTCTATATACGAAGATGAAGATACTGGACTTATCTATATTGAAAATGGCTCTGGCAAGAATATAGTTACAATCATAGTCTCTGGAACAACTAAGGAAACTTCTCTTGAAAGATGGAGGTCTGTTATAGATGGTGTCAATGCTTCTGAAGCTGCCCTGAATAGAGGAATAGTTGCGGGTGGAGGAGCAGCAGAAATACATGTAATTGAAAAGTTAAAGAGTCTACGATTAAAAGGATTAGAACAAGTAGGGCTGGACGTTGTAGCATCAGCACTGGAAAGTATAATGCGACAAATCCTCACTAATGCTGGATTCAATGGTTTGGAAAAAGTAATGGCAGCAAAAGCATCAAAGCCAAACATTGGAATAGATATTGACTCAGGAGAGCTAGTAAACATGTTTGAAAAGGGAATCCTCGATCCTCTATTGGTTAAGTTAATGGCTCTTGAGGCTGCTGGAGAAATTTCAAAATCAGTTTTAAGAATAGATAGAAATCTTGCTGCAGAAGATCTTAGTCAGCAAAGCGTATCGGAAATAAAGAGATAACGATGGAATATGCAGATTCGTCATTGTGTTGAAGAAAACAATGTAGAGGAAAACTTGATTATCAAAAGACCTAAAGAAATTAGACATATAATAGCCCAAGGAGGTAAAATAAAACAAATGTCAGGATTTATTGATCCTAGATCTCATCTTAATCTTGATTATACTTTACATCGTGTAACCAAATGTGTAATAGCAAAAAAATTTGAAATAGGATCTAAATTACTTTTTACCAGTTCTGGATTTATCTTTGCTATGGTAACTAAATCTCATTTTGAACATTATGGATATACAGATTATACAAAAAAACTTACAGAAATGATAGATAAAGTTAATGATTTAAGAAACTCAAAATCCATTTATACAAGCAATCTTAAAAAAAGTGATGGAGAGAAATCAAAGTAATATGATAATCGTTAATCAAATTTTAGGTAATATTAATCAAAATTCTAATCTTAGGAAAAAATATGAGGAGATGTTAAAAAATAATCTTTGCGAAAAAATAGGGATAACTAGAATAGAATCAGGAAAATTAAGAATGAGAAAAAGTACAGATAAGAAAACTGATGTTGCTTTTATGTTCGAACATAATCCAAATTTAAGAAATAATGATGTAATTTATATGGATGATAACAAAATGATATTGCTAAGCCTTGAACCAGAATCTGTAGTTATAATTACCTTAAAAAAAAGTTATGAAAATGAAGAAAATATTTTTCTACTCTCAATTAAGATTGGACATAGCCTTGGTAATTTACATAGACCTATAAAGGTAACAAAAAATCAAGTAATTTTTCCATTGCAAGCTGAAACAGAACTGGAAATGCTAAATAAGATGTTTTCACCATTTAATCAATTTCTGGATATTCGGAGTGAGAATATGATCTTTGAGCCAGATGAGGGATCAAATATCCATGAGCACTAGATTTAGTAATAAAATAGGCAGAGATAATAACAGTAATATGAATCACCATGCTGATGATGCTTCACCTTCTGTAGATTCATTTTCATTGCTAAATGAAATTAGTATGCTTCAGCTTGGAGATTCATTCTTCCCTACTGGAATGTATACTACGTCAAGTGGTTTAGAAACATTATTTTATGATGGAAAAATCAAAACTAAGCAAGACATAATTGAATTTATCACAGTTTGTTTAGTATATCAAATAGGACCTGCTGATTGTGCTGCCCTTTCTAATGCATATGACTTTGCTAAAGAAGAAAATATTTCTAAAATAATAGAAATAGATCATATTCTGTTTTCAATGAAATTAATAAAAGAGATTCGCGAGGCTTCAACGAGGTCAGGAAGACAACTTTTGAATTGTTTATTGAGCTTTGTTCCAGAGAATAATTTAATTTCTTCATATTCTAAGTTAATAAAGAATAAGGCTGCAAATGGTATATATCCGGTTGCACTAGCACTCGCATCAAATGGTTTAAATATTAAAAAAGAACGCGCATGTCTCATTTTATTATATGGGTTTACAGTTAGTATCACCGGTGCTGCACTTAGACTTGGAATTTTACAACATATAGAAGGACAACAGGTTATTCATGAACTAAAATCGATTATGACAACTGTTATAAACAACAATATAAAGAGACATTTCTCCCATTTATGGCAATTTAGTCCGAGTATCGATCTTATTCAAATGAAACATGAAAGAATGGATTCAAAAATGTTTATTACATAAAATATCATTCATTATTTTGAGATGACATTTAAAAGAATTTCTAGAGTTGGTATTGGTGGTCCAGTAGGTTCTGGTAAGACAATGTTGATAGAACAATTTGTTCCATTATTAAGTCAAATAGGATATAGATCTGCTATTATTTCCAATGATGTAGTATCAAAAGAAGATGCTGATAGAATGAGAAGGAATTTAGCATCAGAAAGAGGACTTATGCCTGAAAGTCTTGTAATTGGATTAGCTACAGGTGGATGTCCACATACTGCGGTAAGAGAAGATCCTTCTATGAATCTCTCTGTTGTTGAAGATATCGAATCTGCTCATAATGAAGAGTTAGATTTAATAATTATTGAAAGTGGTGGAGACAATATTACAACCACATTTAGCCCTGCATTAGCAGATTATTTCATCTATATTATTGATGTGGCTGGAGGAGATAAATATCCACGAAAACGTGGTCTTGGCATAGAAACCTGTGATCTATTGATAATTAATAAAATTGATCTAGCACCACATGTGGGAGCAGACCTCAAGATAATGGAACGAGATGCCAAATTAATTAGAAAAGATAAACCTTTTGTTTTTGTAAACTGTAAAACTGGTGAGGGAATTAAAGAAGTAGCAGATAATATCGTAAAAGATGTGTTATTTGATTTACCACCAAAAATCAACAAAAAACTGAATAACTAACTTGAATGAACTAGAATATTTTATTCCAGACGATATCCCTCAAGAAGTATTATCTTACGAATCAGATCTTAGTCAACTAAGTGTAGGAAAAGCAGGAAAATTAGGGGCTCTTTTTTTACTACTCGAAAAAAATGATAAGATAAATAAAACAGTTATCAAGCAACAATATTCAAAAGTACCTTTATTTACTCAAAGAGCTCTGTATCTTGAAGAAAGCCTTCCTTCTATGGCCTATATATATATTATTTCCCCATCAGGAGGAGTACTACAAGGAGATAGATATAGAATTGATATAAAATTAGCTAAAAATGCAATATCTCATATAACTACGCAAGGAGCTACTAGGCTCTACAAAATGGATAAAAATTTTGCTACCCAAATCTTGAATATATCATTAGATAGTAATTGCTATTTTGAATATGTTCCTGATCAAATAATACCTTATAGAAACTCACGATTTTATCAAGCTGTGAATCTTAATGTAAATGATGATGCAACCTTGATATATTCTGAAACTATAGTTCCTGGTCGAATGGCCATGGGTGAATATTTTGACTATGATGTATGTTATTTAAAGACTATAGCCAAAAGCCAGAATGGATCATTAAAGTTTGTTGATACCGCATTATTAGAACCAAAAAAAAATCCATTAAAAAGATTTGGCCTTCTAGAAGCATTTAATATGTTCTCAAATATGTACTTATTAGTTCCATCTAGGTATGTAAACATTCTAAATGAAAAAATCAGTGAAGAGGTTATTAATTATGATAAAGTAATAGCAAGGTGTTCAATATTACCTAATGATTCTGGAATAGTAGTGAGAATACTAGCTAACATGATTGATAATATCAAAGAAGTAACTCATTATATACTTAAAATCTGTAGGCAGGAAATTCTTGGTGCTGACTTTAGCGGTATTAGGAAGAATTAATTTATAATTTATTTAAATTTATATATATATATAAAATAATAGGGATAAGTTAATTTTTATTTTATTAGTTATTATCGTGATATCGTCCAGAATTCTGTAATTTTGAGTCTATGATTTAAATTTTCTTTGTGAATCTCAGTATCTACTTTGGTATCAAAAACTTTATCACAATCTAGACACCACGATGTTTGTTTTCTTGTACTTTTATCTAATGCATTCAATTGATATAACACTTATCGAATGTTGAATAATTATGTGTTATTTAAAAGTTGAAAGAAATTATATAATGTAAAAAGATAAAAGATTTCTTTCAACCCACCTTTAGATTTGAATTATTACGAATTTCAATAGGTTCTCATTATTATTATTATTATTATTATTATTTTTTATGATCGATAAATTATAATTTGATTAATAAATAAACAATATGTAATAGATGAACTTAATATATTTATAATATGAGCACATGAAGGTATCTATTTGCAAAATCCAATTAAAAATCTAAAAAAAACCGCAAATGAATCAAAAGCAGAAACAACACTCATGATGTTACCATCAGATGCGAATCCAAAAGGAAATGTATTTGGAGGTATTATATTAAAACATGTAGATCTGATAGCAGGTATAGTTGCTAAAAGACATGCTAATCAATCAAATGTTGTTACCGCTAGTATTGACAGGATGACTTTTATTAAACCAATATTTATTGGCAATTCTCTGATTCTTGAAGCAAGATTAAATTATGTTAAACGTTCTTCTATGGAGATTGAAGTCAATATTTTTGCTGAAGACCTTGATTATAATATACGAGTCCATGCAGGAAGAGCATATGTGACCACAGTTTCGATAGATAAATATGGAAAATCTATGGAAGTTCCCCAGCTCTTATTAGAAACAGAAGATGACAAGAGACGATTTAAAGAAGGTGAGGCTAGAATGATCTCTCGTCTAAAAGAAGCGGGGAAACTATAACAAAACAATATCAAACAATTTTCAAATTTATCAGATGCCTAATTAACTTCTAATAATCTTATTTTTTTATCTATAACTTATGTTATTTTGAGTAAGAGTCATTAATCTCGTCTCTAACAATTCTTTAAAATTTTTTATAATACTTCAATAAAACTAAATTAATGGTAAAAAAAATGATAGGAATAAGAATTTTTATGATTGGGAGCATTCTTATTTTGTCTTGGGTTCTTCTCTTATATGGTATAGGTAATTATGAGTCAGTATATGCTCAAGAAAATACTGATTTTACAGCAACACTTTCGGGGAAGGAAGTAATACCTCCTGTTAAAACTGATGGAACAGGAATAGTTAATTTTGAACTAAGTAAAAATTCACTTTATTATCAAATAAATGTATTAAATGCAGGTAAAATAACTTCTGTCCAGATTAATAATGGTGCAATTGGAACAAATGGTGATGCTATAGTTACACTAATTGAATCAGAAGATAATGATGTAAATTTAATTGGTAATATACCAACGATTACTGGGGTTACTTCTACAACACAGAGTTCTAGCTCCTTCTCTGCTAGTGGAAATGTGGACGTTGCAGATTTTACAGGTCCATTCAAGGATAAAACAATTGCTGATCTGCTAATAGCAATGCAAAATGGTGAAACATATGTAAATGTCCAAACTAAAGATTACCCAGAGGGGGAATTACGAGGACAAATATCTGAAGCAAATGAAAGGTAATAATTAACTAGGATTCCAAATTAATTTTGTTATATGCTATTAAAGACTTGTTTGAAGATAAAATAATATATAATAACAAGCACAAGTTAAATATATCAAAAAAATAGATTTCTTGATTCATCAAAAGGTTATAAATCTATTTTTGGTTTTTATTTTATTAGATGTAAAATATCTAAATCATATTATAAAAATATAAAATGTGTAAATAGATAAATGAAATAAAATAGGCATAAGATAAAAAAAAGAAAAGAAATGGTATATATGAAATAATATTATTATTTGATAAAGAAAAATTAAGATGAAGAAAATTAAAGGGCCAAGTAAATTATCTTGTAATTAAAATATTAAACAAAAGTTAAGTATTATGAGTTCGAATAAATAACATGGTAGGTGATCAGAGTAAAAATAAAAATTCAAAAATAAAGATTTATGATGATGCTACATTAGAAAACATGAAAAAGTATTATGGGATAGAAGATCCTACAGACCTACTAAAATTTATTAAATTAAATGGAATAAATCACCCTGATCATTATGATAGATATGATGATGACCTTCCATAAATATTCCTATGAATTCTTTAAGTGAATCCAATTATATATAGTAAATATAGACCTTTAATCCTATTGTAAAAAACAATCATCATTCCATAAGGATATCCGACTAATTCATTTTCTAATCTCTTGTTCGTTATATTCTATCTAATATTAATATTAAGAAAAAATTCTAGTCCAATACAAAAATATCATTATATCAAGAAAGGATTTATTATTATATTGTCATATGTCATTTGTATGTTATAATGAAAATTAGGTATTACGAAATTCTCTTTGTTTTTTGTCATTTCTTCTATAGCAGTTACTTATTTATCTCTACTTTTTCAGAATCTAGCTTTAAAATTGGAAGAGATAGTATTATTATAGTAATTCCCGCACACAACCATGCTGTCATATAACTAAATTCGCTCACAGTAAATGAAAATATAAGCGGGATCCAAAAGGAACCAAATAACGATATACCGTTAACATAACCTACTGAAAGAGTATGATATTCGGAAATAATATTTTTTGATTCTCTTGCTCTAGCATATATGACCACAAACCCAACGGATAAGAATATTCCAGAGGTAATTAGTGATATTGTTATGATAAATATAGAATTGGTTGAAATTAGCATAATACTTAAAGCAGATAACATTGCTGAAATAAACAAAAATTTCTTTGCATTCTTGAATTTGTCATATATTTTGCCTGAAATTGGTGATATGATTATTCCAATTATTAGACTTAAACTTCCGAGAAGGCCAGCAATAATTGGATTGATGTGTATCTCTTCAATTAGAAATAAAACAATAAAAGTTAATGTTAAACTGGCTCCAGTTTGATAACCTAATAAAGTAATACCAAGAATTATCAGAGATTTATTTAATAGTACATCCTTTAATTCGCTCGATTTAATTTTGAATTCTTTTTTATTACCTTCTTTTAATAACCCTATTCTCATAATTAATACGATTGCTAAACCAAGTATTCCTCCAATGATAATTGACAGTCGCCAGCCTATGATTTCAGTAAGTGCCACCCAACCAAAAATTCCCAAAAGTGCTCCAATGGCATGACCTGAATTTAATAAACCGATACCTAAACCCTCGTTTCCCTTGCCTAACTGGTTTGAAATAAGTGTAACACTTGATCCGAAAAAAAAAGCCATTCCAGCACCCACTACAAATCTTGAAATTGCAATTTGTATTGCGTCTTGGGAAAATCCCGAAATTAGGGCCATACTTGAAGATAATAATATTCCAATTATACTGAGTCGTTTAGGACCGTACTTTGCGACTAAAATTCCAGCAGGAACTTGGAATAATCCTACGCCAATGAGAAAACTGCTAGTAATTAATCCGAGTGTATTTACATTCAAATTAAAATCTAATGCAATAAAGTAAAAAATCGATGAGATATTGAACCAATTAATAGTGTATTGAATCCTAGCTAATAACAGAGTAAAAATTACTTTGGAAAAAATAACAGAAGCAATTTTCATAAGCTAAATCGAATTCCTACAATAAAAATTTGTGAACATCAAAGTTGATAATAGTTATATTTATTCCAAATACAAAGATACTCTCTAATTTTGAAATTTGAACTGGATAAAATGGAAAGACCACTATAATTTTCATGATACTTATTTCAATATAATCTTAAAGAATAAAATTAAGATTTTACAGAAAGAATAAAAGAACAAAACGAAAGTATATAGCTATGGATGATTCTTCTAACTTAGACAAGAAAGACAATTTTAATAAAAGCGATCCTTTTGGACTTGGAATACTTTTCTGGCAAAAATATGTTTCAAATTTTCTTTCAATATACAACCAATTTATCCAAGATACACAAAGAATGAACCAAGTTTATCGTGAATCAGCAGAGATAACAAAGGAAATGGGCAGTCTCTATAAAGAATTAGCAGTACGCATAGAAAAGATGAATAATCTTTATCGCGAATCAACAGAGATAACCGAACGAATGAGTAAATATTGGATAGACAATATGTGGAAAGCCCTATTACCATTTAGAGAAAAAGAACAAAATGAAATAGATGAAAGTGAAAAAAAAGGAAAATAGAAAAGTAAAGGAAAAATTATAAATTTGAAACTAAAAAATAGATAAACAAGGTTCTTCTTGTTTTAATATATAGAATATTATTCCAAAATTTTAAATGAGTTTATCATTTTATGAATTATACTCAGATATTCATAGTATTTATCAGGAGGAGTGCCAAATGAAAGAACATAAACATTGTTGCCATTTGGAATTATATTATGCTCCATTATTAATTTGATACTTGCTGGGTCTACTCCCGCTAAGTATGAGTACGATAGTTTTCGCCCATTATGGTTATCAATCATTGTTGAATTATTTGAAATTAGTTGAAAATCTCTATATTCATTTTTGAATTCTTCTAGAGCATTATCAACATAGTCATCGAATGTTATATTCTCTTGTAATTTGTTTATGCTAATAAGAAATTCTTCTTGCAGTAGATCTTGAGAACCTTCAAAAGGTGTTTTAATCTCTATAGTACTGGAAATATTCTCTAATTCTTGATGTAATTTATTCTCAGTAAGAACCCACGTCGAAGGGTATTGTATAGAAAATTTAAGTTTTGAGTTGTTATATGTTAAAAATGAAGTAGAGGTAGAATCGATCGCAAAGGTCTTATTATTTGGATCTGCTATATTTATTAAGAAAAACATTATTGTTGTCATTATTATACTGGAAATAAAAATTCCTGTTATTTTCATTACTGAAAATAGACCAGGCCTTTATTTATAATAACTTATTATTTTCAAATGATAAAATAAATTTTTCTATTAATCATTTAAAATAAATTCTAACCTATAGAAATTTGATAGTTACTTTTTTTGTGAAAGTTTTATTCTAAATGCTTATAACTTATAAAATGCTTATATTAATAATGTTACTAAAATATTCGTTCTACTCCTTTTATCTTGCTCTAAAACTGAGACTCTTTCGTTTAATTCGAAGAAAACAAAATCAACCATATACCTTATCATCATCATAGAATTGATTTTAAGTAATAGATTTATAATTTGAATCATTCAACATGGCTTATTAAATTGGCTTATTAAATTGTGAATAATCATATCTTTAATAATTTATTTTCCAGTTTATGATAAATTAAATGATGTAATGATAAAATAGCAAAGTGAGTAAGATGAGATTTTATGATGTCATTTTATCAAGCAAAATAATAATTATAAGCTTTAAATGATATTTTTGCTAACTATCTCTATATGTCTTTACAAATTTGTACAATAAAAAAAATACCTATTAAATTACATTTTACGCTTATTATCGTTTTTTTTCTTATATCCTGGACTCTGGCAACAGGATTCATGCCACATTATTATCCCAATTTGACTAATCTACAATATTGGACCATGGGAATAATTGGTTCAATAATATTATTTGTTTCTATATTGCTTCATGAATTATCCCATTCACTTTTATCAATTCGATATGGGATTCATGTCAATCAGATAATTCTTTTTATTTTTGGGGGAATTTCTGATATAAAAGATGAGACAAAAGATTTTAAAAAGGAATTTAAAATAGCTATAGTTGGCCCGTTAACAAGTTACGCTTTATCTGGATTATTTTGGCTTTTTTTTATTCTAGTCTCGTATATTAGTAATATCCAACACAATATTGAAAATTATCTTAGTTTTATAGAAGGAATTTTTTTGTATAGTAGCATGGTTAATCTGATAATTGGAAGTTTCAATCTAATACCTGCCTTTCCATTAGATGGTGGACGAATTTTAAGAGCAGGATTAACAAAATGGAAAAAAGATTTTGATCTAGCTACTAGTATAGCTTCAAAAATAGGCATAGGGGTATCCTTTGGAATTATCGGTTTAGGATTTGTTGCTATGGTGAGAGGATCATTTTTAAGCGGATTTTGGTTAATAATAATTGGCTGGTTTATTAATAGCGGTGCTCAAAGATATTTAGATCAGAATGAATTATCAATAAGGATTAAAGGTATAAAGTTAAAGGAGATAATGAATAGAAATTTCATAGCTGTTAAACCCAGTTTAAAATTATCTGAATTAATTAAAGATTATTTTAATGTTTATTATAAAAGTGCATTCCCTGTGATAAATAATGATAATCAACTTATTGGTATGATCACAACAGATAATATATCTAAAAAAGATGAAGGAGAAATCGAAGACAAAAAAGTTGTTGATGTGATGATATCAGTATCAGAATTAATTGTAATGAGCCAGGATAAAGAGGTCAATGATGCCTTAAAAGAATTATTTCGAAAAGGAATGAGTAGAATATTTATAATAGATAAGCAGTCACAATTAATTGGATTAGTAAGTAAATCTGATATACTCAATTTAGCTAAAGAAAAACAAGAATTCTTGCAAAGTTCCAAAAAAAAATGGAGGATATAATAATATAATATAAGCAACTATTGGTATTAATTTAATATAATAATAGATAAAATATTATAATCCTTCAAATTTTTAAAAACTACAATAAAAGAATAATTTCGATCCATACACAGATAAAGTTCTACTATTTTAGATTTATGTTCCTAAATAAAAAAATTATATAAGAATCTAGTTAGAAAAAAGTGGAAAAATATTTAATGTATCCAAAAGAGGTCAAGATAACTTGTCGATTCAACTATTTGAAAATTTCTTATTTATATTTATATATCAGATTAAAATAGAACTTTACTTTCATCTACTAAATTGATGAAAGGAGAATAATTTTCTTTCAATCTAAATTGGAGGTTCTGAATTGTATTACTTATTCTTCATCATTAATACATTGATTTTTTGAACCAGATCATCAGTTTTGATTGGTTTTTGAATAAAGTATTCTTCTCCGATCTTCTCAACTAAGAGAAATCGTGCTTTTCTGAATTCTTCATAAAACAATTCGCTGGCTGTTAAAAAGCAGATTTTGACTTGTGGATCTTTCTCCTTAATCTTATTATACAATTCAAACCCGTCCATTTTTGGCATCTTTATATCTAGAATTATTAAATCGTAAAAATTGCTCTTGTACGAGTTTAATGCTAAGATGGGATCATTAAAGGCTTCTATGTTGAATCCATAATTTTCTAATGCATTAGTTAATGCATAAGTTATATCAACTTCATTGTCTACTAAAAGAATTTTTTTTATATTCATTATTTTACATCCTCACTCTCTCCATCTTCACCTATTATGTCAGATTTCCATGTGGGCAAAGTAAAATAAAAAGTAGATCCATTGCTTTCAGAATTGTTCTCTCCCCACATAGTACCACCATGAGCTTCTATTATATTCTTGGATATAAAAAGACCCAATCCAGTACCTTGTTCAGATTTAGTTGCAAATTTTTTAAATAACTGTGGCAATATTTCAGGATCTATGCCTGTTCCACTATCTTTTATACTAATCATTAACTCCTGGTTATCTTTTAATTTTTGTGTAGTAATAACTATATCTCCTTCTTTGGTAAATTTAAGAGCGTTATCAAGAAGATTGGAAAGTACTTGAATAAGTCTGCCTTTATCTGCATTTACAAGACTATTGTCTTTGCTAGGCTCATCATATACTATTCTAATTTGATCACTTCCATACCTTTTTTTGCTTATTATCTCTTTATAGTCATTTACTACGTTTCCTATTATCTCATTTAACTGAACCATTTCTTTATTTAATTTTAGGGTTTGACTTTCTATCTTGGTTACATCAAGTATATCTTCCGTCAGTCGATATAATCTGTAACAATTTCTAAGAATGACTTGAAGGAATTCTTGTTTTTTCTCATTTTCTTTTGATTGATTCTTTTGTGTCTTATTTTCATTTGCGATTTTATTATAAAGTAATTCAGTAAGGGTAATAATAGGAACAATTGGAGTTCGCAGTTCATGAGCAGTGATGTTTATAAAGTCTCTTTGAATTTTACTTTGTAGACTCAATTTTTGATTAGCTAAAATAAGGTTTTTGTAAGACTCTTCTAATGCTTCTTCCTTTTCTTTTAACGTTGATATAACCTTTTCAATTTTTTCCGTCCTTTCCTGTACAAGTTCATTTAAATGAGTGTTTGTATTTGCTATGGTATCTCTCATTATATCTAGTTGTTTAGCTAATTCTTCAATCTCTGTAGGACCTTTCACATCAATCCTGGAATCAAATTTTCCTTTAGCTACCTCATTCATTATATCTCTTAATTTTTGAATTGGTCTAGAGATGGAATTACCAAGAAATGTTGATGTGATTATTATAGCTACTCCTACCAAAATTCCACTTATTATGGTAACGTATTTTACATTTTCAAGAGGTGCAAAAGCCTCAACTTTATCCATTTTTACAACCAATCCCCAGCCTAATTTTTCTAAATATCTTGTTACAGCCAAGACATCCACGCCTCGGTAATCTTTTGCTTCTGGAAAAGTTTTCTCAATTTTTAATAATGATTGAACTATAGGAGTATCTACTCGATCTTTACTTACTGTCAAATTCAAAGAGGCATCTGGATCAAATCTTAAAGGATTAATGATAAGCGCATCACCATTAGCATTCTTCTTTATCAAATTAATTTCACCTGTGGCTACTTGTTCTTCAAAGACTTTAAACATAGATAATAAATCGCCCAAGTCATAAAATATAGTTACTACGCCCAATAATTTATCATTATTAAGGATAAGTGGACCGGTTAAATATGATTTAAGTTTCTGATTTTTATCTTTATATAAAATCGTCACATTATTGTGTTTTTTTCCTTCAATAAAAAATGTATCATTCGTATGGATTGTACCAAGATATGTATTATTGGTAGAAGCCACTACTTTGCCAGATAAGTTTAGAATAATAATGTCTTCAAACTTGGTAACTTCAGGTTTGATCGAATTAAGTATCTGGTTCATAATTTTCTGTGAGGCAATTTTATTATTATTATTATTATTATTGTTATTGTTATTGTTATAGTTATCTAATTCCACTTTAAGTTGATATCTACTAGAAACTAAGTTTAATTTTTCATTATTCTGTTCAAAAACATCTTGAAAGTTTTTTTCTTTCAATTTAGCTACAATTTCAAGTTTCTTCAATATTTCAGATTTGATTGTTTGTTCCATTTCTGTATAAGTAAAAATTCCAAATATTATTAATGGAATTAGAGATACTATTAAAAAAAAATTATCAATTTCGATCCTATATTCATGGTCTACCTCAGCGAGTTTTGTACATTAAATTTAATATAAAAATTTATTGTTTTTAATAATTAATAAATATAATTTTAGAGGATGGGAGGAGCGGAATTCGTAATGGTAGATTATTATTTTAGAAATATAAATAATAAGAGTATTTAAATGATATAGATATCTTTACAAATATTTTTAGAATTTGTCTTTATTTAGCAAACTGGTTTAAATATTTAAGAGTTTTAAATTTATAAAAATTATCATTCTATCTAACTATTTTAAAAGTATTCTTAATCTTCTTGAATGAATTAAGATTTTTGTCAAATTGGTCGTCAAGAAGGGCGGTAAAAGATATTTTATAGAGGTTGATACCCTGCGTTAAGTATATTTCATAATTTATGATATCGCTTGACGCTTCTTCCATCAAAAAAGGTGATTTAGTATTATAAATATATTGAGTTGCATTTTTCTCTCCAATCATTGTTTGATTCAATGCAATCGGTTTATATCCTTCTGCTAAATCATGATAGGCACTTTGCTCTTTAGTATAATTTTCGAGCGAAAAATCTTCCGAAACGATTGGATAAGTACTAATTGATATTACGGGAAACCGCATACAAGGTAAAGAGGGACATTCAGTTTTAGCTCCATAAAGAGCGGATCCCTCCTTTATCCATTCATCGGTATATTGAAACTTTACTCCTATCAATGGATCATCAAAAGTTAAGGAAGTAGTAGGAGACTGAGAGAAAATTATATTGGTGGTAGATGCTATTAACATAAGGGTCATCATAACCATTATTGAATATGTACTTCCTCTTGAGATATAGCGAAATTTCATAATATTCATATGGTCATAATTTTATCAATATATATTTTTAAAATTTCAGTCAAAGTTTTAACCCCTTTATAAGAATGAGTTTTCAGGTTTGTAGTGTTTTAGAACAAATATTTCATCTTTAATTTTAAATTTATTTAACCTTATGATTTTCAAATTGTATCATTTTAAAAATTGTTTAATGTGATATCATTATTCTTAAAACAATAAAATAACATCTATTATCACTGGCTGATTTTAATGTATTCAAAATTTTGCTTTACTAATACCTAATCACTAGAATTGCTTATTATTAATAAAGGAAGAATAGTTTTATAATTCATTATTCATTTACGCAAGAGAAGATTGTCAACGTAGTTATTTTTTTTAAATTTGATAGTTAAATCGATAGAAAATTATTATTCTTTCCGCTGAACAAGAAAATAATATAATTTATGCAAATTGTGTTTTTTAATCATATTGCAATATTATTCCTTAATTGGATCGATTTGAAAAAATAATAAGCATGTAATAATTTGTTAAAAAATTTACATCAATAATGTAAAAGAACTACAACATTACACTATTAAAGAGACCAAACCACTAGTTACCTTGTTCAAATAAATTAGAGATTAGTTATAGTGTATTATTTATAGTGATTAATGTTGACTATATCTATTTATTTATCTATTATTGGATAAATTAACATGACTAACGGAACCACATTTTTGGTCTTTTATAGATTTAGACCTTTAGATTCTGAGGAAAAGAATATAGCTAAACAAGAATGGGAAGATATTAAAAGTAGTCTACCTGACAAGATAGAACTTATCGGAGAATACAATCATGCGTGGGGAACAGAATATAATGGCTTTCTAATGTTTCAATCTGAAACGAGTGATATATTTTTTGAATGGTGGGCTGGATTCAAAGATAAAATTAGGTGGTATGTAGAAAAAACACATACAATAGTTGCAAGGAGAAGGTAAAATATTAATTCTATTTTTCTTTTCTTTAATACAGCCTTTACCAAATATTTAGTATTAATTAGAGATTTGATAATTGTAATTTGTGGACTTCCAGGAACTGGAAAGACATTCTTATCTAGTAAACTATCTCCACATGTAAATGCTACCTTATTATCTACAGATAAAGTCAGAAAAGAATTATTTGAAAAACCTACATACTCTGCCTGGGAAAGAGCGTTAATCTATGATGTATTATTTTTATTAGCAAAATATTTGCATTCATCAGGAATTAATTGTATATTGGATGGAACGTTTAATACGGAAAAATCTCGAACTGAAGTAAAGGAATTCCTAAATTTAACAAATGACCAAATACATATTATTGAATGTATTTGTCCAGAGGACATGATTATCACTAGACTATTGTTGAGAAAAGATGATTATTCTGATGCGAATGTATCCATATATTTAAAAATGAAGAAGATTTATGAACCAGTAAGACAAAAACACATATCAATAAATACTACAAAACCAATTGATAAAAACCTCGAGAAAATACTCCAGTATATTTATAAATCAACAGTTGATAAAGGAACTAAGCTTTAAATGAAAAACAATAATTATTAAGACTATCTTTTAATTTTCTAAAAAAATTTAATTAAATCTAGACTATTTAGAATTTTAAATTCTGTATAATTAAATTCAATCGTGGAAATATATAGAAATATAATTGAGTCTTTTGTTAAGGTGAGATTCCTATTATTCGAGGTGGATAGCTATTTAGTATATTAACCAAAACGTATGCCAGAAAAACTATTGAAAAACCCGAAAAAGCATATGAGAAAACTTTTTTTAACAAAAAAACATTACCTTTATTTTTTCCAAGAGAAATTGATGCCATAATAAAATAAATGTCATTAAATATATCTGTTTTTAGAAACATTTAGTAAGAATATTTTTTGGATTATTTTTAGCTAGAAAAAAACTATATATTTATTCTATGTTTTTTTTCTTTATTAATAGTAAAATACTCCTAAATTTGATTTTAGATTCAATTTTATAAACATAAACTTAGTAACTATTCATGATATGTTTCTATTTGAATTGTATTATGAGTGATATTGAATTTTTTTTCCAATAAAGAATTAATCTCGTTTAAAATAATTTGTGATTTTGAAACATCAGAAATAACTACGTGAGCAGTCATGGCATCAAATCCCGATGTAATTGTCCATAAATGTAAATCAAATATTCCAGTTACCCCTTTGATTTCTAAAATTGATTTCTTAACTTGTTCATACGAAATATTTGAGGGAACTCCTTCCATTAATATATTTACAACTCTTTTCATAAGTGACCAAGTTCGTGGTAATATAAATAGAGATAAGCCAATACTCGTTATTGGATCAACAATATATAAATTTGTAGATATAATTATCAATGCTGCAACGATGACTGCACATGATCCATACATATCTTTTAAAACTTCGAGATAGGCTCCTTCAAGATTAATATTTTCTTTTGCATGCCTATGAAGTATTTTAATTCCTATGAGATTGACAATCAAGCCTATAATTGCAATAACAAAAACATATAATCCTTTGATCTCATTTTGTTCAAATAAACGCCAATAAGCTTCATAAATAATATAAAAAGAGAAAATTAGTATTATTGTACTATTTATTAATGCTGTGAGAATCTCTAATCGATAAAACCCATACGTTTTATGAGTGGTAGGAGATCTTTTCGAAGAAAAATTTATTGCTACTAAAGCTAGCCCAATACCAGCAACATCTGTGAACATATGAATTGCATTAGCAATCAAGGCAAGACTATTAGCAAAAATACCGATAATTACTTCTACACTTAGAAATGAAATAGTAATGATAAGGACTAGTTTTAATTTCTTGGCATGATCGTGGCTATATTTTTTATCATTAACATTTGAATGCAAAAGTTTTTGTGTAAATTAAGGTGTATAGCATATAAGCTTTTACCGTTATCTATTAAATAGATTGTGAAAGTTGAATAAAGATACTTCTCACCGTCATTAATATAAGATCATCTAGTAAAGCAAAAACTAGATATTATAATGAAAAATCTCTCCTTTCAACATTTTTATCATCTTATTTGTTTTAAAAATTCTTTTTTATAAATGATTATAATATTAAATATTGTCCTAAGATTTCAAAATTGACCATATGAATATTATGTTTAATGATCTAGTAGGAGAGTTATCACATACCGCAGACCATTAATTAATACACTGTCTAAAAATAAAATTATCTCCAATTATCGCATGCTATATGACATCTAATGGAACAGACGATCTTCTAGGCAAAGTAAAGCTTTCGTCTAACCTTCTAGAATAAGGAAATTAAAAATATCACACGGAGCGGAACTAACTAATGGGGTTTTATTATTAAAAAAGAGTAAGAAAAAAGGGTAAATAAATAAATATCGATCTAATCATCCTCCATATGACTCTTTATTTTACTAATATGAGGAATACGAGGAACCACTACTGCAAAAACAATAGCTGCTATAGCAATAATATAATAATTAAACCCAATAGCCATACCTATTGCAGCAGAAAACCAGATACTAGCAGCTGTTGTTAAGTTGGTAATCTTTTTATCTACTTCTCCTTTCAAAATCATTCCAGCTCCTAAAAATCCTATTCCGCTTACGATTTGAGCCGCAATTCTCGAAGTGGAGTTAGGATCGACCGCAGATGAGAGGTAAGTAAATAACATTGCACCACCTATAACTAAAGAGTTGGTGCTTATTCCTGCCGGTTTACCCCTTGACTCTCGCTCTGCTCCGATAATAAAACCAGCTGCAAGAGAAAGAAGAATATTAATGAGAAAGTCAATTTGCAATCCAATATTCCAATTATCCAATACCATGAGGAAATTTAAAAATACAATATTCCCTATAAATTATATTATTAACAATTAATGCTTTAATTTGAAATAGAATATTATCCTCAGTAATAGTAAATTCATCTTATCAGAAATCAAAATGTAAATCCTATAACAAATTAAAACTGTAAGTTAACATATAGATAATTTTAACAAGTTTATTAGATGATACTATCTTGTCGTTCTTTTAAATTAACCAATGGAATTTCACCATGTTATTATTATGTTTATTTTTATAGGTTATATATAAAGTCAATAGGAGTTTTCTATAAAGTTTAATAAAATTAATTATATTTTGGCTTTATTAAAATTTTTATTTAATTTATTTATGTCATGAATTTGGAAATAAATTATCAAAATATATTAGTAATTGATATAGTAGATTTGAGAAATTCTAATTAAAATATCAATTAGGTATGTGAATTGAATTATTGTTTACTTGTAAGAGTTTTGTCATAGTTTTTTCTTGAACATCTCAAATTTTGAAGTTTAAACCTCTAGTAATAATTCAATTATAAAAAGTGGTTAGTTGATCTTAATTTATATAATTTGTTAGCTGCTAAAGGGTTTTGAAAATTATAGTGCTATATATAATATTTAGCTCTTGTCGATATGAACTAGAATATTTCTATCATTAAATCTTATGTTTAATTATAATGAAACTTTATTACTAAATTTTATTAGAAAAATAGTAACAAAAAGATTTTAAATATCAATGTTACTATACAGACATTGTTAAAATTCGAAGCTTGAATATTAGTCATAGTATACTCATATTGTTGATACTCAGCGTTCTCTCAAGTCAAGAAAATATTACAGCACAAAAGGTCATTGATAATGAGGCTCTATCTAGTGATCATGATGAGGAGAAAAGTAGTAAGGCTGAGAGTGGATCTAATCTTAATGAAATTACAGCAAAACCATTGGTACATGTATCAATAGAAGGAACAGAAATCAATGATAAGATTAGAGGAGGAGATGGCAATGATCTTATGTCTGGAGACGACGACGATACTCTCCAAGGATATGATGGCGATGATGAGATTGATGGGGGAAAAGGCGAAGACAATATTGATGGAGGGGCTGGAGATGACGGGTTGAATGGAGGAGACGATGATGATAATATCAAGGGAGGAATGGGCGATGATGAGATTGATGGAGGAGA
>DAIPKY010000254.1:0-2267 GCA_036769505.1 Nitrososphaeraceae archaeon
GCTTATACTTTACCTCGAATTATTTAAGCTTTATTTCTTATAAGCATTAGATAGAGAATTTATTAAAATTTGATATTCTTCATAAAAAGGAATATTGATCGCCTTAAAATACTACCCGTCTCTAAATAGAGTTCCTATCTTAATGATAAGATTAATAAGGAATTGTTTATTTATATTTTAGTTTTTTTGTAAATTATAGAAATAGTTATAATTTTTCTAATGACTCTACCAATATAGATAAATTTTAAAGGGGAATTTTTTTCTTAATTTACCATCTGTAATAACATATATGTTTATTATAAATAAATTTTATTAGTTCTAATTTTATTAAATGTTTCTTATCATAGTCAATAAATAAATTTAGATTAGATTTAACAATCTAATTCTAATAAAATGTTAATTAATAGTAAATGTTAAATCTTAATGCTAATTGTTAGAGGTTCTCATTCTTTTAAAATTTAATATAATCTCTATAAAATAGATCCAAATAGAATATAGTTCTTTAGATTAATTAAAATATATATTATTTTACCATAAAAGAAATTTGTAAACCTCTAACAGTTATAATATTAAAATCAATTTAATAAAAACACAGACATCTAAAATATTACTATTGCAAAGAAAATTTAAGTAGATACCTTCAAGAAACTCTATATAATTTATCCTTAATCTTATGAATTGAGAGAGATTATTATAGCATATATATATAATCAGCGATTCAAAAATGTTCTAAATATAACTAAGAGACATGAGAATAGGTAATAAAACTCTAGATCCAGGATTTGTGATTTGTATATTATTCACATAATACTGATAAATTAAATAAAAATTTAACCAAATAAATATTCTTGATCCAATAAGGCAATATAAATTAGAAAACTTAGCAACTTAAACGTAACAATAACTTAAATTACATCTTTTCCTTAAAACAATAAAATGAATCCAAAAACCAAGAAACAACATAAATCAAGGAAAGATAATATATCTACTATGGGTATAGAAAATGAGTCAAAAACATCTAATGGTATAATTGATATAGATGATTCTCCTGATGTTGCAACTTGGAATAAAGAGGTTACCAGAAAGAAAGAACATGTTGTACAAGATATTAAAGTGTCTGAAGAGACCAAAAATAAATTTAGAATTAGCAAAAGTAGTCCTCAAATCCCTCCTACTACTACTACTGTTGGTCTAAGAAGGGAAGACAATGAGGAGAATGACGATCATATTGATCCTGCCAATCAGAAAGAGGTAGACAAGATCCACAAGTCAGGCGGTAAACTAACAGATCACGCTAATCTATTTAATAATAAAAGAAAATATACCAAAAACTAAAAGTAAATAAAACAAGATCTTATTAAAAATTGAGCTTTATTGATAATAAAAAATTGGATAAGATAGAGATAAATCATAGATTTGAGGATCTATTTTATTAACTAATATAAAACCATTGGAAACATTTTTTGCTTATGTAATATAATTTAGATTTATGGAGAAGAATAGACAGAAACTCATAAAATTTCATGGCACAGAAGTCAAAAACATTATTATCAGTTTTTTACGAAATTCAACTAATAAGCCAGCTACAAAATTAAGTGAAGAATTCAATGCAATTAAATCTTGGAAGGATTGTGAAACTATAAATGTGCAAGTAGTTGCTGATTATGTGACAATCACTTTTTACCAAAATGAAAGTTCTAATATTTTAATAAGAAGAGAATTAATTCCAACACATAATATAGAACACATTTTGATTGATGATTTAGGAGACAGATAGGATAGATAACTCTTTTACTATATCCTTATTTTTTATATTTACAAGAAAGTCTAAAATAAAATTAACCTATTCTAAATAAGTTACATAATTTAACAATAGTAGTACCATATATGACTTTTATTAGATTTATGAAAAATAGAATAGAATATCATAAATAGTTTTTTTTTGTAACAAACTACAAAGAAAATTAGAATGATAATAATTATAAAAAATTCAAGAATTAACTTTTTTATTTTTACTAATACAATAACTTTTAATTTTCATAGATAAAAATAAAAAATGATAGTTAGATTTAATTAAGATAGAGATAGAGATAACATTTCAATAAAGTATGAAAAGGTATGAAGAGATAGATTATTTATTGATAAATTCATCTGTAATCTAGAGTAGTTGAATGTAGTATTTTATGCTGCTCTTTCATCTTTATGTACTTTGCTTCGATCAAATCGAAGCCTGTTTTTATTGGCTGCAACATTATCTTGTATCGGTT
>DAIPKY010000017.1:0-20884 GCA_036769505.1 Nitrososphaeraceae archaeon
ATGTAGCTTGAATGTTGTCTTGAGTAAATTTATGAGACTGGACCCTAAAGTTCGCGTCAGCCATTCTTCTTACCTATAGAAAATTTACTTCATTATAAGCCTTTCATTATAAAAATATTATGTAAATATAAATAAAAAACAAACTTTGTATTTTAATGTGATTAATATTTTAAGTAATTTATTATTTTATAAATTAATTATATTATTTTGTCTAGTATAAATTAAATTAAGAATATTTTCTCTGATCCCTTTTTCTTCAAATACCCCTCTATATGCTATAGTCATTATTGAATTATTATTTCTAACTCCTCTCATTTTCATGCAAAGATGTTCCCCTTCAGCTATAACAATTACTCCACTAACTTCTCTTTTAGATACTTCATCTGCTATTTCAGTTGTTAATCGTTCCTGAATCTGCATTCTTCTTGAGTATTTCTCTACTAATCTAACTAATTTCGACAATCCAAATACTTTGCCATTTGGAACATAAGCGATATGAATTCTTCCATAGAAAGGAAGCATATGGTGTTCACACATGCTATAAAATTGTATATCTCTAGCTATTATCGCATTAGTTTCTTCGCTAAAACTAACATCTAATTCTGAATTCATTTTATATCCAGAGAAAATTTCTTCGTACATTTCAGCAATACGTTTTGGTGTTCCTATTAATCCTTCTCTATTGGGATTCTCTCCTAATTCGACCAAAAGTTGTCTAATTAATTTCTCAATTTTATTTTTATTTATTGTTCCAGTTTTTTGTACTCTGTTATTTGTCATCTTTTAATTATCTTGCTCCTATTATTTTGTGCAACTGAGGAATTATACGAACTTCGTTATATATTGGATAAACAAGGTCATAAAACTGCAATAATCTATTCACAGTTGGTTCATTTATCGTAGAAGTTGGCTGTATTATAAATCCTGCTAAGTCATCACATTTTATAGTATTAAAAATAACTTCTATCAATTCTCTAAATTCTTTAATAGATGTAGAATTAGATACTACAATTTTTATAAAAGTGATTTTTTTATTATCTATTGCAGTTTTTAGACATTCTATTTCGTTATTTAATAGATATCTATAATGTGTAATATCAACAGCTTGGGAGTCCTTTGTCTTAAATTCTATCTTGCAGATATCAATATATGAAATAATTTTATTGAATCTATCAACATCATAACAAGAAGATTCAATATATGTTCTTAAACCTAATTCTTCCTTAATGAATTTTGCTAAATCCTTTACTGCCTCGTATTGGATTAATGGTTCTCCACCAGTAAAATTAATTTTATATGTATTATTTTGCAAATGATCTTTTATCATTTTTTTTACTTCATTGATTGAATAGGCATTTCCACTATTCATCGCCAAAGCATAACTAGTATCACACCAATAACACTTTAAATGACATCCTGCCATTCTAACAAACATTGTCTTAGTTCCAAATAATATTCCTTCTCCTTCTATACTTGTAAATATTTCACTTAATTGTATTTTCTTTTCACTTATTGGCATATTCTGTTTTGTCATCTATGCTAACCTTTCTAAAAGCTCTTCTTCTATTTATACACGATTCACAAATTCCACAATGTATTTTTTTACCATCTTTTGTATCTATACCATTTGAATAGCAGCTCCATGTTTCAAAAATTTTATGTCCTAATATTTCATAACCTATTCTTATTATTTTTGATTTATCTAATCCATCTATAGCTGGTGACCATATACTAATCTTTTTTCTCAAACCTGAACTTATTCCATCAATATCTCCAAGATTCAAAGTTTTACTTATTGATTTTGTAAATTCTGGTCTACAATCAGGATAATTATTATCTCCTGTGTGTGCTCCGTAGGCAATTATTTTTGCTCCTATATTCATTGCCCAAGCTGTAGCTATAGTAATGAAAATTGCATTTCTTATAGGAGCTATTATACTATACTTAAAATTTTTAGGAATTTTTTGTTTGTCATCGGTAAGAATATTAGTTTCACCGTAAATGTCTTTCATAAATGATATATCTACTATTTTGTGTTGTTTTGAATCTAAATATTTAGCACATTTCTTTGCATAATCAATCTCTAAACTTGCTCTTTGACCATATCTAAAAGTAATGATGTATAGATCATAATTTTGCTTTTTCAAATAAGCCGCAGTACAGACAGAATCAATTCCACCACTAACAATACATACTGCAGTAGAAAATGAAATCATTGTATTTTTTTTCATTTTAAATTTCATTATCATAATAATCCTCCGTTTTTATTTACAAAAAAGTAATAGAATTTCTTTCTACGTTTGGGTCATTTTTTTAGTTTAATATTAGATCCAATTTTACATAATTGTGCAAGAAATGCAGTTAATTGAATTTCGGAATGTGCTCCAACCGAAAGCCTATAATCATATTCAGCCATTATTGACATAACTTCATCAATATTCTTTATATCTAAATCTTTAATTTCTTGATAAGCATATTTGAAAAAGTCAGTATCAGATAATCCATACGCATATAATAATTCTAAAAGTCTTATACGTGCATCATTAAATTTACCTGATAGTGCTAATTGCATTATTTCTCCTACTTTTGCTTTACCAGAAAGTCCAATTGCAGATGTTACATTTTTAATTGAAACCTGTCCATATCCTGAAGCTGTTTGAAGAATGTTTATTGAATGTCTCAAATCCCCTTCTGTATATCTGTAAATTTTTGATAATGCTTCTTCCTGAAAATGTACCTTTTCCTGATTACAAATCATTCTTAAATATTCTAATACATCATTCTCTTCAAGTCTTGTGAAGTGAAATATTGCACATCTACTTTGGATAGGCTCTATAATCTGAGAAAGATAATTACATATAATAATAAAGCGAGTAGTCTTAGAACTATCTTCAATTATTCTTCTTAAAGCAGTTTGTGCCTCTGATGTCATTTCATCTGCTTCATCAAGTATTATTATTCTATAAGGTTTCTCATCTTTACTAAAATATTCTCCGTTTTTATTGGTTCCACTTGGAAGTTTAATTACAGCTGCAAATTCTTTTACTCTTTCACGGACCATCTTTATTCCTCTTTCATCTGAAGCATTGAGTTCAAGAGTATCTCTTTTCCATCCTTCTCCTAATAATTCCATGGATACACATAATGCTGTAGTAGTCTTACCCACACCTGCTGGTCCAGTAAATAATAGATGTGGAATTTCATCAGGTTTTTTTATTAAATTTTCGAGTGAAGTTATAATATCCTTCTGGTTAACTATCTGTTCAATTCTTTTAGGTCTATATTTCTCTACCCACATTAAACTCGAAAGTTTTGTATTTATAGTGTTTGAAGACATATGACTTGATTACCTAATTTCTGTAGTTAATATCTTCTTTTCTCTTATTCTCCCGAAGCTGGTAATAATATAATTTATTATACTAATTACTCAAATTTATTTTGTTAATAAGAATTATTAGTCTTGAATGAATAATATTATAAAATAGATTGAACCAAGTGATAATAGCTCATAATAATGATGATGTTGATCGTTATGATCATTTTAAAAAACAAATGGATTTTATTCAAAAATTTTATTATATTAAATACTCAATGGAAGAAATACGAATAGCCTTTAAAAAAAATTTCTCTATTAATATTGATGGACTTGATCTTGAAGCAAAAGAAGGAGAAATAGGTTCAATTCCTAGATGGTTAGCCCAAATTTTAGAGGAAAATAATTCCATAGAAGTTCAAGACACGGATGTTCTAATTTATATTTCAAGATCTTTAAATCGAGAAAGAATATCAAAACCTCATGATCTTTCAGGCATTGACCTAGATTTTTACATTCGTGCTAACGATTTTATTAAAAGATTAAAAGATAAAGAAAAAGAATCCATTGTGGTTTCTCTAAATTCATTTGTAACTTCTCGAATAGAAAAAATTGTTAAATTAGCAGCTGCATCTGCCTTATCTGTTGATTTAGAAAAGAAACTTTCGGCTGAAGAGAAAGAACTTTACAATTTTATCCATAAGTCTTCTTCAGAATTTAAACAAAGGGCTGTAAATAGATATGAGTGAACTTCAAAAAACGGAATCTGCATTGGTTAATGATTTAGAGGAATTCTTACGTGCTTACAAAGACCGAACTGGAAATTACAAATATTTTGATAGGATTAATAACTTGATGGCGTCCAATTCTACCTCACTGGTTGTTGACTACATCGATTTTGATACTTTTAAGCCCGACTTGGCAAAACTAATTACTAACGAACCAGATGAAATGTTTGATGCATTTAATAGAGCAATATTTAATGTTCTATATGAAATCCATCCAGATTATGCAAATGAGACTCAAAATAACATAAAGGTCAGAATAGGCAATTATACAGTACAAAAAAGTTTACGTGAAATAAATGCAGAAGTAATCAATAAACTTGTTGGAGTTTCGGGAATGGTTGTTAGATCATCTGAAGTAAAACCATTAGCAAAAAAAATTGGTTATAGATGTCTTAGTTGCGGTGAAATAACAGAAGCCCAATTGCAAGGATTAGTATTGAAAAAACCACTAAGATGTGGTAAATGTTCTGAAAAAGAGCTAGAAATGGATCCTGATACCAGTATTTTCATTGATTTTCAGATGGTAAGATTACAAGAACTTCCAGAAGATCTTCCTGCTGGTCACTTGCCACATTATTTAGAAGTAACTATTATAGGAGATCTTGTAGATCAATGTAGACCAGGCGACAGGATCTTATTAACTGGAATTGTAAGAATAGAACAAGAACAATTGTCACAACAAATCAAAACAAGTCTTTTTAGATTACGAATGGAAGGAAATAATATTGAGTATCTTGGTGGAAGAACTGCAGATAAAAATAGTAGGACAATAGAACGTTTGGAAATCAGTAACGAAGATGAGAAACATATTTTTGCATTAGCACGTAAAAACGATGCATATGATATTCTAATTTCGTCATATGCTCCTCATGTATATGGACATGAAGTAATTAAAGAAGTAATTTTATTATTAATAGTAGGATCAGTAACAAAAAGATTAGAAGATGGATCGGCTAGAAGAGGAGATATTAATGTTTTTTTAGTAGGCGATCCAGGCACAGCAAAATCGGAAATGTTAAAATTTGCTGCCAAAATTGCTCCGAGGGGATTATATACTTCGGGAAGAGGTTCGACTGCTGCAGGTTTAACTGCCGCTGTAATAAGAGATAAATCTGGTATTATGATGTTGGAAGCAGGTGCAGTAGTACTAGGAGACCAAGGTTTAGTTTGTATAGATGAGTTTGACAAAATAAAACCAGAAGATCGTTCAGCTTTGCATGAGGTTATGGAGCAGCAAACCTGTTCTGTTGCAAAAGGAGGAATAGTTGCTACATTAAATGCAAGAACTTCTATATTAGCAGCTGCAAATCCATTGTATGGCAAATATGATCCCTTTAAAAATATTACAGAAAATGTTAATTTACCAATACCATTATTAACAAGATTTGATATTATTTATGTAATTAGAGATATACCAGAAAAGGAAAAAGATCATCGTATTGCTAGTCACATATTAGAATTACATAGAGAATCAGAAAAGACTGGACAATATCTTATTGATATTGATTTATTTAGTAAATATCTTGCTTATTCAAAAACTATGGAACCTAAATTAACTATCGAAGCGATAGATAAGATAAGAGATTATTATATGAAAATGAGAAATGTAGAATCAGAGGGTATGATTACTGTTACACCTAGACAACTTGAAGGATTAGTCAGATTAGCAACCGCTCGTTCAAAATTATTATTAAAAGATTATGTAGATTCAGAGGATGCCGAACGTGCAATATATCTAATTCAAACTATGCTAGAAACTGCTGGAGTAGATGTTAATACTGGAAGAGTAGATCTGGGAGTTTTACATGGTAAACCTCAAAGTGAAATATCAAAATTAAAGCTATTTATGGAAGTTTTTAATGGTTTATCCGGGCAAGATAAAAATGATGTAGAAGAAAAAAATTTTATAAATGAACTTATTCAAACAGGAAGATTTTCAGAAGATGATGCCAAAAACTTTTTAAATAAAGCAATGCAAAATGGACAAATATATGAACGACGTTCAGGCTTTTATGCAAAAGCATAGATAAATCTATTAATCAAATTTTGCGCATAGTTAGCTTTAAAAAGATTTAGACATTTTAATAGTAAATACAAATGTTAAAGATCATATAAATTAGTATAGTTTTTAGGATTCGATTAATCAAATTATTTTATAAATAATATTTTAAAAAATATGATAGAAAAAAATGTTTACTATTTAAACAATATTTTGATGGATATAAAAATTATTTTCATATAGTTCATTAATTTGTTCAAGTTCTTCTTCTTTCAGGTATAAACCATCTGACATTTCTGAAAATAATTCCAATTCTTCTAAACTTAATATAGTAGGCATTACTACTGAAATAGGTTTTTGAGATAAAATAAATTTAATCGCTAATTGTGATATTGTCCAATCTTTATATTCTGCAATTGATTTCATTTTCTCTATTTTCTTTAATGCTTCCATTATCCATTCTTTCTTTCTATAACTTCTATGATCATTTTGATTCAAAATTGTTTGTTCTGTTACTTTGCCAGTTAATAACCCTGAAGCATCAGGAACCCTGACCATTATACCCACATCATATACATTTTCCTTATCTATATGATGTAATGAATTTTCAATTACAAGATTCAAAAAAGAACGTCCTGGGTCTTGCTCTAAAATATTATAAACTGTTTGTAGACATGTTATATTTCTATTTTTCATTGCGTATATCCCTTCTTCTTTCCATCCTATAGCTGGACCTAGTGCTATTCCATGGCTCTTAATAATCCCTTCCTTAACAAGGCCATCCAATGCATAAAATAAATCATTATTTTTAATTGCATCCATTTTTGGATTATGTAAGCTATAAACATCTATGTAATCTGTTTGTAATCTTTCCATACTTTTTTCCAATGCAAATCGCAAAAATTCAGGATTATGCTTTTGAGGAATTTCGTTATGTCCTATTTGCTCATGGTCATACATATCGTATCCCCATTTTGTAGAATAAACTATTTCATTTCTCATATCTTTAAAGACTTGACCAATTAGTTTTTCGCTTTTACCTTTTCCATACATATCAGCACTTTCAAAGAAGTTAATTCCTAAATCATATGCCTTTTTTAACATCTTTATTGCTTCGTCATCATTTATCTTTTTTCCCCACCAGTCTAATCCTAAAACCCAAGCACCAAATCCAATCTCACTTACTTTTATTCCACTTCTACCTAATTTTCTATATTTCATTTTCCAATTACCTTCCTAATGTTATTAACAGATTCATAAAATATATCATCATTTATCACAGGGTCTATTAGAGTTTTTTCGTTTACTGTCTCTACTTTGTTAGTATTTATTGATTCATACGTATCATACTCTAGCTTCTGCATCTTTAATTTGTCAGAACTCTGAAACTCTCTATCTGTTTCGATATTTATCCATGATTTGCATCCGGCCCATTTATCATTAATATCAACAATTAATGGTTTTCTTAATTTATAAATTCTTAATAATAAAACATTCATTGGTTTACTTGAATTGTAATTCATTCGCATAGTAACATATTCATCACTCCATATATGATAATCTCTTAACTCTGAAAGTATTAGTTTATCTGAAATCTCTATAACATCTTCTACTTTTGCAAGTAATTTTATAATATTATTACTTGCGGTATTAAAATTCTTATTATCTTTATCTATTTTTTTGTTGTTGTTGTTGTTGTTGTATTTATTTTGTTCTTCTATTATTTCATTTAGTTTTTCTTTATAATCAGCTTTAATTGATTCAACAGACTGGTGTTCAAATGTAGGATAAAGTAAAAATTCATTATGTTTAACCTCAAATCCTTTTCTATATTCCATAATGCCACCCTTACGAAGCAATAACATCTGTTTTCCTTCTTCTAGAGCTTTACAAACAATAGCCCATTCTTTAAGTGCAATCATCATATATATTCATTCATCCTAAACTTTTTATAACTTGCCCAATATTTTTATGGAGACAGACAATCATAGGCGTATCTTTGACAACATACTTACTAACCTTGGTTTCACGTAACTTTATAATTAAGTTTTGAAAATCATTCAGATCATCTGTTTCAAAAGCTAACATGAAATCCTGATCATGAATTCCAAAGGAATACGATGTATTTAGTCTAATATTTGGAAATTTTCTTCCCACTTCTATATGTTCTTCCATCATTTTTTTCCTTTTTTCAAAAGGGAGAAGATACCATTCTCTTGATTTTATAAATGGATATACTATGTTATATTTCAACGGGTTTTGATAAGTCATAAAACCCGCCTTTACTTGATTAGAATAAATTGATTTTCTTGAACTTGATAGATAGATTTGAGAAGGTTCAATATATTTTCCTAGTACAGTATAATAAATCTTTGATGTTAATATCTGCATTTTCTCAACAGAATCTGCAATCATCCATAACATGAAATCTGTGTCACTTCTTAGACCTATTGTTGAATATGAAATGACTTTCATTTTGGTATTCGCTACTTCTAATAAGCTTTCAAATTCTTTAGCTGCTTCTTCTTTTCCTATTTCATTGAGCCATCTCCATTTTGGATCTACTTTAAAAAAGGAAAAATTTAGGAAAAGCTGCTCTTCTTTTCTTACACTTTCTGTTTTTATTTCATTTTCTACTGGTGTTGTAATTTGCTTTTCTCTAGAATTATCATTATTATCAGATAAGTCTGATTTATTATTATTATTATTATTATTATTATTAAATGACATTAATAATAAAAAAAGGGAACTAACCGTATTATATATTTAAAATTTAAAATTAAAATATATACCAATAAAACTTTACTCTTCTAAACCTAACCATCCGTAACCTTTCGTTTCTAATTCTTCTGATAATTGTTTTCCTCCAGATTTAATAATTTTCCCTTTTGCCATTACATGAACTTTATCAAGTTTTGTAAGATACCGCAAAATTCTAGCATAGTGCGTAATTACAACAACTCCAGCTCCTGTATTAATCAATTTATTTATTGCCTCAGCAACTGCTTTTACTGCATCAATATCTAAACCTGAGTCTGGCTCATCTAATATAGCGATATTTGGTCTTAATACCAACATTTGCATAACTTCAGATCTTTTCTTTTCTCCTCCAGAAAATCCTTCATTTAAATACCTTCCAAGAAATGATTGATCTAAGCCCACATTATTTAGATTTCTTTTAACATATTCATGAAATTCTTTAACGGTAAGGAAAACTTCTCTATCGTTTTGATCTTCCGTTAACGATTTATTTAAAGTATTATACGCATTTCTTAGAAAATGGCTATAACCTACACCTGAAATCTCAATGGGATATTGGAATCCTAAAAATATTCCTTGTTTAGCTCTTTCGTCAGTAGATAATTCTAAGATACTTTTTCCTTTAACAATAATGTCTCCAGAAGTAATAGAATATTTTGGATGTCCTAAGAGCACGTTTGCAAAGGTACTTTTACCTGATCCATTAACGCCCATAATAGCATGTACTTCATTTTTATCAATTTCTAAATTTAAACCATTTAATATCTTTTTTCCGTCGATACTAACATTCAGATCTTTAACCTGTAAAAAAACCATAGTCTAATATTCTTATTAATTACATATAAAGCATATCATTATCAGAAAATCTAGATAAATTATCTAAAAAAACATGTATAACCTTGAAAATTTCGATAAATGCCTTATCATATAAAAATAAAGTGTCTGATTATTGTATTAGTTACTCAATCTTTAATGTACCTGTCATATAGGGATGAACTGTACAATAATATGCGTATTCACCTGCATCAACTTCTTCAGTTTGCAAAATTGCTGCTTGTCCTCCCATTATTAAACTCGTATCAAATGTTTTTGCTGAATTTGGATCGTTGGGTCCTTCACCATTTGTAACTGTATGAGGAACCGAATCAGCATTTTCTACTTTAATTACATTGCCTTTTTTGACTGTTAGTTCATCTGGATCAAAGTCCGGACTTCCTTGTGCTGAAGCCCCTTCAAGAATTGTCAATGTTACATCAGCTTTAACAGTTGCAGGATCTACTTTTGATTCTGTCTTAGCTTGTGCTGCCGATGGAGGAGGAAGATCTTGTCTATAGATTGATTTTGTATTTTCGGGTATAGGGGGAAGATCAGCAAATAAATAATATGATATTACTCCTACCGTTGCACCTATTCCTAATATTCCTAAAAAAATAATCTTTTCATTAAGTCCCATTTAACTGATCATGGATTCGAATAAGATCTTAATTAATTTTTTTAAATAAATAATCAAGTTTGAGCAAATTTTAATTATGTGTATTAGTTGATAAATCAAGTTTGTTATGTCTTTAAATTGAAAATGAAGATAATAAAACATCATTAGATAACAGTCCATTAAATTAAGAAGTTTTCATTATAATAGTAATAAACTTAAACGATACAATTATTATTATATTTATAATTCTAAAAATAATGAAAGAAAATGTCTACTGATACAAAATGTTCTATCTGTAACAATCAAATTTCTTTATTTAGATATAAAGCAATGAAGCAATGGAATATCCAAGGATACTTATGTACTGATTGTTATTCTAACAAGTTAACAGAACACTATATTTCTAAAAAAGAAAATAGTAATTATAATAAAAAAACTGATTTATAATTTACTAACTAACATTTCTGAGTAGTAAATTGAAATATATATTTTCAGACTGTATATCGATAAAATTCAATTTAATAATTATGATGTTAAAGATTATTAATATCGTAACTCTTGTTTATATTGTAGTAGTCGGTAGATTTTTAAGAGTGCATGGGACAAAAATCTTGAATTACTATTGGACTTATCTATAAATATTTTAGAAAAGACAGATGAAAAAATAATACTAAAATTTAATAATATTCCAAGACAGTATTTGAATGCTGTCAGAAGGATTGCAATCAGCGAAGTTCCAACATTAGCAATTGATGATGTGGTTATTCTAGAAAATTCATCGGTTATGCATGATGAGGCAATAGCTCATAGATTGGGATTAATTCCTTTAAGAACTGAATTAAATAGATTTGTATTTTCAAATCACTGTGATTGTAACAATACGTTGGGTTGTTCTAAATGTCGTATATTGTTGATTTTAGATGCTGAATCGTCAGAAAAAACACGACTTGTATTATCTGGCGATTTGATATCAGAAGATGAATATGTGAAACCAGTAAGTAAAAGTATACCAATAATTACTCTTGCCCCTGGACAAAAATTAAAATTTGAAGCGTATGCAAGATTAGGCACAGGAAAAGATCATGCTAAGTGGCAACCAACTTCTTCAGCTGTTGTTAAAGATGGTAATGACAAAGACGAAACAATCCTTATAATTGAAACTACCGGTTCATTAACTGCAGAAGAAACTATAAAAACAGCACTAGAGATTATAAATTCTAAAATAAATAATTTTGGTGATGTAATAAAATCATTAGAAATCCCATCTAAAACTAGGTAGATTTATTTGGGGATTATTAATATGGAAAATGATGAGGTTAAAACCATGTTTGCTCATACTTTAAATGATAATATTAAATGGACTTTGCGTATTGCATACAAAAAAAATAAAACTCCTTTATGGAAAACACTAGAAAAAAAGATCGATAGTTCTCGATCTAATAAATCTGAAGTTAATATTGGTAAATTAGAAAACCTTACTAAAGATGGTGAAACTATTATAATTCCAGGAAAGGTCTTGGGTAATGGTGTTCTTACACATAAATTAAATGTAGCTTCTTTCTCCATGTCAGTTCCTGCACTTAAGAAGATACTTGATGCAGGAGGAAAAGTTATTACCCTCAATGATTTTGTAAATCAATATCCAGATGGAAAAGGTGTAAGAATAATTGGATAAATCTAACAATAGTAATACTGTTTCAAATTCCAATAAACAAATAATAGTTGATGCTTCCAATTGTATTGCCGGTAGGATATGTTCTAATGTATCAAAACTTTTAATTCAAGGCAATAGAGTAACAATAATCAATTCTGAAAGAGCAATGTTATCAGGAAATAGAAATAAAACGATTGAAGATTATAAAAAACATCTCGAAGTAGGTTCTGTTACTAACCCTATCCACGGACCTTATCATCCAAGAAGACCAGATAGAATATTGACTAAAATGGTTAGAGGAATGATTTCACGGAGAAAGCCAAGCGGTATCTTGGCCTTTAAACGTTTAAGAGTATATATAGGAATGCCAACAGAATTTCAAAGTTCAAAGGAAATAAAAATTTTTGATGATGCTAAAATAACAAAATCTGAATCATATTACATTACAATTGGAGATGTTGCAAAACAAATAGGTTGGAAAGGAGAATAATAAGAGATGACTAAAACTACTACTACTATAGACCTGTATCCAGGTCAGAGAAAAACGTCAAGAGCAGTTGCCACTATTTCCAAAGGAAATGGTAAAGTTCGAATTAATAATATTCCAGCAGAAATCGTACAACCTGATATTTCAAAAGAATTGATATTAACTCCAATGAATATAATTGGCGATATAAGGGATAAAATTGATATCACAGTAAAAGTTGAAGGTGGTGGATTTATGGGACAAGCTTTTGCAAGTGCAGTAGCAATATCACGAGCTTTATCAGGAGAAGCTAAAGGAGGACGTGATCCAAAGGATCATCCATTGTCAAAAAGTGTAAGACAAGAAATTCGCAAAAAAATAACTGAATTTGATAGACATTTGCTCGCAGGAGATCCCAGACAGGCTGAATCCAAGAAATTTGGTGGGCCAGGTGCTCGAAGAAAAAAACAAAAGTCATACCGTTAGTTATTATTTTATTTTACATTGAAAATATTTCAATTAGATTAAATCTCTCTATGCATATATATTACAAAATATCATTTTTAATATTCTATGACTGATAATAAATTATCAATAGTCCGATTAATACTTAATGCAGATAAATTTGAAATTTTAGTTAAACCTGACCCAGCATTAGATTACAAGCTAGGAAAAAAAGTAGATATTTCTAATATTTTGGTTTCAGATGAAATTTATTCAGATGCTAATAAAGGTACACGTGTTCCTAATGAGAAATTAATTAAAAATTTTAAAACCACAGATCCAATAGAAATTGCAAAACAAATACTTGAACATGGTGATGTTAATCTTACAACTGATCAGCGTAGGCGAATGGTTGAAGAAAAGAAAAAGCAGATTATCCAATATATTAGTAGAAATTTTATTGATCCAAAAACACATTTTCCTCACCCACCATTAAGAATAGAAAATGCGATGGAACAAATTCGTTTAGTAATAGATCCCTTCAAGAGACCAGAGGAACAAGCAAAAAAAATTATTGATTCTCTTAGAAAAATTTTACCATTAAAATCAGAAAATCTTCAATTAATTGTTACTGTCCCATCACAATTTTCTGCTCAGTCTTATAATATTATAAAAGGCATAGGAGATCTCAAAGATGAGAAATGGCTTCAGGATGGATCTTTACAAGTAATTATAGAAATAAATGCTGGAATACGCGGAACTTTTATTGAAAGAATAAATTCTATTACAAAGGGATCGGCTCAAATTCAAGAACAATAATAACAATGAATAAATACCATTTATTAAAATAGGAAATTGGAACTTGAGAAAAGATATAAAATTGTTATATAGTAGTGATATAAATAAGATACTTTTCTTTGTTAATGTTACTAATAAGGAGATGTTATTATAATTCATGTTAGAAATAAAGAAAAGATATGTTATTCCAGGTGATATGATTATAGAAGGAAATTATAGACCATTAATGAATGTAATAAAAAAAGATAATGTTATAATTGCTACTAGGATAGGAATTGCCGAATCAAGTAAAGATGGCATAAAAGTTATTCCCTTATCAGGTGTTTATATTCCAAGAATAAATGACATAGTCATTGGAAAAATTATAGATAATTCTTCATTATCATGGGAAGTAGATATTAATGCAATTTTTTCAGCTCATCTTCCTGCTCAAGATGTATTTGGGCGAGATTTTTCTCCTGCAAAAGATGATATGAAAAAAAGACTTGCACCAGGTGATTTGGTAACAGCAAGAATAATAACTTTTGACAGAACAAGAGATCCAATGTTAACCATTCAGGAAAAGGATTTAGGTAAGATTTCTAATGGTGAATTTTTAAAAATATCCTCAACACGTGTTCCTCGTTTAATAGGAAAAAGAGGTTCTATGATACAAACAATTGAACAAGCTACACAAACTAGAATTTTAATTGGGCAAAATGGGATACTTGTTGTAACTGGAAAACATGATGAAGGTATTGCTCTTGCTTTTAAAGCTATAAAATTAGTTGAGGAAGAAGCACATACCTCAAATTTAACACAAAAAGTGAAAGATTTGTTAAATGTTTCTGAGGAGGTAACACAAACAGAAACTAATAATAGTTCTGTGAATAACGAACACTATGTCAACAATAGTAATACAGATAACAATTCCAGTGATATGGGAAATGATCATAGTTCAAATATTACTACTGAATCTCCAAGAGGTTCAACCTAATTAAGAATAAAAGAGGATAAAGATGATGGATCAAACAATTCTAATAGATGAAAATGGAAAGCGTACTGACGGTCGATCTATAGATGATTTAAGAGATGTTAAGATTACTATAGGAGTTTTAAAGAATGCAGATGGATCTGCTTCTATAGAATTTGGTAAAAACAAAATTATAGTAGCAGTATATGGACCAAGGGAGGTTCATCCTAAACATATGGCTCTTCCCGATCGATGTGTATTAAGGTGTAGATATCATATGTCACCTTTTTCAACAGATACTAGAAAAAACCCAGCACCCTCAAGAAGAGAAGTTGAAATTTCAAAGGTCATGCGTGAAGCATTAGAACCAGCAATAATGTTAGAGGATTATCCTAGAGCTGCTATTGATGTTTTTGTTGAAGTATTACAGGCAGATGGTGGCTCCAGATGTGCAGGAATTGCCGCGGCATCAGTAGCTTTAGCTGATGCTGGAGTTAATATGCGAGACTTAGTGGCAGCTTGTGCGGCTGGAAAAGTAAATGATAAAATAGTTCTTGATATCAATGACATTGAAGATAAAGAAGGATCAGCGGATATGCCTCTTGCATATTTACCAAATCTTGAACAGATAACCTTATTACAATTAGATGGAATATTAAACGAATCTCAGTTTAATGAATGTGTAGAAAAAGCTATTCATGGATGTAAAATGGTTTATGAAATACAAAGAAAAGCATTAATAGAAAAATACTTTGGAAATGATTTGCCTGAAGGCGAAGAGAAAGAATTAGAGGAGAATAAGGAGAATTGAGTTTATCAAAAAAATCACCAATAGTAATAGAACAATTACGTAAACGGCAGATGTTCGATTTAATTACTAATGGAAAAAGACTTGATGGTAGAAGTTTAGAAGATATAAGAGATTTAGAAATAGAAATAGATATAATAAAAAAAGCAGATGGTTCGGCTAAGGTAAGATTAGGTAATTCAGAAGTAGTTGCAGGTGTAAAAGTTGAAACGGGCGCACCATTTGAAGGATTAGAAAATAAAGGTGCATTAATTGTAACTGCAGAAGTTTTACCTATTGCATCTCCCTACATAGAACCTGGACCTCCAGATGAGGAGACAATAGAGCTTGCCAGAGTAGTTGATCGAGGCATCAGAGAATCCCAGATGATAGACTTAGATAAATTAGTTTTAATTCCTGGTAAAATAGTTTATGTTATTTTTGTTGATTGTAGTATAATCAATGCTGATGGCAATCTTTTTGATGCAACTTCATATGCTGTAGTTGCTGCATTATTAAGCAGTAAACTACCAATTTTTGAAATTCACGATGAAAAGGTGGTTGATACAGGAAAAAAACAGGAACCTCCAATTACAACAACACCTATATCAATAACTTCAATACGAATAGGAAATAATATTATTATAGACCCTACTGCTGAAGAGGAGGCATGTATGGAATCAAGGATAACAATAACTACTAATTCTAATAATGAATATACTGCAATACAGAAGGGATCAACTGGTTATTTTACCCTTGAACAAATAAAATTTGCTGCTCAAACAGCAAGAGTTAAAGCAGAGACTTTACGAATTAAATTAAAGGAGCTGATCAAATAGGTGGTAAATAGAAACAGAAAAGGTCAAACAGTACTAAAGGGTCTAGGCACAAAATTTGGTGCTACTGTTAGAAAAAGATATAGTAAAGTATACAGGACTCTTAAACAAAAAAGACGTTGTCCTTCCTGTGGTTCGTTAAAATTTATGCGAATTGCATGTGGAATTTGGAATTGTCCAAAATGTAATTTTAAAGTAGCTGCTGGAGCATATGATATAAATATTGAGAAACTACAAATCTAAAATTAATATTTCTCTTGATCTTTCTTTCCCTTCAGAAACAAAAAAAATTTTAAAATCTTTGTGTAATGCATTAGAACCTGATACAAAAATTCTAGTCACTCCGCAAATTAAATTATATATATCAAATATAGATTGTATGTCACATTTAATAATCGAAATTTCTACTTCTGATATATCAGAATTAAGATCTGCTATCAACTCCTACTTGCGCCTTATTAAAACCACTCATTTATGCATAACTAATCTGTTATTTGTATAACGTTATGAATTTATATTCAATTATTTAACTATTCAATGAATTGGGTCAAGAAAATGAATTACCTCCTTGGCTTAAAGAACAAATATCTAGGTTACAACAGCTTCAACAAAACTTGCAAGCTATTATGATGCAGAAGCAACAAATTGAACTAGAAATTGTTGAAACAGAAAGAGCATTGGAGGAATTAAGTAAAACAACTACATCTGATTCTATTTATAAAGCAGCAGGACCTTTATTAATAAAATCTGAGAAAGATACAATAGAAAAAGATCTTACTGAAAAAAAAGAATTAGCAAATACAAGAGTTATGGTGTTAGGAAAACAAGAATTACGTGTAAAAGAAAATCTTAAAGAAGTCGAAAATAAAATTAATCAAATGCTAAAAGGAACACAATCTACAACACAAAAATAGAGTTATTTTTTATCGTTCAATTTTTAGTTAGAAACAATAATCGGAATATTTAATTTTATTTGTGTCTTTTCGTATTGTAGTAGATGAAAGAGAGAGAAATAGTAGAGTTCCAAAATTCTTAGTTGAAGATGGTGCACAAATAGACTTTGCTCGACTTTCAGTAGGAGATTATATTATAGCACCAGAAATAGCTATTGAAAGAAAGACAATACATGATTTAATTAATTCAATATATGATGGAAGACTTTTTATTCAATGTTCCAATTTGACTCAGTTTTATTCTAAACCTATTTTAATAATAGAAGGAAATATTTTGAATCTACAATTAGAAAATTCTACTGAAAGCAAAATTAATGATGAAATTGAAATTTCTTTTGAAAAAATTTTACAAATTTATGATGCTCTTGCAACTATTGCATTAATTTTTAGAATACCAGTTATTCATTCTCCTTCTGCAAATTATACTTCAAAATTTTTAATTATTTTATTGAATAAAGCAATAAAATCTGGTATTACAATTAATGGGCCCTTGATTAAGAGAATAAAAAAAGGAAATCATATGCAATTACAACAATTATCTATACTTTCATCCTTACCTGGTGTAGGAGATAAATTAGCGATAAAATTGCTTAAAAAATTCAAAACACCAACAAAAGCAATGAATGCATCGATATCTGAATTAGCTTTGATTCCAGGTTTTGGAAAAGTAAGAGCTGAAAAAGTGAAAAAAATTCTTAATTATGAATTTAACCAAGATATCACAAAAAATCAACAGGGAACATTAAATTTTGAATAAATTTATTGAATTTATTGTATTGCACCATTTTCAGAATTGTAGAATATAAAATCTTTATTTTATATTTAAAATCTCTTTATAAAGTTATTATGAAATAAAATTCTATGAAACTAATAAAAAAACTCGAAATTCAATCCAAAGAAAATATTATCAATTTTCTAAATAATCAAGCAGTTGGAAGGTTTGCAACTATAGATATCAATGGCTTTCCCCAGATAATACCGATGAATTTTGTGTATGTTCAAGCTGAAAAAATAGATAATTCACGTATTCTTAAACAAGATGCTATATACATGCATTCTTATAGATTTGGTGAGAAAATAGATAATATCAAAAGGAATTCAAATACAGGATTTGAAGTAGATCAACATTTGGCTTTTTTGCCATCATATTATTTCCATCCCTCTGATGCGTCACAAGCTGATACGTTGTATAAAAGCGTAGTTATAAAAGGACAATCGTATATAATTGAAGATAATGAAGAGAAAACAATAGCATTAAATTCATTAATGGAAAAATATCAACCTGAAGGTAATTATGAAAAACTTAACTCAAAAATGTATTCAGTACAAGAAGTAACTGTAATAAAACTAATACCTAACCATATGAAAGGAAAATATAAGATTGGACAACAATGGACTACGTCCTATAGATTGAAAATAGCTGAAAAAATTCTAACTAGAGAAAAAGAAAATGCTAAATTAATTTTTCAAGAGATGGGCATTGAAATTTTAGAAGATAAAAACTTAAAAATAAAAAAAGAACCGGTATTATAAGTTTGAAAAAATTAATAATTCTGTCCACATATTTGAAATGCGAACATAATATATCCAATAACCCTACTGTCTTTTCTAAACTGATAAAAATTGTTTGTATCTTTTGGCATCATTTCATTTTTCAATAACAATGCTTTCTCTTTAGAGATTTGTATTATTTTCAGTCTATCATTCATTATCTTTTCGAGTGGTATCCTTGAATTATGGGAATCATTATGTATAATAATCATTGAAACTATTCTATCTATATTTTCTCTATCGAATATTACTAAATAAATATTGCCATCTTCATTTGTAAAGGGATCAGGAGAAGTAAAGGAATCAACTTTAGCATATTTTAGAAACTCATCCTTGAAGGAATAGGCAAGTTGACTCATAATAGCTATATCTGCTATATCAAAAGACTTGATGGATTCTATTTTTGGGGATTGGATTTCAGAAGATAACACAATTATCTTTTAATCATTTGATATATATTTTATTTTATTAAACGATTACTCAAAAATTATCAAATTGATTACTCCTCCTCAAAATATTTTACTCTTTCTTTCTTAAATTCTCTTGAACTGAATAGAATCTTATAGTCATAGATTTTAATGATACATGAAATTTCTTTGGCAATTTTTTCAGCAGCTTCTATACTTCTTGCATGTATCATACTAAATATATTAAATTCCCAATCTGGATAAGTTGGTCTTCTATAACAATGACTTACTTGGGGAAATTCTGCCAACTTGTATCCTACTTTATTTATCATTTCTTCTGGTACCTTCCAGACTATCATACCATTTGCGGTAAACCCTGCATCCCTATGTCTCAAGATAGCAGCAAAACGCCTCATTATCCCGTTCTCTTCAAACTCCTTTGATTTTTTAAATAATTCTTGCTGTGTGAGTCTAAGTTTCTCTGCGCTTTTCTTGAAAGGTTCTGGAATTATTTCTATATCTTTTTGTAGTTCTCTTATAAACTCTTTATCTAGGTCAGTTAATTTGCTTTTTTCGGGATTAAGTTCTTTGATCGACTCAGTAGGTTTAGGATTTGAGACATCATTATTCACCATATCAAGTTTAACGCCTATCTTATACATTTTCAATGTTG
This sequence comes from Nitrososphaeraceae archaeon, assembly GCA_036769505.1. Classification (GTDB taxonomy): domain Archaea; phylum Thermoproteota; class Nitrososphaeria; order Nitrososphaerales; family Nitrososphaeraceae; genus TH1177. The sequence continues at coordinate 19,814 of DAIPKY010000017.1, forward strand.
GCAAAAGCCTATATTTTATTACCCCATCAAGAGAAGACATTTTATCCAAAATTTCTTTCATGTCTTTTTCTGGAGGTACTGCTAAAGTGAACCATATATTGAATTCATGATTTCTTTCATAATTATGACTAACACCAGAATGTTTGTTTATTTCCTGTGCAACATAATCTAATTTTTCAGGTTTTACTGCAAAAGCTATTAGTGCACTCTTGTATCCTAATCTTCTAGTATCAAAGATTGCATTAATTTGTCTAATCAATCCCATCAGTTTGAGGTTATGTATTCTTTTCAAAACCTCACTTTCTGATATGTTGTGATGAATAGCTATTTCTAAAAATGGTCTTTCTTTAAGAGGAAAACACCACTGAATTTCATTTAAAATATTTCTATCGAGTAAATCCATTTGATTTACTTGTATAGATGTTTTCAATTTTTGTTGATTTATATATATAATATCTATTAAATACTTATGCATTTATCTTATCCTTATTATTTAAATATAATATAGTATAATCATAAAAAATTGCAGTTTAATTATAGTATATATATCTACTTACATCTCAATCTAATGAATTTATAATTAATTGTTAATAACAATACTCTATTTATCAACAATGAAAAATGAAAAAATAATTGTTTTCTTTTTGATGCATATACTAATAATTAAAAATATAAAATAAATTTATAATATACTGTAATCGTAAAATATTGTATTATAATTAATGAAAAACAAAAAAGATATAGATGATAACCTAAATGGTGTTATAGAGTTTGATAATGATAATTACGATAAAGATATTAATGAACTAGAATCTAATAATACAAGTACTTTATCTAAAGATGAGAAAACTAAAAATGCAAAAAAAGTTAATTCTCCTACTCTAAATAATCAGTCGGATCCATCAATTAAAAATAACCATAACGTAGATATTCAAGATTCTGATTCAAAATTTTTTGCAATTAGAATAACAGGTGGTCAAGAAAATGTAGTTGCAAATATATTACAAAATAAAATTAATTCAAAAAGAATAAGTTTACGTTCTATTCTTATCTTGGAGAATTTCAAGGGTT
>DAIPKY010000255.1:0-2263 GCA_036769505.1 Nitrososphaeraceae archaeon
TGTGTTATACATAGATAAGAGAGTATAAAATCTGAATAATAGGTTATAAGTGGTCAGACATATATTTAACACATGGATATTTGTATTCTTCCTGGAATTCGATAAGTGTAGAATAATAACTTATACTTGCAGAGTTACACCACTTTGGTTTTTCGATAACAATAACATCAATAGTATATTCTTCAGCAAATGCTAAATCTATAAAAATAGATAACATCATAATTATCATCAAATTTATTATTAGTAACAATGGTCTGATTTTCATTTCTTGACTATATTAATGTGGAAGATTATTATAAATTTTAAAAGTACCTACGTTAGAAGGAGATCGTTACAGATTCATTAAATCTCTAGAGTTTATTTATTCATTTTACTATTTCTTTATCTAGTTAACCAAATTACTAAAAGGATTAGTATAAAATAAGTTTTACCTTTCGGTCTAGGTACTGCATCAAACAAAAAACCACCGCCAAAATATTTAAGCAGACTGTGAATTTTTAATAAACCATCTTGATTAACTTTGTTCAGCTATTTTTAAATATATTATAATGTAGTGAATCGTACTCTTTCACTCGCTCTCAACTGGAAGATAAGACAAAAGATTCCATAGCCTTCTGCTGTTATATAGCAGGAGGTTATGGTTTTAGCAATATCTATGAGTACCTCTTTTACTCCTCTGATATATCCATAGTTAAAGTACAATTCATCAATTTGAAAACAATTAATTATTTAGTGTTTTATTTTCTTAACTATATTTTTTACAATAATAGAGAAGTATGATAAAATAAGCAGCTTGTCTAACCAAGAGTGTCCATCCCACACAGTCTACTATATACATAATTTCAAAATTTAAATATAAATTAGAGTAAAATGCAAATTTGTTGACAAATTTTGTTAAAAAAGTCAGAAAATATGATTACACATTTACAAATTTTGTCAACAAGAATATGTTGTCATAACAACAATGATTATTAGTAAATTTGTCAACATTCGAATAAAATTTTGTCACAACTTTATTTTCGATGGGGACAAACCAGTAAAGGAAAATAATCTATTTTATATATAGGAAATTTTCGGGAACCAATTAAATATTTTAAGAACATTTCTCGTTTATTATGGGGATTTAATAATCTTCAATTACAGATAACAAATAATGAGTATGAACAGATTTCATCATTATTTTTAAAGGATTGTCATTGATTGAAGAATTCAATTTTATCTCATGGAAGAAATAATTTCGCAATTCGCAAGATTATCCAGGCATAGAGAAAGAGATAAACATACAATTATTTAGCAATTAATCTAATAAAATACATAATTAAAAGGGGATGACAATGACAACATAATATAGTATAGAATCTGTTTTGTTTGACTTTTTTTGCTTTTATTCTGACTAAATAGACATTTATTTGACTTATGTAATTCATCTTTAATGTATTATAATGGGAGATAATATATGCAAAATTCCATCTTCCGATGAGGAATAGATCTAAAAGTATCTCTTCAGATTTATAGATAACTCCAATAACTAATATATCAGTTATAGAAAAATAAAAAAGTCTGATATATATTATAATTTCTATGACAGTAGAAACGATAACAGCAGAACAATGGCAACAAAAAGTTAGAAACGCTGTTCTACCTATAGTAGTTAATTTTAGTGCAGTTCGTTGTGGTTTTTGTCAAGCTTTAGAACCATTATATAATAGGTTATCTGAACAATATAAGGGTAAGTTAGAATTTCTAAAACTTATGGTAGATGATAGAAATAATAAGGAACTATTAGATCGTATACCAATAGAAGGCACACCTACATTAAAGTTTTATTGTAAAAATAGAGAGATAGGCGAACATATAGGATATGCTATAGAACCAAAGTTAAAACAAAAGATAGAAATGTTTTTATCAGAAATGGAATTCTGTATTAAGAATAGTACGGAATTAACTAAGGATAAATCTCTAAAATAGATACAATATAGCTCCTGGTTAGTATCACCTTTATTCATATACTCTAATTGAAAAATGAAAATATTATATTAGAACAAGCACACTTATGCTTTACATACATTATAAGAAAGTAAAAAAAGTTTTCATCAGAAATGAATGAAAAGATTTGATAAAGATACTTTGCCTATAAATGAAAATGCTTATCCTTCCTGTTTAACTTTAGATAAAATAGAGGCTTTTCCATCTAATGCTTTTTGATTAGAAGGATCTATCTCAAGGGCTTTGTCAAAGGACTGTAGGGCTTCATCATATCTTT
>DAIPKY010000256.1:0-2262 GCA_036769505.1 Nitrososphaeraceae archaeon
TTAATTATAATATCAATGTTTTTGTTGTATTGTTGTCAAAATGTTTAATTAAATAATTTTTATTCATAGTTTATTTGTAGATATTGTAAAATATTATCTCTTAATTGGTTAAATATTTTATAATCTAAATATTATTTTTGGAAGATATAGTCGAAAGTTTTGCCAAAAGATTAGGAATTGAATATAAGGCTGCAAGACAAGGTATTGCAATAACATGTAGGCATTTTCTTCAAATTTCAGAACCAATCAAAGCGACAGGTCTTTTATCAATGCTACCATCAAAGTTAACAGATTTGCTTACTGATGATGAGAAAAACGAAATCACAACAAACCAAGAGGATATTCCTCCGGAGGAAGTTATTGAGAAAATATCAAATGAATACTTTAATGGTGATAAGCAAAAAGCAAAAAAGGTATATGAAGAAGCAATAAATCTGATAAAAAGTAAAATCTGGTAAACCACAAATAATTTTTTTTACATACAGTAATCCTTTTTTTAATTAATTGATCTATTATCCTATTACTATAATTTTTATTTAAAATCTGTGAAAATAGTTTGAGAAAAAAATGCTTCATTTAAAATTTATTTGCTGCCTCATAGGAAAAAAAGTGATATAATCATAGTCTGGACCTGTTTCTATAAACGTAGAGTTCAGACTATGGCAATTAATTAAATTTTCTCAAATTCTCCAGCTAGATTCTCAATCGTTATTGTTAAGAATCTATTATCATAGATTTTCCTGGGTAGATATACGAGAAGAGATTTACTTTCTCAAATTGAAGTTCAATTAATCTTATTTTGAATTGAATTAAAGATTGTTATTTTTTAACGAATATATCAAATAAGTTATTCCTATTTCAACGTTACATTAGAGATCACTAATTTTTATTAATCCTATAACAATTTATCAAAATATTACATTGAAGTTTCAATTTATTATAATTTATAAATACCATAATATAAAAATTAATAACAACATGTCAAGTCAGAAAAACGGAAATACAAAACAAATCAAAAATAGAAAAGAAGAAGAACCCAACAAAATTGTAGAACAGCAACAACAACATCAAAAACAACAGATAGAAGATACCGAAAAATTCACCATTTCAGACACTACTTCAAACAACCAGAATGAAATTAATAATATCAATGAATATCAAACACCAAACAAAGCGAATCCCGATACGGGTATAGAGACCACAAACAAATATCAACAACAAACTGTAAACTCTATTCAATCATTCTCAGATAATAGTATAAATTTACAACAGAATATCTTTACTACTTTTCAGTCAACATATTCTAAATTTATAAACGATATATTATTCAAATCCTATTGGAATAATTTTCTATTTCCAACAGCATATTTGAAATTATACTACAACTCTAATCAAATTCTAATCGATAATACTATTAATACTTCAAAACTGTTAAATGATTTACTAGAATTATATCTAAAGAATTTCAATATATCAATAGAATTTGCACAAAAATACTATAAAGATGGAATTAGAAATTACTTTAACTTTGGTAAGAAAGCAATAGAATGATTACAACTATTAAAATTTTTTATCTTTCTTCTTTGATATAAAAAAACAATATTAATTGAAGACACAAAATAAATTAACTAACTCAATAGTAATAGACGAAAATTGATATATTATAATGACTAAAAATATTTTATTAGTAGATGACGAACCAGATATTACTTTTACATTAAAGGATAGTTTAGAATATAATGCGGGATTCAAAGTAGATACATTTACCGATCCTACAGTAGCGCTAAAATCTTATAAAAGCAATTATTATGATTTAGTAATTCTTGATATAAAAATGCCAAAAATGGATGGATTTGAATTATATAATAAAATAAAAGAAAAAGATCCTAAAGCAAAAATTTGCTTTTTAACTGCAACTGAAATATACTATGAAAAATTCAGAAAATTACGAACTGGATTGGGTAAAACAATTGATGAAGACTACTTTATTCAAAAACCAATAAACATTGAAGATCTAATCAAGAAATTAACTTTTATAATGAACAACAAAAATGACGAGTAAAATGTTACCTTAAATTCAGCAGCAGTAGAAGAATACGGTATTTGCAAACTTACATATTAACTAATTTATATAGTAATGTAACAGGAATATTACTATTTATCTATTTTCCATTACTGTTTCTCTGGACATTAACATTAGAACTTTATCAGCAATATTTTCAGGACTCATAGGTTTAAGACCAAATTCATCAGCACCATAAC
>DAIPKY010000079.1:0-6780 GCA_036769505.1 Nitrososphaeraceae archaeon
TTACTCTTATATACTTTAAATCTATTACTTGGGACATTAATAATAATTACCTTTGACCAAAAACCCTCAATAGTTTATGCTCAGCCGGTAGACACTAATGATACTAAGTATTAATTTCTAATTCTTCTAATTCGTACAAGGCTAATGCTACTGAAGGTGGTACCACCAAGGCTAATCTTATTAAAACAGCTACTGACAAGGAGTTAAAAAAATATTGCTATAAATCTCAATTTGGATCTTTGGGTATTGATGATCGCCAATTTAATCGACCATATGATATTGTCTTTGATTCAAAAGGTTTTTTATATATCAATGACCGTAAATTAAATACTTTCCAAAAATTTTCATCTGATGGTAAGTTTATTTCCCAGTTTGGTGAGAAAGGTGAAGACTTAGGACAATATACGAGTCCATATAGTATGGTAATGGATTCTAATGATATGATTTATGTATTAGACAGAGGTAATGATCGTGTTGTAAAAGTTGGTATAGATGGAACTCCTATAGGAGCTTGCTACTCCTATGATGGTATGATGATCACAGACAATGATGATATACCAAAGTCTGACGAAAAAGATACAAAAGTAGGAACTTCTAAATTCTCAAATCCAGAAGCCATGGCAATTGATAAAAACGGTAACTTTTATTTGACTGACAACGGCAACAATAGAATAATAAAATTTGATAAGAACTTTAAATATGTTTCACAATTTGGACGAGAAGGCAAAGGACCAGGTCAATTTGACCATCCTCATGGAATAGGTATAGACTCTAAAGGAAACATATACATTAATACATTAAACGAACCACGGATTCAAAAGTTTACAAATGATGGCAAATTTATCAAAGAATGGGGAATTAATGGTATTGCCCCAGGACAATTGACCTATCTTTAGAACATTTAAAAGTTGATTCAAAAGATAGAATATTTATCGTGGATAGTGCCTCTAATCCTAGTGTTCAAGTTTTTGATAGTGATGGAAGTCTACTTACACAGTTCGGGAAATGGGGAATAAGGAATGGCGAATTTAAAAAACCAGAACATGTAGCCTTTAATGAAAAAGATGAAAAAGACACCATTTACGTGGTAGACAGAGGTAATCATAAAATACAAGTATTCATTCCGTGTTAAGAAAATAAAATAAGAAGATTAAAAAAAAAGTGTATGTAAATACTCTTATATTTGTCAAATAACTTTATCTGAATTGATATAAATACTCCTAATTACAATAAGCAAACAAAAACTGAAGGAAATGATCACGTCTTTTTTTAATAAAGTATCTATAACTGATTCATCTGCTATGGTGTTTCTTACAATATGCTTTCTTATTCTAAGTATATTTTGCTTTAATAATAATAATAATAATAATAATAATAATAATTCGTTTGCAATTGAAACTGATGTTGGCAACAATAAAAATGAATTTAACATAATTACTGCAGCAGATTTTGGGTGCTCTCTAAGAGCTCAAGAAAATATTAAAAATATAGAAAAAATGAATCCAGAACTAGTACTTGTTCCAGGTGACCTTAGTTATAAAAAGACAGCGAAATGTTGGATCAACATGACCAAATCATTAGACTCAAAAATTAAAATCGCCATAGGTAATCATGAAGATTATGAAGAAGAAGGAGCGAAAGGTGAAAAATTAAAAAAATCTCTAATAGACCATTACGAATTAGAAAAATCATATTACTCGTTTGATTATAAAAATGTCCATATACTAGTACTAGATACACAATTAGAACTTTCTGTTGATACCTTACAATCATCAGCAGTAATAAACGACACTTTACCCGCAATATCTGCTGAGAAAGGAAAACAAGCTAATGAAACGTCAGACCATAAAAAGAAAAATCCTGTACTCGAGCGTTATCCTCTAATAGATATAAAAGAATTTATTGAGAAAAACTCAATTAATGTACAAGTTCCAGCTCTTGAGGATCTTGAGGAAATCAATGCAAAAGTTCCAGAATTAGAGGTAGACCAAGAACAATACCAATTTGTACTTGAAGATTTGAAAAAAACTAATCAAAACAAAAAAATAGAATGGGTATTTGTAATGTTTCATAAACCCATGTATTCCTCTAAATCCAAACAATTAGAGGAATATATTATAAGGGAGAAATATGAAGAAATTTTTGATAGAAATAATGTTGATTTAGTAATTCAGGATCATAACCATATTTACAGTAGAACTTTACCTTTATTAGTCAATACACAGCAGGATATCAGAGCCGATCATAGATAAAAATAATGCTAATAGTAACAACAATAATAGCATATTTAGGAATCCAAACGGGATTATTTATCTCGTTGTTGGCACAGGAGGTGATGAACTTTATAAAATAAATGAAAAACCCTATTACATACAGAATCAGTATGACAAAGGATTTGGTTTTGTAGATTTAAAAATGGAAGGTAAAAGATTAGAGGGAACTTTTTATGATATCAACTTAGATTGTAAAAGAGAAATCACGGAGAAAAATAAAGTAGTTCTTAATCTCGAATCATGCCGGCCACCTGCAGCAGGTAATAATCAATTAAAAGTAATAGATCAGTTTACTATAATTAAATAAAAAAGTTATATAAACAAAGTATTATAACGAGTAACTATAACTAAATATTAAAAAGGAGAACTATTAAAAAAATTAAGTTTCAATAGATAAACCAAAGGGTTACTTTTGTTACTAAAATTAACTATTAAATTAAGTTATATTAATTGTATTCAATGTATAGTAACAAAAAAATTGATTAATATTTCGTTACTAATTATTAGTAGTTGCTAATTTGTTAGCCAAAAATAAATTCTTTATAATAAATAATAAAATCTTCTTACCTATTTATTCATTTCTATCTAGAAATAGCAAAGTTAGGCACTATAAAATAAAATTAGTACAACTCTATATAGAATATACTCTTTCTTTATATAGTAAATTACATTCCATAATCTGCTTGTATCACATTATATTTAAAGTATGTTCGCTAATGTTATTCATGCAAACTAATTCATATTATCTAAAATTAGACTATTCAATTCACGACTCACCAAATGTTTATTCTATAATTATTTCTGTTATGTTGAAAATAATGGTTGAAAATTAGAGAAATTCTAAAAAAGAGGATAGTGAAATAAATATTGAAAAATTTTATTGTTATATTATCACTTTTAATCGGAAGCTGTAGTTTAATCCCTACTCTGACTAATTTGGGTTATGCTCAAGATTCATCTATGAAAAATGCTGTGCACACTCCTAACAATTTCAATATTGCCATAGCTTCAGATTGGGGCTGTAAAGGAGATGCAGAGAAAACGGCGAACAATATACAATATCATAATCCTGAGCTAGTTATTGCAGGAGGTGACCTGAGCTATAAAGGATCTGCGGCATGTTGGATGGATATAATTGCACCATTCAAGGATAAAACAACAATATCAATGGGAGACCATGATTATGATGATACGGTTGGTGGAAAAGCAGGTGCTATGAATAATTATCTCAAACCACTAGGAATGACAAATACTTATTATTCTTTCAATCTACATAACGTTCATTTTCTTGCTATCGATCCCTATGTTGCATATGGCCCTAACTCTGCTCAATATAAATTTGTTGTAAATGACTTAGAAAATGCTTATAATGACCGTAATATTGCTTGGATATTTGTTATAGAACATATACCTTTATATACTTCTCCTTCTAAACATCCGGCTGATTCTACAATTAGAGATGTCTTTCATCCTTTGTTTGACAAATATAACGTCGATTTAGTATTTAGCGGAGATAATCACAATTATCAAAGAACATACCCATTAATATATAACCCGTCTGATAGTTCCTCTCCTATCATATCGAAAAAAGATCATAATAGTTATAAAGATGACAAATCTGGAGTCATTTATTTAATAAGCGGCACTGCAGGAAGGTCTCATTATGATATTACACAACAATCTCCATTTGTTGCAAAACAAGATGACACTCAGTTTGGCTTTCTGAATATTGACATTAAGAGTGATAAGGCATTGGTTGGGACTTTTTATGCAAATGAGAAGGTTCCAAATTATAATCCTATATCCGATACAAATCAAAGAGGTAATATATTGGACCAATTTACGATTTCACAGTTTTCAACACAGGGATCCAATAGTTAAATTACGTATTATTATAATATTAAATAACGATTTAATTTAATTTATTTGTCACATTAAAATCAATATTATATTATATGGATTGTCTTAGACACTAAATTCTTTATTTTATTATTTTAGGACCATTAGAGGATATTTATCTTCAACCGTAATTAAATTTAATTAATTCCTAGTTAAATAGTGATAGGATAATATGCATATCCAAAGATTTCAACAGATTGAAAATCATTATTGGAATTACAAGAACAATTTATTTATTACTATATAATATAAATTAAAACAAGAAAAAATAATAAAGAATTACATACAATATGATTTATTTTAAAACTTTAAATATACTATTACGACTCAAATAAGTTTTTTATATAAGAAACTAAGATTTATCTTATTTTAGAATATATTTGTAGATTTAAAAATAATATCAAATTCCTTTTAAAAACAAATAATTAATTGGAGAGATAATATAAAAATTATATCCTACACCGTATTAATATATAAAATAAAATAAAATATTACTTCTATTTTAGTAAACTAGTCCTGCCTCGTGTGTAATTTCGGAGACATTTTTGTATTCCTTTTGTGGTAATTTCTCTATCTTTTGTAGTAATTCTTTATCTGTAGTATTAGTTTTTACACATTCTACTATTTTTTCTTTATTCGCTGGAAATTCAAGATCCTTAAGCACTTGTCCTATTGATGCAACACGCTCATAGTTCTCAACATTTACCTCTTTTCTTTGACCGGGAATACCACCCTGTTCACTTATTACTGCGGATGTTTCACCAGAGTCTTGTGATCCTGGGATTTGTTCTGGCTTTTCTCTTTCATTGGAACTCATATGATAGTATGTACATCAAAATATTTATTGATTGAGTGAATGAATAAAAACACATATCATTTATAGTATATGTGATAATGTGAGAATTAGTAAAATCTTAATTTGATTACCACCCAAATCAAAAATATCTGTAGATGCTTAAAAAGATCTCTGTATTAGTAATTTAATAAAATGTTAAGAATTGTCCCAAAATAAAGGTCTTAACAATAATAATAATAATAATATGGTAAAAATAAAAATCAAAATAAAAAATCAAATATAATAAATTTGAAAAGTTTCGCTTTAGTTGGCTTTTATCTTGAGAAATTAATCAATTGCCTATTGTACTGTTACTATTTTAATATTTTTGTAATGGTTATTAATTGTAAACTAATATCTTATAATGCAATATTACTAAATACAAAAGATATACCCTTTTTATTTGATATATCCTATATAATTGTAAAATGCTAGGTAAGTGTGAAAGTTGTGGAACCTCGAACGTGGAAGTTAGCTCTTCCAAAGAAAATGGAAAAGAAAAACTATTATGCAATCAATGTCGACCCGCCGACGGAGCATATGGTTATTGATGGGAATTTGTTCAAAAAATAATCAATATGTCTTGTGTGAAATATTATTAATGTTATTCTAAAAGATATTAAATACATAATAAAAGAACGGCCTTTGTTTTTTCTTTAACCAATTCCTATATTAAATTCCTTATTATAAGTAAAACTTGTTTATAGATTTTGATGTTTGTAGATATTCATCCTACCTGAATTTTATATCAGTAAAATCTCCTAATAAGTAGTCTACAATTACTCCGAAAAAACATGCATCCGATATTTTTAATATATCTCTAGAAAAATAATAACAAATACCATTAAATAAAAAAAAGAAAGAAAGGAAGAAAGGAAGAAAAAATAACAGTCTAATGTATTATATAATGTATCGTGCGTTAACATTAGTGAGGGTATAATTAATAATGGAACCTTCTGGAGCTAAGCTTATAGGATTAGAAACAGTTAGTGCTGATAATAAGAATTTAGGAAAGGTAATTGCAATTGATAATAAAAAGGAAAACAATTATTTTATAGTTTTAAAAAAAAGTGTGTTAAAAGATGAAGAATTTCATATCCCTATTAATTCAATAACTCAAATTTTAGATCAGGAATCGAAAATCATCATTAATTTAAATGAAGATGAAGTCAAACATGGTTATGAGCTTTTAAATGAAAGTAAACCTTCTTCTAATTTAATTAGTGGCAAATCCAATTCTGCTTTTTCAACACCTTTTGAAAAAGAAAAAATAAAGTTTGAGTCTCTCTCTTCTGGTAATCTAGAAGAACCTAAACCTGAAAAATCAGAAGAGACAGTAGTAGACAAATATGTCTGTGAAATGTGTCAAGATGAATTTAAAGACATTTCCCAATTTGAGTTACATAGAAAGAACAACCATTCTGGTCCAGTAGGGATTTAATAGGGTTTATCAATTATGGATCTTGGTGAGTGGAACGAATATGACTAAATTTAACAAACTTTTTCTTGAATGTATATCTGAATGGTCAAAAAAAGCAGAACATTGTGACAATAATGAATGCTTAGAAGAATGCAAAAAAGGTTTATTGGAGAATCTAGATAAAATTTTTCCTTATTCTAAAGACATAGAACTTGAAGTAGATAAAGTAAACTATATTCTTTCGTCTATGTTTTTTTTATCAAATAGATTAGCAAAAGCAACCATTGGTTTGGCTGAGTTGGATAAATCATTAGAAAATCTTAAGCAGATAGGTAAAGTAAGCTTTGAAAAAA
>DAIPKY010000257.1:0-2253 GCA_036769505.1 Nitrososphaeraceae archaeon
TCACCAGTAATTAAAATTGCATTTTCTTTAAATGCTAGTTCATTAATTATTGAATCAATTCTTCCATGCTTTGCTAATAAAATATCATCATAATTTGGTCTTTCACCAGAAAAATTTATTTTAATACCTTTTTTATTACAAACATCTCGTATTTCATGAATTTCTTGCAGGCCTACTAAACCTTGATCTCTATTAGTGGATGCCTGAGCTTGTAATTCATCTAAAACTGCTCTGGGAATAATTATTTCACTATTTTCAACTAGCATTTTGCCAGTCTGTAACATTTTAGAGATTTCTTTATCAATTATAACACTCGTGTCTAAAACATATTTTTTGGTACTCAAATTATTTTAATAATTGTAAATCTTTATTCGTACTTAAATATATTTTAATTCTATAACTTGTATATCTCTTGATCTCATAGTATGCTAGCTAGCTTTTAGAATGTTAATTAGCAAAATAATTGAACCAGCCTTAATTTAAAAGAATCAAACCATTTACAATGAAATGACGATATTATCTAAGGAAAACGCCAAAGCTAGATTGGAAGAATTTAGAATATTGCTCAAGTATATGCCTTTCCTACAAAAGAACGGCTTTTCTGATTGTGGTAGGGGTCAAATTATGGGGCAGATGTCGTTAATACAAGAATTTCTTTCCGACTCCCAAACCAATGATGAAATTTTAAATTTGCAGTATAAAGATTCTGTTATACCACATGTACCAAATATTAATAATCCTTCTAATTCAATTTCTGATACTCCACAATATTATACATCTACCAATAATGAAACAGATAAACAACTTACTGATGGTTCAAAAGATAATACTTTTGACCTCGAGAGTATAGTATTAGAGAATGATACCTCTTCTGAAGGCAATAGTAAATTACAAAACTCCCGTTGGTTAAGACCATTTAAAAATGATGATCCTACAAAAAAAAAATTGTTTGATAATTTCGAAAAGAATGAAATTACACAATCATGGAAAGAAAAAATAAGAAAAATGACACAATCTGATATTATATAAACGATAAAATCTTATTTTTATATTATTTCTCAATCATTATAATAATTGTCAATTTCCTTTAGTAAGTACTTCAATAGCTAATTTGAATTCTTCTTCACTTAACGGTGGAACTTCTGAAATTTTATTATTGTTATTTACATGATCCATTTTTTTCTGACCTATCAAAGGAGCTATTATAGAAGGACTTGATCTTATTATTTGGACTAGTTTCATAATTGGATCTGTCAATCCTTCTGAATAGTCGGGAATCTTTGTTTGTATTAATTTCCCTTGAAGTAATGGAACACTAGAAAATACTCCTATTTTCAATCTTTTTGCAGCTTCTAAAATTGTAAGCTTTTTTTCATTTCGTACATTTTGATTTTTCAAAAATAAGGCTTCACTATATGCTAAATTATATGGAAGTTGGATAAAACGAAATCCATGATTTATACCTCCTATACTTTTAGCGATATTGTACACCTCAGCCAGTGATAAGTATTCTTTATTTTCTTCACTTACTCTAAAACACGTCCAAGTAGCCATTCCATAATATCTAATTTTATTTAGAGAACGGAATTTTTCATAAATTTCAAAAACTTTGGAAAGCATTTCAAAAAATTTATCCTTACTAACATCCTGATGCCAACTTTCGAAAGCATTATGGACATATACTAGATCTAGCGTATCCAGTTTTAAGTTAAACCGTGATCTCTCTATACATTTTTCTATATATGCTGGTTTAAGAACATTATATCCAGAACTTATATCTTCTGCTTTTATGATTCCTGTAGATATATACATTCGTTGTATATATTCCCAAACATCAAGCATTGGATAGTCTCCGTCATTTGTTATATAACCATTTTTTGTACTTACAAAAATTTCATCTCTAGAAATTATTCCGTCATTTACAAGTCTGGTTATGGATCTGCCAATGCTTTTTTCTGATTTCATTGCTCTATAATTTATTGCACTATCAATTACATTAATTGCATGTGATTTTACTGATTCATATAATGCATTTTCAATATCTGTATCATCCTCTTTCGATAGATCACCTAAATATGTACCCATTCCAATACTTGATAATATTAAATCGTCAAATTCTTTAAAGTGTAAATATGATTTACCTTTTTTAATTGCATTGTCTCTAAATTTTTTAGTTCCTTCGTTACTAGCAAATCCTTTTATATAGATATCTTCACTTGACAATACATCTTAATATTGTTGACTATTATTATT
>DAIPKY010000258.1:0-2250 GCA_036769505.1 Nitrososphaeraceae archaeon
TTTAAACCGTATGAATGTAGGAAAGGCCAATTAGAAGGATTCTTAACAAGTTCAGTAGAATTTTGTATTGCAAAAACAAGGTAATTCACTATCCCACCATAATTTTTTTAACCGTAAAATTTTATAATTTTTGTTAGTTCCATTATATAAAACTATTAATTTCTTTATAAAAAAAAGATTCTAGCTAATACTAAGACTTGCTCCTTTTATAAGTCTAAAAAATAATCAGATTCTCGAATAACATCATTTCAAAAAAGCTTTAAATTGTTATTGGAACAATATATGGTAACATTAAAGTATTAATTTTTTATAGAAAGATAAAGTTACTTTTGTATCAAATTTGATAAGTATCAAAAATCCATATACATAGAAACATATATTACAAAAGAAGAATTTATATATGTTACTATCATTAGATATCTAAACAAAATATTCAATGTTACCTATTAATTCTCTAATAAAAAAATAGTTAAATTTTAATATTTTAGGATTTCTAAAAAGGTCATTATATATATCAGTCTTTCTGAATTATATCTATATTTAGTAAACCAGCAATCTGATATTGGTTAAAATGATAGAATTGTACAACAAAATTTGTGCAGTAGATTGTAAAAATACATTACTACTATTGAGTTGAGCTTATCTTCCAATAATAGAAAAATAGATTTGATTTGTAAGCAACTATAGTAACGTATTCTATATATTCCACTAGACGATCATTTATAACATTTCCATTTAATATTATGATAAGTAGTATTGATATTAAAAGGGATTTACCTCAATCTCATTTTATTGAACATTAATTAAAATGGAAATATGTATTGTCAGTCAGTTTATTTTGTCATAGAAAAGAAATGAGAATAACTTATACTAAATATAATAAATAAATAAGAAATTACTATAAATTTATTGAAGCTATACAAAATAAAGCAAAATCTAGTGACTATCAAATTTAGATAATATTTAGAGCCTTACTTTCGTTCATGAAGATAAATATCTTTTAATATTCTAATACAATAGATATCATAGTAAGTAAATATGAAATGTTCCTCATGTATTCAAAATTTAGTATATCTCAATCAACTAGAACATAAGGAAGATCAGTGTTTGATTCTATATCAATGCAGTAATTGTAAAACCAAATATATAGAATATAAACCAAGAAATGGCTATACTAATTAGCAGTGAAATATAGATTGTAAAAAATTAAAGTATAATAGATCACTCCTTTAATGTTGCTATGCTTTAAATGATTAAGAATATTTTATAATACTAGTTTTTCGGCGCCGAAAAATTTTATATTTTTTATATCTATATAGTCTATATTCAATAACAACGTAAATTGTAATTATTTTACAAACAGACCTTTGATATCTTATATAAATTAGATGAACCAAGAGAAAGAATATAATATGTAATAGAATGATAAGGCTTGGATAGAATAAGAGATATGATATATTATAAAAATAGACTATCTCCATTTTTATTAGATTTTAAATACAATAATTAAAACAGCCATATGCTATCTATTCCCTCAGACCTTAAAATAACTACTTTTATAATAGCCTATACCTCTTCCAGTAAATAAATAGATAGATAAATTTTGCATATATATCTAGACTCACTCCTTAATTGAGGCTTTAATGGTCTAGGATTAAAGGAATTAATAAGTATAGGCAAAATATCACGCTATAACCATCTTTTTTAGGGATTCTTTTATTGCGTTTGTTGTTTATTATTTGTTAATGTGTTTGACAGCCATATTATTTGGTAAAGATCTCTCAAAATATGGATTCGGAAGATCACATCCTTGGAACAATGAAAGAATCTATGATTTTTGGTCCAAATTCCAACAAATAGGCTTAGATAAAGTTCCAGAAATTTTGATTGAAGAACCTGAATTGGCTTTGGAAGACTCTATACTATCATTTCATGACAAAGATTATGTGGAACTTGTTAAGAAGGCTGGAAAAATTGGTAATGGATATTTAGATACTGGTGATACCCCTGCTTTTAGGGGAGCATTTGAAGCATCTTCATATGTTATAGGGTCTACTTTAAAAGCATTTGATTTAGTGATTAGAAACAAAAATGGGATAAAACATGCATTTAATCCTATTGGTGGACTACATCACTCAAAAAGGAATACTGCAGCGGGGTTTTGTATTTTTAATGACATCGGAATTGCTATACTCGAAGCTAGAAGAAAGTATGGTATTAAGAAGATAGCCTACATTGATATAGACGCAC
>DAIPKY010000259.1:0-2247 GCA_036769505.1 Nitrososphaeraceae archaeon
TATATATATATAGTATTAGAATTTAATGGAACAAGATAAATCTGAATTCTACTTCACTATAATCTAGAATGAAAATAATAGCAATTGAATTTTAACATCATCATTTAATAATTTAGCTTAAAGACTATGAATATATTTCAGAGGGACATATATTATTTAAAAGATAGTAAAATACCATAAATCATTATTTACCTTTGATTCTTTGAAAAATACATTCTATAGAACCTAATATAAATAAAAAGATATACCGTTTAAATTATAATACAGATTTCAGAAGTCATTAAGGATAACCATAGACTTATTTCTATATTTAAATATGAGGTTAATTCAAACTCTTGCAGTTTGGTTTGTGTGGATAGTACCTCTTTTATTTTTTTTTTGTATGACAATATTAACATTGTGTGCAGCATATGCAGACTATTACAATCAAATTATGCTAAAGTATTATATAATTTAATTCACATTTTGGATTACACAAAGTTAGTCCAAAGAACTTGAGTATGTCATGGCTTGCATTGTCTCTATAGTAGGCCATGGCTCTTATTAGTTGTATAATATTATTTATCTCTTGACAAATAAATCATTTAAAATTATGACTAATATCTAGTGACAAACATAATATGATAATCAAAAAGGACTAAATTCGTTATATAAAATGTATATCCTACTATTATATGTCAAGTAATTATACTAGTTATAATCAAGAAGATATTGTAAAAAAAGAAGCCAGAGGTTTAGGAGAGGATGCAGACTTTGGTGAAGTACAAGAAGTTGGTATGGAATACCTAACAACCCAAAAAGGTATTTTGGAGAAAGACAAATACTATATTCCAAAGAATTTAGTAGACCAATTTGAGGATGGTATCGTCTATTTTAGTGTTACAAATGAAGAGACAAAACAGTACAAAAAGTACCCAAGACGAACTTGATATAGTTTTAGTTGATTTGTAGTAAATGATGATAAAAAATAATTTTTTCCGAATACGATGGTTGGATTTTAGACAAGGACATGGTATATATCTTGCTTTTTTTATATATTTTGCTGATACTATACTAATTCAATATAATTTATTGATTGATCGACTTCCTTTTCTAGATCCGCTCCTAGGAGCAAATATAATAGAATTTGCAATAATTTTCATAGCGTTATATGTACCTGTTGGAATAATAGTAGGATATTGGCATCGAAAGAGCCAATGGACTGTAGAAGTTGAAGCCTTATTTAAAGAGAATAAAGTCGGAGCAATGATGTGGCTTTTTGTTATTGACCTAGTAGAAGGAAAAATAAATGAAAAAGAAAAGAAGGAAATGAGAGAAATGCTTTTAAAAATAACAAAAGGAAAGGGAAAATCCACTACTGAAGATAATAATGAAAATACATGTGTAGAAAAAAAATCGTAATATTATATAATATTTACGCTCTCTTTGAAGTTGAAAAGGTGATAAATTAAAAAAACATCAAATGAAGGTAAAAGTACATAGGTAATTATTACCTTGATATTATTGGTCTTTTTCAAACCTACTAGAAGATAAACATATTTTATAGATTTTACCATTCTTTATCCCTATCTTCCCTCCATTTCTCTTCTCCTTCTTTGAGAAAAAAGATAGGTCCAGTTTCATTGGATTTCATTGGTAAATAACAAAGTAGGAAATTATTACATCATGTTAATACATTGTGTTATATTAAAAATTTTAGTTAGTAAACTTCTCAATAATATTTATTGTATTCGCAAGACGGTATAGGGATAATAACTGTCAATATAAAAATTATCTAGGAGCAAGGGTCTTAGAACACATACCCAAATTTTCTCCCAATGACTTTCTAATGGTTAATGTAATATTCTAAAGATAAATCATTTATTGTATACCTTATGATATTATGTGACTTTATTATTATAGAGGAATAAAAAATAAAGACCTATCTATATTATAAACCAATACTAAGTACCATTTTTCAGAATTGATTCCATCTTAAAAATTCCTAAAGGAAATATACAGTAAGGATTCTCTAATAAAATTAAGTAATATAGTATTATTATACATACTTTAGAATTTTACAAATATGTAGAAGGTTTTAGATATTCATGAACACTTCGATAACTCTATTTTTTTTGATGGGCTCATTGGTAATGTTAGCATCACCTTTTGCTAACTTACACATCTTTTCAAATGTGATGGCTCTAGAAGAGAATTCATACAACAATTATGACAATTCAAAGAATTATGAGGACTATAATGACAATT
>DAIPKY010000260.1:0-2241 GCA_036769505.1 Nitrososphaeraceae archaeon
ACACCATACCGAAAATCAGTATAAATTATAGCAGATCAGAGAAAATAAGATTTGTCGGGTTTACACTTATAAAAAAAAAATATTTTTTCCTTTCTTTCTAAAACCCTTAAACGTAGTTAAACTGTTAACCTCAGGTAAATTTTAAAACTTATCTTGATACAAAATACATAAAAATTTAAGAGACTCATTAATTAGAAATAGATATAATATACTGAATAATTTTGCGTAATTTTTCGCGTTATTTTTCGCGTGTAATTTTTGCGTTATATCAAAAAAATTTTTTCTTATATACTAACTTATTATACAATATATATAGGTAATAATGGCTAAAAAGTATAGACATAGAAAATCTAATAGTGATAGCGTGGTTGAAATTAATTCATCTGAATCATCTGATGATGCGGAATCCTCCTCATCCTCATCCTCATCATCTTCATCAAAACAACGCCCATTCAATTATAATGAAATTAAAGTAAATAATTAATGTTTATTATTTTTATTTTTCGTCTTAATTTTATTTACATTTATTTATTATTTATGTATTTTTTTTGTAGAAAGAAGTCTTCATATGGGTAGATTCTGAGCTGAAAGATACCTACGTAATTGATGATAAGTTAACATGGATTAATCAGAAAGAAGACATAATTACGAAATTGATTCCACCCCTTTACAAGCTAGTAAATAAAAAATATGATGTAACAAATGTTGAGCTATTAAGTATGCTTTATGGACGTTAGCGATCCTGACACCGTGTAAAAAATATTGAGTCTCAAGGCGAAAAACAAGTAAAATACAACAAAAGGAGAGTGGCGAAAAATGCAAGAACACAAGATGTAAATATTTAGTTACATATAAAATTGAAATTTGTTTAAATTTTTAACTATTTATTTTATAAATTACATGATTAGAAAAAGAAAAGAAGAGTACATGCCGTTAAATATTTGATGGAAGGGAATGACAAGTATATTAAAAGGTACCCGGAAAAGGACCTGGTGCATATTTTAAAAAATTCCGGATATCATTCATCTGAATGGGAAGAGACTGATCCAGAGGAAGATTGGACTGTAGTTTCTGAAGAAGCAACTGCGGAAGCAACTAAAAAGAAAACAACATCATTATATATTTATGAAAAATGGTGGCGTTCTTCAGCAGTATGTATATTTTACATTTTAATTTTTATTAAATATAAATGCTAACTCAACTTATTTATTTAAGCTAAAACGTCTACTTCACCACCGAGTGAATCCTACGGTTCAATTATTACGAAAAAAAGAATCAATTTTCAAACAGAAGAGAGCCAATAGAAATAAAACAAATAATGTGCCGCCTATTGGTGCACCAAGCTGGTGTTTAAGTATTGAAGCTCTTGAAAAGTTTGGTCGTCCAACTGATAACGTTCCAAACTATGATCCTGAAGGTGAAGATGAAGATATTGAAGACATTGAAGACGAAAATTCAGATCATCAAAATGATGAAAGTGATAATAATATAGCAGAAAGCTCAAGAAAAAAGAAAAAAAAGAAGAAACAAAAAAGAAGAAAGGAGAAGGAGAAACAAAAAAGAAAAGAGAAACGAACTAAAACAAGAAAATGATTTAACTAGATAATATTAATTTGATATTTGAATTTCAAATTTTATTTTTTGTTATAATTCTAGCATTTATTCATATTTTTATAACTAGTTTTTTGGTTGGTTGTGTAATAAATAAACTCATAAGGAGTTGCGTAGAATTTATAAATAACTGGTCAATTTAGAGAATTTAAAATGCGTTGAGTTGATTCCTTTTTTAAAAAAATTAAAAAATTGATTAACATTACGCATATTAAAAAAAATTAGTGCGTAACTGGATTTAATACTGTGCAATTAAATTTTTAATGTACTCTTTTAATACTGCGCAACTAAATTTTTTAATATTGTGCAACTAAAAAACCAGTTGAAAAATATTATCATTGTGCAATATTAGGAAATCTGATTTGTGTAGCAAAAAAGTTCGTAGAACAACTTACACACTAAACTAATTTATTTATTTATTCTAAAAATTATATTAGTGTAAAATATATATATCGGTACCCGATATGTATAAACATATATATCAGTAGGTTATAGTTGAGATATCGGGGAGTAGATAAATTACTATAATTTAAAAATATTGTCATGATAGACATCGGGTACCAGATAGGTCGAATACATGTAAAATAGGCCGATATGTGACAGATAGATGGGAATATTGTTGTAAATATC
>DAIPKY010000080.1:0-6678 GCA_036769505.1 Nitrososphaeraceae archaeon
GCTGTGTATGTACGTGATATACTCCTGGTTCTAGGGCTTTTGCAGTTACTGTGTAGGGAATTGTAGCCTGTGGTTGTAGCTCAAATACGTTACCTGGTGGGTCCCTAGAAGTAAACTCCCATCTATTACCAGCATTTGTAGATTCACTAAAGAGAGAGATCCATGCCCTTAGTGGTCTATTGACAAGACTTTGTAAGGTACCAGTTACTGTTATTTCTTCTCCAGTCTGCAATGTTTGTGCTGAAAAGGCTTCATCTTGGATTCTTACGAATCTGCTTTGAAGCTGTGCCTGAACACCATGACCTTCAGCATCTTTAATTGGAATAAGGCTTGCTGCAGTGGACATCACAATAACTATAGCTATAGTTACCGCTAATGCACTTTTTATCATATTCGTATAGTAGGGAAGATGAATAACATGGATATATGTTTTGCTGTTTTTTATTAACACATTATTTTTTTAAAATCTTCATTAATAAATTTCTGTTTATTTGGTTAATTTATGCAAATCAATAGCAAAATTTAAAAAGGCATGTTTATACATTAACCATATGACTTTACCAAAAGGATATGGTCCCAGTGGAAAGAGAGCTGAAGGTGCTGGTCCTCGTGATGAGATAGAACGAATGATAGGTCGTAGAGTTGAACACATGAATGGAGTTTACGTTCTTGGATTCATCCTATGTTGGATTGCAACTGCTGGTGGTGTATATGTTGGTGTAACTGTATATCCGTGGGCTTATCCATTACCTAGTGGAATGTACGCATTATCTGTTCTCACCGTCATAGAAGCATTAGGCTTAATATTTATCTTAAAAATTGCAAATGAAAAACCAGTACGTCCATAAAACTTTTTTTTATTCAATTTAACTTTTTTTATAATTTCTTTTACAATTTCTTTTACCAGGCTTCCTTTCAAAATCCAATATAGAAAGGAGATAAATAAATTATTTCAATAAAAAAATAAAATTTTATATACAACATTCAAGCGTAGATTGTTAATGGTCTGGCTACGACGTACAACGCACTATCTATTCATAGTAGTCGTTGCTGTTAACAGTACATTATTAACCATCAATGCGGGAGACTATATCTTCTATACTGATTGGGCTTGGACTTCATTCGTAGTATTTTCTATTTCACAATCTACTATGCTTGTGGTAGGAGCAATTTATTATATGCTCTTCACAGGAGTTCCAGGTACGGCGACATATTACGCAACAATTATGACAATATATACTTGGGTTGCAAAAGGTGCATGGTTTGCCTTAGGATATCCATATGACTTTGTAGTAGTACCCGTTTGGATACCTTCTGCAATGTTATTAGACCTATCGTATTGGGCTACACGACGAAACAAACATGCAGCCATTCTAATAGGTGGAACACTGGTTGGAATGTCATTGCCTGTGTTCAATATGATAAACCTGTTGCTAGTTAGGGATCCGCTAGAAATGGCATTCAAATATCCTAGACCTACATTGCCCCCGTATATGACGCCTATAGAACCTCAGGTCGGTAAGTTCTACAATAGTCCTGTAGCCTTAGGAGCAGGTGCAGGTGCAGTGCTTTGTGTGCCAATAGCAGCACTAGGCGCGAAGCTGAATACTTGGACTTACAGGTGGATGGCAGCCTGGAGTAAATGGGATTAAACATCCCTCATTTTTCTTTTTAATTTTTTTGAAAATTTTAATCTGTTCAATAAACAAAAAAATTTTTATAATTGTTTGCGATTATTAAAAAATTTGATTTATTAATATTTGATTTAATATAAAATAATGTAAATTATATGTATTGGATTATATTATATGTATTGATTTATGCGTTAACTTTAAATGATTTTAATAATTCATTTATATTAGAATTTGTTTTATTTTTATCTAAAATAATTTCTTGTTTTGCAGGAGGATAATTTGAATAGTTTTCTATTTTCATCCCAATTCTTTCGTCATACGATGCAACATTTTCATTTTGATAAAATATTCCAATTGGTATTCTATCTCCCCATTCATTTGACTTTTCTATAACTCTTGAAGCAATTTCATAATATTGATCTGGATCTTTTAATTCTCCATTATAACCAGAATTGTCTAATTTATATATACGTGGTGTGGCTTTTTTATTTTCTTGATCAATATTGTCCATCCCTTGGAACCACTCCTTAGTATTTATATCATTATAAGTTGGACAAGGTTGTAGAATATCTAAAAAGGCTAACCCTTTATGTTGTACAGCCTTTACTATCAGATCTTTAAGATGTCTTATATCATATGCATAACCTCTTGCGATAAATGTAAAACCAGAAATAAAAGCAAGTGCTATCGGATTAATAGAATCATTAACGTTAGGTTGAGTCAATGATTTTGTTTTCATACCTAATTTCAGTGTGGGGGAAGCTTGACCCTTTGTTAATCCATATACCCCGTTATTATAAATAATATATGTCAAATCTATGTTTCTTCTTCCAGAATTAACAAAGTGTCCTACACCTATTCCTAGTCCATCTCCATCTCCACCAACTGCAATTACTTCAAGTTCAGGATTACACAGTTTAGCTCCTTGAGCAAACGGAAGTACTCTACCATGTAATGTATGGATTCCATAAGTGTGAATAAAATGAGGTGTTTTTCCTGAACATCCAATACCTGAAAAAATAGCAGCCTTATGTGTGGGGACTGCCAGTTCAGCTAATGCCATTTGTATGGCATTTAATATTCCAAAATCCCCACAGCCTGGACACCAATCATTATGTACTTCTGTTTTATAATCTGCCGGTTTAAGTGCCATAATCTAAAACAATTCTCCTCTTCTCAGTATTATTATTCACTATCTCCTTTATTATTCTATATAATTCATCACATGAAATAGGCCTACCATTATATTTTACTATTTCATAATCTATATCTCGGTGCAAATTTTGTTTTATAAGTTTTGCTAATTGAGAGGAATAATTCATCTCTATATTAATAATTGTTTTAGCTGAATTTAACATCTTTTCTAATAATTGTTGAGGAAAAGGATTTAATAATTTAACCTGGACAAATTTTATTTTTATTCCTTCTTTGTTTAACTCATCTAAGGTGTCCAGAATCGCTCCCTTTGTGGATCCCCAGCTAGTAATTACAATATCAGAACTTCCATTATATGATAAAGCTTTGTCTTCGTCTTGTATTTCCTGTAAAATCAAATTTAATTTACCCATACGTTTATCCATCATTTTTATTCTAACTGTAGGATCTTCTGAAATGTGTCCTTGTTCATCATGCTCATCCCCAGTATTCCAAAAAATCCCATTCTCAGTACCCAGCGGTGGTCGAGGAGAAATTGTTGTATTTTCTTTCAATTCAAATCTTTTAAAATGTTTTAATTTTTCCGAATGTTGTGCTTTATTATTAATTTCCTTAAGAAAATAACCTCTATCAATACTGATTTTATTTGGATCAAAATTTTTACAAGTCATTACACTACTTGCTATTGCTTTATCTAGTAAATGAATTACCGGTAATTGAAAAATCTCTGCAAAATTAAATACCTTTAATGTATCATAAAAGCTTTCTTCAATATCTCCCGATGCGAAAACTATTCTAGGGAATTCTCCATGACCTGCGTTAATTGCAAATAATAAATCTCCTTGTTCATGTCTAGTAGGAAGACCCGTTGATGGACCTGCTCTTTGATATAGTGACACTACCAGTGGGACTTCATTGATACCCGCCCATCCTAAGGCTTCTGCCATTAGTGAAAAACCAGGCCCAGATGTTGCAGTTGCAGTTCTAGTTCCAGTCAAAGCACCACCAATAGCCATAGTTATTGCAGAAATTTCATCTTCTGTCTGTATTACCAAGACGGATCCCTTATTGCCATCTATTTGTTCTATTACTTGATTTGTCTCTAAAAATTCACTATCTTCACTTGCAGGTGTTATAGGATAATATGTCTGGAATCGACATCCGGCAACTATTTTACCTAATGCAGATGATTGACTTCCTTGTACCAAAATAATATCAGAAAAATCCTTTTTATTTTCATAAAAAGTAAATTTATTATTCTGAAATATCTGTTTAGCATAATTATAAGCATATTCTGCAGCTGCTACGTTGATTTCTGCGATTTTTGGCTTCGTTCTAAATATATATTTTATTGCCCTAGATAATGCTTCACGATTAATATTAATAAATGATAAAGAGATAGATAATGCCAAGACATTTATCATTCTTGCAAGTTTACTCAATGCAGGATTATTACTATATTCTGAAAAGTTTTTTAATAATTGATGATATGGAATTCCGTAACATTTTATAGAGTTTTGTTGTATTTTTTCTATTAATTTTTGGATTGTAAGTGGATCACCACTACCACCACCACTATAATTACAATATTCTATTATCTTGCTTTGAACGTCTGAGTCTAACGTCGGAATTTCATTTATTGATGTTTCAATCAATTCAGAATTAAATATAATGATTCCATCAGTAGACACATCTTTTGCATGTCTAAATAAAGTCTCGGCATCAAAAGATACTAGAATATCTATAGATTCTTTATGTGATCGTATTGGTTTATTTGATACTCTAACAGTAAAATAGCTATGCTCTCCTTTTATATTTGAATAGTATTCTCTTTTTCCAAAAATATATAATCCATCTTCTGCACAAGTTTTAGAAAAGATATTAGCAGCAGAATCAACACCACTTCCTTGAGCTCCACCAATTACCCAAGTGAGCTCATTTACAGCTTTGTCTGTCATCTATAATTATATGATAACCTTTTATGTAATAAATATCTTAAAATAGAATTTACCCACCAGTAACGGCATCATATAAACAACATTCACAAGAATTAGTTTCTCCACAATATGGACATACGCACATACATATTTCAATAGAATTTCCACAGTAATCACATACATTTTCATTTTCTTTAATATGATCTTTGGTTGTGGTATTCATTTTTAATATAATAATATACTTTCTTATAAATAATTATTATATAAAGTTAAATTCATTTAATTAATTGTATTCAAAAAGATTTAAGTTTTAATTATAATTATTAAGACTTATGTCTAATGAAGAACTTGAAAATGAATTTGAGAAAGACTTGAAAGAAAATTATGATGAATTGGAGAATATAGATAATTTTGATGAGAGCTAAATATGAAAAGAATGATACTATTTATTTGATATTAACTCATATAATAAACAATTTCTTCTATTATTCTAATTCTATAAATATATAACACAAGTTAATTTTTTTATGGTTTCTGAAGATTCAGGATATGATAGAATACACAATGCTATTTGTTCTGTTATAGCAAATCTAAAAGAAGAAGGAATAGATATACAAACTAAATTCGAAAAAGACTCTGGCTTTATTGGATTATATACATCGAATACGTCAGTTCTAAAAAGAGCTAAAATTGGTTTAAATGAAATATTAGAATTATCATATTCAACAGTTGAACATCATCCCTATTGGAATATAATATATAATACTTCTGAAATAGCAAAAACTACACTAGATAGTTGGGATGAAAATTTTAGTCATGATCAAATACAAGAAATGCTTTGGAGAAACGATGAAATTAAAAATACTCTAACTAGATTAGAAAAATAATAGTAACTCTAAATTTTTTAGTTTATTATTGGTAGCAATAATAACCATATAAATTTAATAGTATTAAAAAATATTAAAGCTTTATTTAATGAAATGGATTATAATATTATTTGTAATCACTTTAGCTTTTTTAGTATTATTTAAATTTCTATATTTTGGAGGTTCAAATCCAATTTTAAATTTGTCTACTAGTTTAGGAAATAATTCTCAAACATCCTTTTATCTAAATGGTTCTATTTTTTCTCTAATTCTTATTGGAGATACAATTCACGTTAATAATAATAACAATCTTGATGATCTTTTAAATTTAGAGAAAGAAAAAGAAAATATAAACTTTGTAGATTTTTTAACAAATAGTTTAATTGATATTATTTCTAAAGGTGATTCAAGTTTTCCTTTAGAACAAGTACTTTCAAATTCAAATATTACAACCTATAATAATCCTGATAATTTAAACCTACTTCTTCTTAATGGTAGTTGGAATTTAGATGTAAGAAATGGAAATATTGTATCCTTTAATGCTAAAATATCTACAATAAATAAAGATGGAATGTCCCCTTATATTTATGAAATTCTAAATATAGTTGTAAATAGTAATATGCCTATTAAATTATCTAAAAATGATATTACTATTATAGAAGGTAGAGCAGATATCATAACTCCTAATAATATTAAAAATGTAGATCTTTATTTACTTTTGCAAGAAGATACAATAAGTATTATTTTAGAACCTAAAATATTAGGAAATGATTACAATGGACAACCTATTTATGGATTAACTAATTATATGACAAATTAGTATTATATTTTAACCAATTACTATTTCAAAATAATTACGGATAACTTTCTTTACAATATTAGATATACTAAAAACTAAACCTATAATAGATGCTTTCTAATAATTTAAAATAATGACAATTTCTCTTGAGGCAATTGAGTTTGAGCCCAAGGGCATCAAATTTAAGAGTTTACCTAATGAACGATTAGTTCAAGGAACTACATTAGTAAAACGAGGTTTTGCTCATATGCAAAAACATGGTGTTATTATGGATGTTACTACTGTAG
>DAIPKY010000261.1:0-2219 GCA_036769505.1 Nitrososphaeraceae archaeon
AGAATTTTTAGAAGAACTTCTTGGACCAGTACCATTAGACATATTATTTAGTTTACCTTTTAATAGTAATAAAAACTTATTTTTAGTAATGATAGATTAATTTTCTTATATATAAGGAACTCCTTAACCAATTTAAATTACATTATAAAATAGATTAAAAATACAACAAAATTTAGATAAAAATAATATTTATTAATGGAAATTAAGCTCAAAGGAATTTTAAGATGACATATTAGATAGATCATCTATATTCTGAGCATTAATGAATGACCAGAAGATTCTAATTGTTATAGTAATAAGAACAGGACTTAAAAAGGTCAATGCCCATTTCCAATCATGTGTGGTTTTATATATAAGGCTGATAGCGACCATTCATTAAAGGGCAAGAATGTATTTTCCGCTGATGAATGCAATATTGGTACGGTTGTATCATCTTTAGGAAATATCTTAATTATAGAAGAAAAATTAAAACAAGAAGAAATAGAAGATATAGAAAAAATAAGAAAATACGAAATTCCTCTAATAGAAATAAAAAAGGTAGAGGGACCATCAATTATTCTTAAATCAAAAAAAGAGTATATACAAAAGATTTATCTTAAGACATAAAATAATATTATGTATACCATTATTCTACATTTAATTTTGTAATTCTTGAAGGTCAATACTATTATATTAGTGTCTATATGTTAGATTTAGCCTTTTTAGGCAAGGAAAAAAGAATAGGAGTAATACCGATAGCTATGCTAAAATAAGAGTCTAATGTAACAGTATATGATAATATTTAAGATTTACTTTCTATCGCAATAATGATAATAAGAAAATAAAAATTTTTATTACTGTAAAAAAGTTTTTAAATTAAATATCTATGCATATATTACATAAATTGCATAAATAACGAATATCAAAGAATATGGTATTATTTACTTACCATTTTCTATATTATGCAAAATCTAATTTATAATAAATGATAAAAAACTTTTATTATTAGTTTTGATAAGACTTTTGCACCAGCATTAAGAATTCTTTTTCCATTTTAGGTAAATCAAAATAATTTATAAATTTGTAATCTTCTTTTTCTTTAAGAAATTTTATCATTTCAATCTGGTCTGCCAATGCATCATCAGGGTCATGAGGAGGATGGATAGCCATTCTAAATAATCCATATGATTCTCCCTCAATATTAAATAAATGGGTATAGAACTCTGTTTTATTTTGGGTTAATGTTTCTTTATTTTTCTCTTTGTTTCCTGATTTATCCCAATTTAAGACTGGAGAAAGAAGATATTTTTTCCCTTTCTTAATAAGTTCTAAAGCAGACATGGACTCAGCTACCTCAAATTTTAAATCCTTTAGTGCTTGTATAGCTTGACGACTCAAATGCCATGCAGGTGGTATAAATGTAGAAGGTGTTGGAAGTTTAGCTGAAGATAGAATATCTAAACCTTGTTGAATTTCCTTTCTTGCTTGTTCTTGAGATTGTGAATCAAAGTCTTCTATTTTTCCACCTAATTGATGATATAGTCCATGTAAAGTAAGTTCTACCGTATCTAATTGACATACGGATGAAATCTGATTACAAAAATTAATATCATCTTTAACATTGTATTTCTTATTGTAGAAGGGAACAATACTTAGGTTGTATTTGACTTTTAGTCTATCAAGTTCATCCGTTATTATTAGTAATTTTCGAGAGCAAGAGGGATTTACATCATGAATAGTAATAAGTCCAATTTTTTCATCCATCATAATAAGAAATTATCGTATTATTTTATAAATGTGAGAATTAATTATTATTATCATTTTAAATAGGAAATTATTCTTCTATATTTTTATATATATACCATTTATTAAAAAGAATTCTTCCTGTATATTTTATAGTCATTAATTCATAATATATATTATTATAATTTAATTACTACATATTTACATCTAATAATAAAATATATCATTATTCAAAAGCCATATTATTAAAATTAGCTGATAGAGACGCAAAAAATAAGAGTCTACTATAGAGATACTACTGTTATCTTGTATTTAGCTTTTTATTAGATGAAACTTATTTTAAAATAAATTTAGGTTTACTATAAAATTAATATTTATATGTTTTAGTATATCAAAAAATATTAAATTAATTAGTCATTTTTGATTGTAGTAGTTTGTTGTAATAATTCTCCAATTTCATTATGCATTTTAAGATAGTTAAATCCTTTTTCTGTAGT
>DAIPKY010000262.1:0-2211 GCA_036769505.1 Nitrososphaeraceae archaeon
CTGAAAATAACGGACTGTTGTCCTCCAGTTGGAGGCAATTATCAGGGGATCCTTTAGGGCAAGTTCCTCGTCTGTGCAGTTGACATGAAGTTTCAAACACAGGTGGGTTGTATTTTCCTCGTTGGTTCTTGAAACTTAAGAGGTTTTTATACAATATACATTCCGGATACTGCCACATAAAAAAATGAATACCTTTGACCAAGATCGTGTATCGTATAACTCGATCCTGAATTATTAATAAAATAATTTTATTATTTTTAGTACAAATACAACTTTGCTTTATCCTTATCATTTCCATCTGAGAATAGAAAATATAGAAATACAGTCACTATTTCAAACCCCTATATGTTACCCTTAATTCTTATATTAAATGCAGTTATGATTCGTATCTATAATTTAAAAATTCTATGGTGAGGATGAGATTTTAGATCGAAGATTATTTGGAATCCACATACTCCAGTGATTAAAGATGCTATTATAATTGGTATGCCATAATTATTTAATATAATAGGAATACTAATGATGACTACAGATGAAACTATCCTGGAAATTGCAAACTTTTTTCTACGAGTAAAATCATGAGTATCTTGATCTATAGAAATCAAATGTAATATACTCTGAGAAATTAATGATATCGCTACTGAACCACAAATTAGCCATAAATCCGAGTTAGATAATACAGAATGTTGCTCACTTGATACTAAACGTCTAATGCCAACTCCTACAGCTGTTATTGCAACAACCAATGGAAAGTGTGTATATAACCAGATTAAGTATAAGGAAATTCTTCCCTTTTCTCTGAGAATTTGTATAGGTAATCTTCCTGTACTATCAAAATATAACCACCAAAGACTAAAAGATATACATAACCCTAAAGATGCCTCAATCACTGAATAAACATCCCAAATCTGTTCAGTCATTCCATTAACTATACCAACGATTGATTCTCCCAGTACAATAAGCGTAAACAAACCCATTCGTTCTGGTAAATGAGATATATGAGGTGCAAATTTTGAAGTTAATTTACTAGTACTAATAGGAGTAGCAAAGTCAATTGTTAGTCCAATAACCCATAATGCAAAACGTATTTCTATAATGGGGACAAAAGCAGAGATTAACCAAATAATTGCTGCGATAGAGAAACCAATTATGTATCTTTTTACCAAAGGATTAGCAGATTCTGAAGATTTAATAGTTCTAAATACACGAACATATTCTATTACAAGTATTAAACGCATAAACGCATAAGATAATGCAAAACCTGAAAAATTATTATTAAATGCACCTGAAATATTGACGGCCATAGCACCAGCTCCTCCCATTTGTAATAGTAATAGAAGTCTATGTCCTAAATCATCAGAATAAAATCTAGTAGCAAAGAATGTTGTACCTATCCAAGACCACCAAACTGGTATAAAGAGAAACAAGAATCCAAAAAAATTTGATAAAGACACATCATGCAATAAATAATGAGATAGTTGTGAAATTGTTACTACAAAAACAAGATCATAGAAAAGCTCTAACCACGTTGCATGACGTTCTTCATTTTTATTTGTTTTATCTTGATTATTATCCATTTTATTTAAATAATAGTATTCAAATTATTATTTGATAATATTCTGAAGAATTATTATTTCTCATATAGTCAGGAATTGAACATCGCAATATATTTTATGAGATTGTGAAAGATTATGAAGATAAAATAAAAAAATAAGAGATACGTTATTTGTATACAAACGTACTATTTTGCAATAATGCCTGTGCAGTAGGATCTATTCTTCCAGCCTGAGACATAGCGAAGCAAAGAGTCGACATTACGTCTAGTGCACCACCTAGTTTATTTTCCCATTTTGGCAACATAGCTTGTACACATTTTTCGTTGACAGCATCAATATACTTTGAAAAAATCAACCAAGGATTATCAAAAATTCCAACTTGTTTTGCAGTCTCACTAAAAAGAATTTCATTGTTAGATTTTCCAGCTGCCTTTTCCAAGTCAGAGATAAATTCTTTTTGTACTATTACATCATTAATTGTTCCAAGTCTAGTAAGATGTCCCCCAACAAAGGTATCAAAATCATAATTGTTTAGAACTATATCATGTGCTTTGATATAACCTGCTATATCTTTAGATACTGCAAGATATGGAAATGGTACCCAGCCTGGAAATATTATATCAACTAGCATAAGCACCTTTTGTTTTGGAGCATA
>DAIPKY010000081.1:0-6642 GCA_036769505.1 Nitrososphaeraceae archaeon
GACAGGATCTTCATTTCCATCAGTCGCACTATCTAGTGTAGTGTCTACTACAATTTCTTGTTGTGTTGTAGTTATTAAACCAGCAAGAACCAAACAGTCAATTACTTGTTGGATTTGGCCTGGAGGGGGGCTTTCTAAAGCATTCTCTAAAAGATTTCTTCTATCTTGTTCTGAAATTGGAACCGTACCAGCAGCTGCCACAATTGCAGAGCATAATTCTGCTATGGTGTTAACATCTGGGTAAGCACCAATAGGTACAGTATTAGCTGGATCGGCTAAGTATGTTTCCAACTCAACAACACGTTTTGGGGGTAATCTTCCGCCTACACTCTCTGATGCAAAGCATTTATCACATTCAGAGTTTGGAGTTTGTAATACCTGTAAAACCTGCGATAATAAAGTGGAAGGGGAGGGATCAGCAACAAGATCATCTGTCCCTGGGTTATGTTGTATCATTATTTTTTCGGATTCTTTAACCGAGACGTTATCTAGATTGTTATTGTAGTTATTACCTAAACTCGTTAATGTACCTTCCATATTGTATGGATTGTTATTATTATGATTAGCAAGGTCATTTCCCTTGTTAGATGATTCTAAATTACGGTTAATATCATTAGTTACGTAATCTATTATTGACTGAGTTAGCATAAGTGGCATTGAAGGTATATCTATTTTGGAGAATACTGACGGTAAAGTGGTTACAAATTTAATATTGCTATTATCTTGAAGCCCAGAGGACAAATTAGAATTGAAAGACAACTCTCTATTGCTCTGCTCTTTGTTGATTTTATTAGGTGAAGTAAGGAAATTGTTACTAAATATTTGACTATTAATAGCTGAGAATTCACCTTCTTGCTCTTCAACTCCGGCTTCAAATGTAGACAGATTAAAATTATTTATTCCAAGTGGTAGATTTAAACCAATATGACTGTCACCTACAGGAATGGTACCTCTAACTTCTTCCGCAAATATAACATCGAGATACGGAATTGTTATAAAAGTTAGCAGAACGATAATAGAAGGGATTAAAAGAATTTGGATCAGGTTATTTTTAAATTTGGCTTTCATTAAATTCTTACTTACCACCAATTGCTTTTGAAGAGAGATAATATCTCCAATCATTTTTGACAACGAGAATAGCGTTTATCCAAGAAATGGCAAAAGAATATGCAATTTGAAATATTCATATTTCAAAAACACTACTAGTAAAGATTAGAGATTGTGAAAGGTCATTATGATAAGGTGCTAACACATATTGTTCATTATTTTATGATTAATATTAATAATGACAATTTATTACTGATTATTTATTACTATTGCTATCACTATCATTAAATTATAATAAACATCAAAGTACAACGATCATAATTTTTTTATATAAAATAATATTAAAAGTCAACTTATAGAAATTTAATAATAATAGTTACGTAATATTATCTATATATACAATTCTATAATAAGAAAAATAACTATAGAATAGAATAGTAGATATAAAGAAATTCAACAAATATTTTAATTTCAAGCTTTCATTATAATCATATTGTTACCTTATTTAAGGTCTTAATATTTTGTGAATTAATATAATAATTGAAATAATTTGATTTAGTTACTAGATTAAGGATATTTAAAGAATAGATTTCTTTTGATATGAAGATAAGATTAATAATACAACAATGATATAGATAAAACAAATAATTAATTGATTGGTTTTCTTATGGTAATGCAGATTCTCCTCTGCATTCTTCACAAGTAAACGTTCCATCACTATATAATAATAGATCTGACCATTCTCCACATTCATCACAATATCCGGAAATGTGCCCTTGTGGACGACCGGTTTCACCACGAATTAAAGCTGATTTTTCGGACACGACATCTATTAATTCAGGAGTAACTGCTATGACATCGGATGATGATATGATACCTACTAATCTATTTTTATAAACAACCCCAAGACGTTTAATGTTATGTTTTCTCAACATCCTAGCTGCCTCTGTTATGGTAGCTTCGCCTTCAATGGTATATAGTTTTTTCATAATTTCTGATGCAATAATTGAACTGGGAGGTACATCCCTAGAAAATCCATCAGTAACAATATCCCAATCAGTGACTATACCGACCGGTTCTTTGTTCTTGAATATAACAATGCTACCAATCCTTTCTGTTTTCATTTTTTCAGCAATTTCTTTAATATTAGAATCAGGAGAAGATGAAATAATTGGGCTATTCATGACATCTCTTACTAAAACCCTCGTTGTCATATTTGCATCCCTGTGTTTGCTTCCTAGATCGGTTCCCACATCGATTATTTGTATTATCGACCTTAATTAGTTTCCGGCAGAAAAATTGCTTAGTGATTTTCTCCTAGTTTTCCTTTTCCTGATGAGGCTATTTTGATTTTACCTGGAGGAAGTATCCTAATTAAATCATCTAAAGGGATTTTTTTTAAATATTCGGTTAATTCTTCATCATCATTCACATTCTTGGAATGTGTAATGAATTCGGATTTTATCTTTTTTGCCGCATTCATAGGATCTATAGTTCCGGGAACTATAATACAATAAATTATAGATTTTAATTTTATACTATCGAAAGGTCCGCATAATAGTCTATAAATTCCATTACCTTCTTTCGTAACACCTATTGATAATTTTAACTCTAGAGCCTTAACAAAATTTCTCTTACCTTCAATTACAAAAGACCCTTTTGGCAGAAATTGACCGGTGGGAGCACCTTTTTTAACTTGATAAGGATATACCCAGTATGAGTCAGCACTTGATAAACCTTCTTTCCATCCTCTACTAAATGAAATAGTTGCGATCGCCGTTTCTATAATGCTTTGATTATTTGTAGACATATCTTCAGCACTATGTCCGATATTTTTTATTAAAAAAAAAGGCGAACCATGTATTTCAGCATGAAAAACCAGATCTTGATCTGTCATATGTTTCCTTATTATAGCTGAATTTGAGGAGCTATCTCGACCTCCTATTACTAGTAATCCATTAGAAGTAATAAACCATCTATATCTTTCAAACCATTCCTTTGTGGTTTGTTCTTTTAATTTTATTTTTTTTTCCGCAAGAGTTGTTTTGTTTTTTAATTCTTGTATTTCTTGTAATATTTTAATCCTAGCCCTATCAATAGTTTCACTCCCTCTTTCCATCTCCTTTGCCCTTTCATACAGTAATGAAGAGACTTTTCTTAGATTATCATCTAATGGAATTAGTTCTTCTACTATATCTAAATATTTTTTTCCCTTCTCTGTTATTAAAATAGAAGAATGTTTATTTAATAAACCATTTAATTCATTTCTGTCGGTGATAGATATATTCATTAAATCAGACGCAATGCTTCTTATGGAATTGGATTTAGATAACACTTTTTGTTTAGCCTTATCTTGTTCATGAAGGTCATGTTCAAGCATTGAAATTTTTTTATCAAGTTCTATTGTATGAATTTTTTTACCTATAGTAATTAGATCATTACATAAAACTTCGTCTAGTGCATCCATAAAGGTGGGTACAGATTTTCTATTTGAATCCACCATCTTTTTTAATTCAACGTGAGACGCCTCAATAGGAGCATTGTCAGGATCTAAAATAACTATTGGAGAATGTTTTTTTTCACAAATTACTTCATTTACCAATTCTTTTGTATTGGTAAATATTATGCCAAGTTCATCATTTGTGATCTCTTTTATTTTACTATTAGTACTAATGCAAGAACGAAAAAGTATTTCTTCAACAAATTTTTTTGGCAACGATAGAATTCGTCCTAACCATTTTGTAATTTCTATATTTTTTGTTTCATTATGAAATTTTGATTCAAACTCTTCACTTGATATTTCAAAGATATCAGATCCCAATGACGGAGGAGGTGCATATTTTAATCCTACGTGTAAAGTTCTGTGTCTTACATCTAATGGGTTAAGAATTGAAATTATTTTCATTGTTTCGTCACAAATTATTATGTTTCCCTGACCAAAGAATTCGCATATTAAATGTCGAATTTCATTATTATGATGTTCAAATTTGAAAAAAACTATTCTTTCTGAATTCAATTGTTGAATAGATATTATGCGCGCTCTTTCAAGTTCTTTCCTTGCATTTCTAACTAAATCGTTTTCTTCGACTTGTTTAAATAATATTTTAGTAACCCAAAATCCTTTCGTAGAAACTACCAAAAGAATATCTTGTTCAGTAGAATGATGAAATTTTAACGCCAGAGAATCTTTTGTAATTGCAGTGATTTGGCTTAAATAGTATCCACCACTTGTAAGCCGTAAATTTACATAATTAATAACATATCTTAACTCTATAGATGATAACTCCAATGTTAATTTAAATAAGAGAGTAGCTAAATATTAACTACAAATTTACTAAAGTTTCAACCGGAAGAAATTAAACTCTCTGTTATTAAAGGAACATAGTATTTGGAACCTATCGATAAAATTTACTACATGCGAGCGATATTGGGTATTATAGCAGGTGTGAGTATAGCATTTAGTATATCTCCGGACACTAGTCAAGGAACTATACTAGGCATTATTATAATAATGGGTCTGTTTTTCTATATTATTTCTTATTGGATTTCAAAAAAGATTTTGCCGAAAGTACCTAAAACTGAGAAAAGAAAATTCGTTACTAACGGTATTTTTCCTTTTATTTTTTTGTTAGTAATGTTTATGATACTATCATATACAGGATTACATCAAAATCTTGCAACTTAGATGAAATATGTCTTGGAATAGTAAATCTCCTGGTATTCCTGATGAATTTTTTTTACGCGAAGAGGAAGTGCCTATTACTAAAGAAGAGATTCGTTCCATAATAATAAGCAAACTACGGTTAAAGGAAAATAATTCAGTTATTGATATAGGATGTGGAAGTGGCAGTATTACAGTGGAACTTTGTTTTCAATGTCAGAAGGGAAAAGTCTTTGGAGTGGATTTGGATTCTCAGGCAGTTAACCTAACCAAAAAAAACCTTGAAAATTTTAACCTTTCTGCAGAAATACTACTCGGAAATGCAGTGGATTTACTAAAAACATTACCTCTTGTAGATGGTATTGTTATAGGAGGTACAACAGGAAGAACTCAAACATTAATAGAACAATCCATTAGTAAATTGAACCATGGAGGTCGATTAGTTATTACTACAATCCTTATCGAAACCATGTTTAATGCAATGAATACGGTTAATGGATCAAATTTACTTAAGGATATTGATTTTACCCAAATAATAATTTCAAAAGGGCGAAGAACCAAAACTGGTACCATGATGTTGGCAAGAAATCCAGTTTTGGTAATTTCAGCAACAAAGATATGAAATAGTATATTTTAATTGTATTTTATGGTTTAAATTAGTCAGTTATCAATAACAATTAAATGAAACTTTTTTGTGTTGGTTGTGGGCCTGGGGATCCAGAATTATTAACCATAAAAGCTTTAAATTTAATTAAGGAGGCTGATGTCATTTTTGTGCCTACTTCTAAGTCAGATAAACCCAGTATTGCATTATCTATTGTTTCGCAATTTATTAACAAAACAACCAAAATTGTAAATTTGGTTTTTCCTATGGTTAAAGACAAGAATTCTCTTAAAGAATATTGGAAAAAAAATACTCTTGAAATTTCGGAAATGGTCAGAACTGGCAAAAAAACGTTATACTTGACCGTTGGTGATCCTTCACTGTATAGTACATGGATTTATATTCATAGAGAGTTAAAAAATAATCACAAAGATATCGAAGTAGAGATAATTCCAGGCATTACATCTATCTTTGCTTTTGCTGCGGAATCGAAAATAAGTTTGGTAGAGGGTGATGAACATCTATCAGTGGTTCCCGCCTGTTATGATTTAGATAAGGTAAAAAATACAGTAAAATCATCTGATACCATAGTATTTTTAAAAGATGGAAGATATTTTGATAATGTTATAGATATGCTATCAGAAACAGGCTTTAGTGATGAATCTCAGATAGCTATAGCTCAAGATGTATCTACCAAGGAAAATATACTTGAGATTAAACAATTAAAAGATATCAAGGGTAAGAAACAACCTAGCCAAACATATTTTTCCATTATGGTAGTAAAAAGAAATGATAGAAAGTAATACTGTCTATTTTGTTGGATCTGGTCCAGGCGATCCAGAGCTAATAACAATTAAAGCTAAAAACCTCTTAGAAAAAGCTGATCTTGTAATATACTCAGGATCCTTATTGAATCCTGAAATTTTACAGTATGCAAAAAAAGAAGTAAAGTTGTATGACGCCGCATTATTAAATAGAGATGAAATTTTTACTCTCCTGAGAGATATTACCAAACAAGGAAAATTAGCGGTAAGATTTCACGATGGAGATCCTTCCTTGTTCAGTACTATTAGAGAACAGATTGATAAATTCGAAAAAGAAGGAATTAATTGTAAGGTAGTTCCAGGCATCTCTGCTACATTTGGCGCAGCCTCTTCAATGAACTTAGAATTAACATTACCTGGTATCACTCAAACTTTAATCATTACAAGAGCCGAATTTAGGACCCCAGTTCCAGAAATAGAGAGAATTTCCGAGTTGGCAAAACATGGTAGCACTATGATTTTTTATTTAAGTGTTCATCTTATAAAGGAAATTGTTGAGGAGTTAT
>DAIPKY010000263.1:0-2204 GCA_036769505.1 Nitrososphaeraceae archaeon
AGATTTGTAGATACTTATAAAATCTATAGCAGGAGATAAAATAGTTATCCTTTAGGTATTACTACAAGTTGTCCACTCATCGTCGGTTCATGATATTCGCAATAATATCTAAATATTCCAGGCTCTTTTGCAACAAATGAGACTGAGCCATTCTTACCTTGTCCCAACTCCAAGTTTACATCATAAGGAGCATTTATTGTAAAAGAATGTCTATCTCCTGTCGGGGCTTCCATATTATAAAAGTATACAGTAACATTGTCATTCTGATTGACCTCTAATATCTTAAGTGAGAAATCATCTGGTGGAAACTCTGTTACATTGAATGCAGGAAGTTCTGTATTGAATAAGAAGAAAAATGGTTTTAATGTCTGAAAAGTTTCTTCTGATTGTTCAGAGGTTCTATCTATGGTATTAGAAACCTTTTCTAATTGTGTCACTCCAGGCAATGTGACATTAGTAGCGAATGTTATAGTGAATAAAAAAGAGATAAAGAAAATCAAATTATTCCCTAATTTTCCCATTACAAATATTAGAAATGTAACTATTTATTATTTACTCAAAAAAAACGTTTTTAACTTTCATTTCAATTTTGTAACCTTAGGAATTAATACTTTAACGATGCAAAAATAAGAATCTATTATAGGGAGATAATACTACTAATATGTATTTAGCTTTTATTATTAGTAACTTATTTTTCTATAATCCAAATTATTCATATATTGGAGAATGACCTTGCATGCTTTTACCTAAAATTTTTCTTCCTTTGTGATGTGATTTCGTCGTATGAATCTTTTTTTCACTTCGCTCATCAGTTTTTTTCTCAGGCTTCTTTTCATTATTTGCTGATTCATTTTTATAATTATTTACTTTAGTTATAATATTATCCTTAACAAAAGTATAATCTTCATTATTAGAATCATTTTTTATTATCCTGATTTTCTCTTTTTTCTTACTCATTTCTTTACCCTATTTTCTATATTTACAAAGTATCAATCAATATTATATCAAAAATAAATGATAAATCAATGAATGATGAGTGTATTATATTAGGATATTTCATCTAAAGAAAAAAGATTTGTAATTTTATTTACTGCAAAATAATGGAAAAAAATTTTTTTTAATTATTAAACTTTCACAAAAATATCTTCTGATTCACTATCTTGTTTTACTTCATATGATTCTTGATCAGTTGCCCAAACAGTACTATCTGATACTTTACCATTTCTGACATCAAATACAGCATAATGCCATGGACATTTCAAATTGTATCCATCTAGAGTACCTTTTTCTAATGGTCCATCTTGATGAGAACAGACAGAATTCATAGCATACATTTGTCCATTAACCATTGCCAAAACTATTGATTTTCCTTTTACTTCTACTTTCATGAGATGTCCTTCTTGGAAATCTTTGAGCTTTGCCACCTTTGTAAAACCGTCTCTTTTTATATTATTGCTCGAAGCCATATCAAACTTGTTTATTCCTTTACTTTTGTTTGTCCTATTGGTCTACTATTTTCATCTAATTTGATTTCTCTTTCTAATCTTTCACCTTCACTTTCTTGTTCTGCTCTTTTTCCTTTTGGCCGATTATATTTATCAAATTTTGCTTCTCTTTCTCTTATCTCTTCTTTTCTTACCTTTTCTCCTTCTGGAACTCTTTTTTGGCTTGGTATATTAGTACTTGGTTTTTTCTGATTTGGACTGCTACCTAGAGATACTGCATCAAATCGTACAATACTACCAAAAGACGTTAACCACTCTATTCTACCACTTATAGATTTAGCCATTTCTTCATTGTCTGCTACTAGAAATACTTTATCACATCCACTTCTAATTCCTCTTCCTATTGCTTCTTCTATTTTTCTAAATGAAAATTGATTGTCTTGCCAGTCTTGATCTGTTCCTCCTTCTTTTGATCGAATTTTAACAAATCCAAATTTTGATGAAGGTAATGATGGATGTAATGATACGTACCATATTACATCTATCTTACCATAACCATAGTCGACATCTTTTTCTATGGAATAGGATAATGATTGATCCAGATTAGAAAGGAAATCTAATGATGATGTTGAATTGCTATTGTTATCAGTGGCATTATCATATTGTGTGTCTTCAATTCTTGCCATTCTTATTCAATCACCTCATCTTCTCCTCTTCCTAGTGTCTGTAAATTTTGTTTTTCTCTTGGACCTAAAATAT
>DAIPKY010000264.1:0-2203 GCA_036769505.1 Nitrososphaeraceae archaeon
CATTCTATTATAAATTCAATATGACTCTTTCAATAAATTGTAAAGATGCTGGAGATCCTGTATGTACTCATACCATGTATGGTGAAACAGAAGAGGAAATTTTGAAAAATGCCAAAGAACATGGAATAAAAGAACATGGTTACACAGAGGAATCTTGGAATGAGATATTATCAAAGAACCTTGAACATTTCAAGAAGATAATAAAACAAACTTAGTATTATTCCATTTTTTTATTTTTGTTTAAATACCTCAAGGTATTCTTAAATTATTATTTATTCAATTATAATGAAAACAAAAGAAAACAAACAAACAACAAATATTGAAACAAAAATAAGTATATGTATTTGAGTCAGAAATAATATAATTAATTATAATTGAGATTAAAGAATAAACAGGTTTTATAAAATTTTCTTTTGAAATTTCTTTGCAAACATAGCATTCTTCTCCAAATTATGCGTGAATCTCTGCTAACGCTGTATAATTTATTCTTGATGCAGTTAAAAAACATACTCGAAAATCGTTAGATGATGATGCATCTTGTTGTGATTTTTTCGACATTTCATGTAACTTATCGTATAGATCAAAACCATCCATTACGGACATTCTAAAACCAATAAGAACAAGATCATAGTTTTCAGGATTGAAATTCTGTATTGCTAATTCTGGATCATTTATTAAAGTTAGATTAATCTGTTCATTTTCCTCTTCTAACCATTTCTTGTAGATTCAGATAAATCAAAGTTAGATATTGATAAAAGTATACACAATTCTACAACTTAATTATTGGAATAGGTATTTTAGTAAGTGTTGGAATGAGAATAATAGTATTATCAATTTTAAAGAAAAAATAATAATAATTCTTGTACTTATATATAGGTAGACTGATAATAATTAAGATAATCTCAAAAAACTAATCTATATTTGTATATTATCTTAAATTGTCCAGTTCTAAAATTGTAGCAAGTACCATCTTTGTTATTGAAGTTAGGTATTCTATATTCAAGGTATGTGGCGTATCAGAAGATTTATGATAATGTGGATTTTTATTTACTCCTCCATCATGTATTCCTATAACCGTATGACCTAATGCTTCGAAAGGAATAAAATCACTATTTTCAAGTTTAGACAATATAGCTTCTAGATTAGTATAATTGGAAGCTATTTCTTTTATAAATTGTCCTATTGTTTTTGAATATTTATCATTTTGTACATGTTTATTGCCAACATCATATTCTAATCTGACTTTATTTGTTTCATTAGGAGGTGTATAGCCAAGCATATCAAAGTTAATGTAAAGATCTATATTTTTGGTTCTATTGTTCTTATCTATATATTTCATATAATGCTCTGATCCCCATAGACCTTGTTCCTCTCCTGAAAATAATACAAATTCAAGGTTAAGTTTTAAATTTAAGTGAGAAAGAATACGTAGAAGTTCTAAAAGAGATGATACTCCACTGGCATTATCATCAGCTCCTGGAGCTCGAGTATTAGTATTGTTGAGAATTTCTGCTCTGCTATCATAATGTGCTCCAATTATGATAGTTTTATTATAGTGAGAAGAAAATGCTAAACTTTGTTTACTACAAATAATATTTTTTAAATTAAAAGTTTGATTTTGATCAGTTTGTGTATAATTGTGAAAAAATACTCTACCTTGGCACAAGTTTTGAAGTTCATCTTTAAGCCAATATGCTACTTTATCAATATAATTTGATTTAGTATTTCTTGTAGGAAAAGATGATAAAATATCTACATATTCTTTAAGTTTAGTGGAATTAACTTGATCTAATATTGAATCTATTTGTAGATTATGATCTTCTATTTTTTGTAGATATGTTGGATTATTATCAAGACACGCTATTATAGAAATGTTACATACTAATGTAATATTATTATAATTATTATTATAATTAGTATAATTAGTATAGTTTTCTACCTCATCTATACTGGTAGAATTGACGATAATTATATTGGATGATATAGCAACAGATAAAGCAATTATTATCAACATTAATAACCATAACATGTTGTATCTTTGAATGAAAATTATGATCTTCCATTTATAATACTTTAAGATAATTGTCTCACTCTTTTGAAGTTTTGTCTTTTTATTTGATTTATATTATTTGATTTATATTTTTATATTTTTTTTATATTTATTTTTCTATTATTTTTATCTGTAATTTATTATCAATAGACC
>DAIPKY010000265.1:0-2173 GCA_036769505.1 Nitrososphaeraceae archaeon
TACGTAACTTGATAATTTTGCAGCTTTTAATCTTGTAAACTGCCATGATATTGTAGAGGGAACTTTTCCCGTATGTAGCGTGATATCGTTGAATCCACATGATCCATTTTCCAAGATATAGATGATTAATAAAAAGAATGTACATTATTTTTGAGAATAGGAATTTATAAGATATCAGTATAAAAATAACAAATAAATGAAAAATTTTACCTTGAATTTTCACAAATTTACGTTTGCAGTATTATTTATTGGATTTGTATTTATAATAACAACAGAGTCATCATTACCAATACAATTAGCTGATTTTTTAACCAATAATAGCATTATAGAAAAGGCACTTGCACAACCATCATTTACAAACACTTCAA
This sequence comes from Nitrososphaeraceae archaeon, assembly GCA_036769505.1. Taxonomy (GTDB): domain Archaea; phylum Thermoproteota; class Nitrososphaeria; order Nitrososphaerales; family Nitrososphaeraceae; genus TH1177. The sequence continues at coordinate 369 of DAIPKY010000265.1, forward strand.
TAATAACAATAAGCAACAATTCAGAAGAACAAAATAAATCTACAATAATAAAAGCCTTTGGACATTTTGCAAATAACCAATTAAAAGATGGAATTGTTACATGGATTCAGGGAGGATTTTGGAACCTGGCTATTGATAATATAACTAATAGTAATGTTAACAATAATAACCATACTCAAATAACAAATTACAATGGTGTTGCTAACTTCATTGCTAATTTTACAATGATAAAACCAGATGGTAGTCTTTCACATAACCATAATATTCAGAATTTTATTTCCCAGAACGTTATCCTTATGGATAAAGATATAGTCATCATGGGAATAACAGATATATACTCTGATGACAGTAATAATGAATACCAAAGTGTTCCTTTAACTATTCATCTTATGGGTAACAAAGTTTTGGGACTTACTATAGATGTTGGTAAAACTAAAGGGCATTTTTCTAGCTCGAATGAAATGTTTGGAACATTAATAAGTGGAATAGGATTGGATACATCTGTAGATAATTCTCTTATTAATAAAACAATGATGCATCATGATATAGCTGCACCAAATGATACTGAGGAGGAAGAATCTATGACTATGATGGAACATTAAATATTCTTTATGTCTTTAGTATATGAAAAGTCTTAATAATGTTAATACAAATTATTCTATGATTTTATTGACATTCATATTGAATTAGCTAATTTTTTCTGTTTAATACTCCATTAATATATCCTGTCTCTAACATCAATAGTGAATATAAAATATTCGCTACATGTGTCTGTATTATTGAATCTAATACTATACTGTTCTCTTTTATACTTTTTGTCTCTGTAATATATTCTACAACTGTTCCATTATTGTTACAAATTTTAAATTTGAAAGTCTCTATAATTTCGATCTGTTTTCCTTTAGTTATGGTATCAAAACAAATCTCCTTATTTATATTATCCATTATAACTTTCCTTTCTATACCTATAAAAAATTCAGGAAAAAGTTTTTCTAATCTTGTATCCTTTAAAGCCCGGTAAATTAGATTTGAAGGCACTCTTAATGTAAGAGTTTTTGAAAGTATAGACATATTTTATTTTTTCTCCCTATTACTATTATTAATCTATCAAAATTTAAATTTGTATATTACGATTTCTAATTTTAAGATCTAATACTATAATATATAACATGTTATCTATTATATAGTAATAGTAATTGGATTTAATTTTAAAATCAATAATAAAACGACAAATCCCTTTTTTAATTGGTGGTACTATTACTGGAATAATTATGACTTATTATTATGGTTTTTTATTTACTATTATAGTAAATAGTATAATGTGGTACATAATTTCCTATGTAGTTAGCAAATATTATTACAAATCTAAAGGAATTAATGATCAAAAATATCTTATTCAATACGCCTTAAATAAAATCAAGAAAAAAAATAACATTTAGGAAACCCAAAATTAGTTACTCTTATCATTTTCAAATATTGATTTGTGCTTATTTATTTCTAATAATTTAACAAAATTGTCTCATAGCCTTAAATAATTTAAAAGTCATTATGGTTTATGACTTCTAATAATATAGATTGGAATGATGTAATCAAAAAAGAAGTAAGAGGTACTAATGATGAAGATTTTGGTGAAGTCCAAGACATTCAAGGTAATTATGTATTAGTTCAAAAAGGAATAATTAATAAAGAAAAGTTTTACATTCCTAAAGATCAAGCAGAAAGTTATGATGGAGATGTTTTGAGATTTAGGATTTCCCAGGAAGACTTGAATCAATTCCAGCACGAACCACCATCTATATGGGATT
>DAIPKY010000018.1:0-20069 GCA_036769505.1 Nitrososphaeraceae archaeon
GTGACATTAGACGAAAAGAGTTGTAAAGAAGATAAAACTGAAAACACACAAAAAAAGAAGGGGGAAATATACTTATACCGACAAACAATATGCAAACTATTCTAAAAGATATTTACAAAGAGATGAATATTTTGTAATCCGGCATAGAAATGGCTATAATCATATTACGTTGTCAGCACTAGGAAATTATTCCTAAAATATGAAGGTTACTTTTTATACTAAATAGAATATTTACATAGTAACAGATAACACCCCCTAGCATTAACATAATCGTCTAATAACTACATGTCATATTGCTAGAAAATGGAAGAGAGTCAATTTAATTAATGCAATGTATCATAAATAATTGACTAATCTATGTTGATCCCCTTTGTTTCTACTGGAAAAATATTCTAATATTATGCTACAATTCATTTTTCTCATGAATATATCAGAAAATTTTTAATATTACCTTGTGTTGTGATGGCTTGGTTCTTTTACAAAATTATCTAATTGAAGGGAGATATCATTATCATTATAAATTGGTCTCTATGTTACTTTATACACCTATTTTAGTCAATTATGTACAACACAATACTTCCCACAATTCGAAAATTTTTATTTATCTATTTACATAATAAAATATTCATTAGTCTTGGTTCGTTATTACTTTAAAATATTATAAGAAAATTTCTGTTTCCAGCTATAACAATTAATTACCCGCAAATTATTAAATATTATATTATATCAACTGGCCATTATTCAAAAAGTTTACTAAATATTAAAACCCTCCATTCTTGTCATAGTCTTATCATCACGTTCTTCAAAGGCTATAACTTTTTGTTTTCTAGCTAACCGTATTAGGCAGATAGTATAATAAATTAGAACTGACGGTTTTATTGGAAGAATATAGTGGTGAAAAGACTCAGAAATTGACGCATTATTTCTGAAACTTAGTCTAATTTTTTTACTAATTTCTTAGAGCAAAATAAAAATTGTAGCAATAATAATAATAATAATAATTGATATAATATTAAAGATATGAATATATGTTTTTGATTGATCATTTTTAATATGAGAACGTTTATTGCTATAGACTGTAACAATAAAGAAAAAATCTCGAACATACAACAAATGATACTAAATTCTATCCCTAGTATAAACGGCAAGGGTATGAAGGCTATAGACCCCCAAACCCTCCATTTTACACTTTTTTTCTTTGGTGAAGTAAACGAGAAAACAGTAGAGGAAATTAAAAATAAAATGAATGAGATAACATTTCAAGGTTTTGACATACTTTATAAACACATAGGAGCTTTCCCTTCTTTTAAGTTTCCAAAAGTTATCTGGATTGGTTTAGACGAAAACAGCACAAAGAAATTAATTTCAATCTTTGAATTAGTGAAATCCAAAATGGAACAAATAGGATTTAAACCTGACAAACAATTTAAACCTCATTTGACATTATTTCGCGTGAAAAAACCTATAGCAAACATTAAAGATTATTTAACTAAATATTCTGATTTTATAGCTGTTTCAGATAGGATAGATAAGATTCATATTAAAAAAAGTGAACTTTTTCCTTCTGGCCCGGTGTACTCTAATATTTCGACGGTCTTTGCAAAATAGGTCAATATAAAAAAATGAATAATAGTAATAGTAATAGTAATAGTAATAATAGTAAAATTGAGAATGATGCTAAGGATCTGAAGATTGAGTCAATAATTGCCAAAGTTTTAAAGAAGATTAAGCCTTCGTTAAATGATTTCCAGAAATTAAAATCAATAGAAAACAAAATAAAAGATGAGATTTATAGTTATAAAATACCACAGATAGTGGATATTAAAACTGGTGGTTCTTTTGCAAAAGATACAAATCTGAAAAAAGATATGGATATAGATATTTTTATTTTAATTGATAAAAATACAACTGAAACAGATTTTGAAAAGATAGCATTAGATGTTGGTTTTAAATGTTTAAAGAACTATCATCCTATTACTCGCTATTCTGAACATCCTTATGTAGAAGGGTATGTCTCTCTCAAAAATAATAAAGAATATGTAAGGTTAAACGTAGTGCCCTGTTACAAAGTAGAACAAGGTCAATGGAAAAGCTCTGCTGATAGGTCACAATACCATACAGAATATATGAAGAAGATGCTTACAACTGAACAAAAAAATCAAATTAGAATATTAAAAGCCTTTTTAAAAGGAATTGGAATCTATGGAGCAGAACTATCAATTGCTGGATTAAGTGGTTACGTGACTGAAGTACTCATACTAAGTTATGGAGATTTTAAAAGTGTTATCAAACATATTGCAATGATAGAAAAGAAAGGTCAAGTAATTGCTATAGATCATATTCTCAATAACACTATTTTTGAAAAGTTTCAAAGCCCTATAATAATAATTGATCCTGTAGATTCAAATCGCAATCTAGGAAAGGCAATCTCTTCTGAAAGTCTTTCGAAATTTATTTTTAATGCTAGGGCATTTTTAAAAAATCCCTCAATGAAATTTTTTAGTATTAGTAAGAAGGATGATATGATGATAAACTATGATAGGCATATGGCAAAGGTCTCGGAAATATTACAGTACATTTTAGTTTTAGAATTTAAATATAAAATTAGAAGTGCTGATATTATTTGGGGACAGTTAAAAAAATTAACCTCGTCTCTTTCACGACAATTAAATGATAAAGAATTTGAAGCAATAAAAAGTGAATGCTATATTTATAATTCTAATTCTGCAAAAGTATTATTTTTATTAAAATTTATTAAACTTTCATCTTTTTTTAAAAAAGATGGTCCAAGTATATTTATGGAAAAAGAGGTGTTTCAATTTGTTAAAAAGAATAAAGAAAAATCATCTATTATATGGATAGGAGAAGATATGAGGCTTTTGGGTTTAAAAAAAAGAAATTTCAGTAATGCAATTGATTTTTTGGAAAGATCAATTAAATTTGAGAAAAATAATTTGGGAATCCCCAAAGGCTTGCTGAATGATTTAGACAAGGGATTTAAAATATATAAACTAAACAAAAACAAGGTAAAAAGTATCCATAACCAGAGAATTATTTACGATTTTCTATTGAAAGATATGAGTTTATTTGAAGGTACAAATTAACTCATCACTAATTTCAAAATTAATTTCATACCCTAGATTAGACATATATGAATATAATAAGAGAATGATTGATTTATACAAAATAGGAGTTAAAGATGCTATCCTAGAAGGACCGACTAAAATATGTGAATTAAATATTTTGGGAAAAGGACATTCAGGTATTGTATTGAAAGTAAGTGCATGTTCTAAGAAAACTATGGCATTAAAAATAAGAAGAATAGATTCTCGTCGAAAGGATTCTTTGACTGAGGTATATAATCAAAAATTAGCTAATTTAGTAGAAATAGGTCCACAAATTATTGAAAATACAAATGATTTGATACTAATGGAATTAATAGCTGGAAAAGGGCTTTATGATTGGCTTGAGGACCCAACTACTATTCACTTTTTAACCAGCACAAATATTATAAATATAGTTAATGAAATATTAGAACAATGTTATAGATTAGATGTTCTTCATTTAGATCACGGAGAATTAACTCGAATTGATAATCATGTAATGGTTTCTGATAATAATGACATCTCAATAATAGATTTTGAAAGCGCATCTACTAAAAGAAAACCATGCAATGTTACATCAGCTAGTCAAGCTTTACTTTTGAGTGGCGGTTCAATTTCTAGAAAAATTTGTCAATTTATTGAAATAAAAGATCCTGAATTGTTATTGAATTGTTTAAAAAAGTATAAAAAAATAAAAAATAGACAAAATTTTGAGCAGATCCTCTCTTTCGTAAACGGAGATAGATAGGGACCAAACCATATTGTATAATATCTGTATGGAATTAGTCTATATTCGAAATTTTCTTATTACAGGATATATTTTATGTTAATCAAAATGACTGAAAAAAGTGGTTCTGTAGAATCTTCTAACGATACTATTCCATTCCCGACATTAACAATTTTATACTTACCTGGAGAAGCCTCAGAGGTTGTAGAAGAGGTTAGCCAAAAGTATTATAACATGACTTCCGAAGACTGTGTGGGCTATTTTCATGACGGCGTAAAACGAGAATATAAGAAGATTACAATATGGAGCCAGGGAATTGATAGTCTATGGTTTAATGCTATAATAGCCAGAATAAAAGAAGTTGCGAAGGTAGACCAAGTACCTATTGTATCTGGTGGAATCATGTATTCTATATAGCGGTCAAAAGAAACTTTTATCTATTTTTATTATTATTATTATTTACCTATAAACTAAATTATTTCATTATGCAATAACATAATAAAATTATATATCTGAAGAATTTAGAAAGACATAGGTGGAGAATTTAACAATAACAACAACAACAACACCAACAACAACAGTATTCAAAATTAAACAACTCGTAGATAATGGTTCAAATATTACTCTTTCTTTAAGTGAAGATGTAGAATTAGAAACAGTATCCCAACAACAAATGATCTTGGAAGCAGTAGATCGAACCGTAACAGATGAGGAAGTAAAACAACAAATCAAACCTTTGCTGGAAGCAATTTTAAGATCCCAACCTCAAACTGTTATCAAAACATATCCTAAAACTATCATTCAAATTACTATGCCAAAGAGAAGATATGAAATGATGGGAAATCCTCAAGTTGGAGAGACTCTACAAGTAGATATTAAGAAATAAGATGGTAGTAGTAACTTTTTTACTAAAATGATTGTTTTGGATTGTGTATATAATTCTTCAGTCTTAATTTTAGAGATAATAATTACTTCTCAAGTGAAAGTTATCCCTTTTTTTAATATCAAAAAAATCATATTATATATTCATTATAATTTTAGCTTCGGTGCAAGTCAAAAAATTTGATATTATCATAATAGGAGGAGGTATCTTAGGAGTATCTTTAGGATATTTTTTATCACTAAATTCTGATGCAAATATTGTAATACTAGAACGTGAAAAAAATGTTTCCAGTCACACTAGTTCTCGAAACACAGGTAAAGTACACGCACCGTTCTTGTACGATCCGATAAAAAAAAAGATTTTTGCTAAGATATCTTTTTTAGGTTATAATATGTGGGAGACTTATTGTAATAGAAAAAGAATCTTTTTTAAACAAGACGGAGTTTTAGAAATAGCGAAAGAAGAAAAAGATATTCTAGTTTTAAAAAAATATATTGAATGGGGAATAAAAAATGGATTAAAAGAAACGGATATACAATTTTTAAATGACCAAGAAACTAAAACGGTTGAGCCAAATCTAATATGTCATGGATCACTATATTGTAAAAAAGATGCAAGCGTTGATTATGGATTACTAACTACTACTTTGAAAAATGATTATCTCTTGGCTGGAGGAAAGTTACTCAATTTGCATCAAGTCATAGGTATTAAAAACAAAAATCATATTTGTAATATTGAAATAGTCACAGATGATAGAGAGAAAAAAGTCCTCAATTCGAAATATGTTATTAATACAGCAGGTGGACATTCACTTGATATTGCACATCAGTTAGAAATTGGATTAGAGTTATTTGATTTACATTTTAGGGGTGAATATTGGAGGGCTCCAAAAGAATATGAAAAACTTACGACTCATAGTATTTATTCAGTTCCAAAACGACAGAATTTTCCATTTTTAGATCCTCATTGGATCATAAAAGCAGATGGACATTGTGAAATTGGACCCAACGCCGTACCTGTTTTTGGACCATACTCTTATAATTTAATTGATAATTTTAAGAATTTTCTTCCTAAATCGAGAGAAATTTTGTTTAAGAAGGGGTTGTGGTCTCTTTTTTATAATAGAGAATTCCTATCATTGCTAACTCATGAAATTGCTGGTTCCTTGTCAAAACGAATTATGATTCAAAGAGTAAAACAATTCTTACCAGCTTTAGATACAAAAAAATTTAGTACACGAGGAACCGCTGGAATCAGATCTTTACTAATCGATGATAAAGGTAACTTTATTCCTGATACACTATTATTAAAGAATTCAAAATCTTTTCACATTTTAAACTACAATTCACCAGGCGCAACTGGGGCATTACCTCTTTCTGCTATGATAGTACAAGAATTAATAAATGACAGAATTATAAATAAAGTAACTAAATCTAATCAGTTATGGAATATTGAAGATATTTATTCTAAAATCAAATTTTGATGGAGCATTATAGGAACAATTAAAAATATATATATATCTATATTTTATCTCACCATTATTCAAATTGTAAAAACAAATCATCAATATCAATATATTATCTTTGTTATTCACTCTAGTTAAGATACTCAATTTATAAAAAAAAGTAAAGAAGAAAGAGGGGGTTGTGGTCTAGTTTGGTAGGATACCAGCCTCGGGCGCTGGGGATCGTCGGTTCAAATCCGGCCAACCCCATTTAAAGTTCAAGTATGTTTTAACCATAAAATTAATTCTTACAGAATACAAAAAAAATATGCATATATTTATGTGATACTCAATTTTAATTCCAATCAAATCTAATTCAAACTAATCGTATTAATATTATTGCTCCAAAGCATTCAGATTCTTTGCTACTATTAATACAATTACATTAAATTTTCAAAAGTTAAAGGTGATAAAACGATTCACGAAATCATTATTACATAAGAATTTTGATGACATACATTTTTTTCATAAAAGGATCGAATGATTTACAAAAAATGCTATAATTTACTGTTAAATTATAATAATAATAATAGTATTCATTCATTCATTTACCTACATATATTTTATTCTTCACCATTCTATCATATCAAGGTAGTCAAGTAAATTGAATTAAATCTAAAACAACAAAATAACAATAAGTGAGACAGATGATGTGTGCAACAATGAATGAGCTCATCTAAGACCATTTATAGTAGTATAGGAATTTCACATCATAAATCATTGCAGATAACAAATTATCTAATCTAAAAAGTAATCGCAGCATTCTATGAAATGTCACAAATAGACTAGTTTTTATTCTATTTATTTCTTAAACATCTTAATATTATACTCATCGATTGTGAATTTCCTTTTGCTTCCAAACGGTTTGAAGGCTTTACCAGCCCCATGATAAAATTTGGAAAAAAATTCAACATAAATCAGCCTAGCTCCCTGTATTCCAGGTTCAAAAACTCCAATGATAATATTAAAAGTGTGACCTATCAAAAAGATCATAATTCCTAATATGCTAAAAGCTATTGAATTATCTAAAGATTTGAGGAAGATAAAATCTATAACATGTGCAAGTATAACTGAAGCAAGTAATATTCCTACAATTCTAGTATAAGAAAGTATGTGACTAATTATTGATGGCAATTCCATAAGTGCCCTGACACCCTCACCATAAAACATCATTCCTATACCGCCAAGGAGTAATGCAAAATAGCCAGTTCCTTGAATATTCTGTAGAGGATTTATATTTACATGATTTATCATAGCTAAACCAACTAACGCAATGCCCCAGCCAAACATTAGCCATCCAATTTTGCTGATTATATGTTTTATCTGACGCTCCCTCATACTGTTGAGTATCCCAAGTATCAGGCCAAATGAAACCATACCCAACCCAACGTACCCACTCATTAACAAAAGTTTACGCAAACCAAAAGTTCCAATAGGATTCAATAATGCACCATCAGCTGGCAAGTTTAACCCAAAATTATTCAAAAATGAAAAAAGATACCCATTTAGAGGAAATCCGAAATAGAGGTCAAAACAAAATCCCAATATAATAGCAATTATACAACCTGGAATCATAGCTTTGGCTAACTTTACCATCTGAGAAGGACGTAAAATTGTTTTAGCGAAAGTTCGTAAAAATTTTGGCATAATAGTCAAATTACGTTTTTTATCCTGTACTCTTCTGATTACCCATAAAGAAACTAGGAGAATCACTAAGGCATATCCAACATCACCTATCATTAAACCATAAAATATAGGAAAAATTAAACCAAAAATCAATGTAGGATCAAATTCGTTACCAGAGGGTAAAGAGTAGAATCTTACAAAAGATTCAAAAACTTTGAATCTTTTGGGATTTGCAAGAAGTGTTGGAGGATTGTCTTTAGTTTCTAATTCATAAATGAGTGTTCCCTTGCTATATCTTTCAAATGCTGCTTTTAGATTTTCGATCTTTGAGCGCGGAATCCATCCTTCTAGTGCAAATGTATCATTGGTAACTCCAAGCTCTTCAATTACTTCTAGCTTTTGGTTTTCTATCTCCAACTCTTCTTCTGCGCCTTTCAGAAAGGCATAATTTGACTTTGAAATTTCAGTTAATTGATTATTGATTAGTTTTAATTTAGCATTAAGATCATCATGAAGGTTTTTTTGTATGTGGATAATATCAGTAGGCTTTCCTTGTAGTTTGGGAACTGTTTCTAAGTGTATACCATATACACTGACTGCGGTAGCAAGAATATTTGAAGGAAAATTTGGAGGAAGAACAAGCACAAAATACAATAGGTTATCTTTGGTCTGAGAATACAAGATAATAGGTCCACCATTTGATTCCAATGTTTTTTTAAACTCTGGAAACTTTTCTAAAGTAACACGACCAAAGTAAGAGCGAGCAAAAGCTAAATGCAAAAGGTTTAGATCCTCTGGAAAGAATGAAAATTCTTCTAAAAGCTTTAAATTGTTCTCTGTCTCGTTGATTTGTGTTAAGATTCCTTCCTTTTGTCGTTCAAGTGAAGCAATACTTTTATCAATATCCAGGGACTTGAGTCTTTGAATAAGTTCTTCAATTGAAGAAAATTTAGATTTTTCTGATACGGGGAAAGGGGGAAGAGAATTAAGTAGTCCTCTAATGCGTAATAACTGATCTGAAATTTCTCTATGTAAATCAGTTTCTTGTTCCTTCATTAAAAAGGAATCTGCTTCTTTTGAAAGAGGTTCTAATTGAATGACGTTCATTTCATGTATAATGGATATAATTTGAGGTCTGTATTTTTTTAGTCCAATAATTGCTATTTTAACCATTGCAGCAGGTTTCAATATTGTACTCATCCTCTTATCACATCCATTACATTCCAGAAAGAAAAATTTCGATTATTTTTTTTATTGTCTGTTGATCTAGTTGAATGGATATAGTTTGAGACTTTTTCTCTGCTTCTCCCATAATCTTATTAGCTTCTTGGGAAGCATTAAAACGACCCCCTTCAATACTTTTTTCTACCAATCTTTCTCCCTGAAGTTTAAATGCAGTGATTGAATCGTCTAGATCCTTCTGCAAAGTATTAATTTTTTCTTCAATTAATTTTCTATGTGTTTCAATTTCTAGCTGGACTTTATCCTCTACTTCTTTGATTCGTTTCAGAGATTGGAGATACTCTTCTTCTTGCGTGTTAGACATATATTAAATCATCCTAGAAAATATTTTCCTATAAATGAAATTAAAATTATTGTAGCAAGTATGTTTCCAAACTTAAATGCTCGAGAGATTAAATAAAATTTTTTTTGCTGCGAATTTACAAAGTCTCTTTTATTATGGTTATTATTATTATTATTATTATTATTATTTTTATTTTTATACATTAACCTCTACTTCAGCCTCCTTAGTAATTTCATGTTCCCTTTCTCCCATCTTTCTCTTTACAGTTTTTAGCATTATGAAAGTATCACGTTCCATCTCATCCAGTCGAAATGTAATAAATTTCACTGCAGATACCAATTTAGGAATAAATATATTTTCTATTGCATTGGATTTACGCTTTGTCCTCTCAATCTCGTATAGAAGTTTCCTTAATGTTGTTTCTTTCTCTGCAATCTCTAATACAGTATTATGAATCTTCTGGAAAATTCTTATAGACTCATTTATAGAGGTAGGAAGCTCTAATATATGCTCAGCAAGTAATTCCCGTTGACCTCCTACGATCTTTGGGATATGTACTCCCATAATACTCTTTGACATTACTTGTAAATTTCCCAGTTGGGACATTTTCATTGCTTCGTTCTCAAGTCGCATGGAGCCAGCTAACATTTCAGCCATTCTAATAGTTTCGTACCCTTTCAACAATTCAGATTGTAATGTTCCTCTAAGAGCCGCAGCTGTCTTACTGGTATTAAAAAATTCGAGGATTAAGGCTTGACGTTTTAGTTTTAAAAGTTTTAGACCTTTTCTTGCAATAACAATCCTACGCTTAGTACGAATATACTCAAGGCGAGTTGGTCTAATATCGGTTGCTAATGTCATACTTTCTGTCTATTCACGCTCCTCCTTCCGTCTCTTTATCAACTCGTCTTCTATACTTTGTAATATATTCAGACTTTATACGCTTCATTTCTGATTCAGGCAGATTGCTTAAGAGTTCCCACCCTATATCTAGAGTATGTTCTATTGATCTATTTTCATCAATTCCTTGATTAACGAATTTTCGTTCAAAGTTATTGGCGATTTTAAGAAATTTTCTATCCGTTTCACTTAAAGCCTCCTCTCCTACAATTGCAGACAATGCTCTTGCATCTTTTCCCTGGGCGTAAGTGGCATAGAGCTGGTCAGCGAGGTTTCTATGATCTTCTCTTGTTCGACCATTTCCAATACCTTGATTCATTAAACGAGAGAGACTTGTAAGTACATCAACAGGAGGTTGTATATTCAATCTGTTTAATTCCCTGCTTAGCACGATTTGACCTTCTGTAATATATCCTGTAAGATCTGGAATAGGATGAGTAATATCATCTGCAGGCATAGCAAGAATAGGAATTTGCGTAACAGATCCTTTTCTTCCTTTTATCTTTCCTGCTCTCTCATAAATTGATGCTAAATCTGTATACATGTAGCCGGGGTATCCTCGTCTTCCTGGTACTTCCTCACGAGCTGCTGAAATTTCTCTTAAAGCTTCACAATAATTAGTCATGTCAGTCAATATTACTAGAACGTGCATCTCTCGTTCATAAGCAAGAAATTCTGCTGTTGTTAATGCTAGTCTAGGTGTCAGTATACGTTCCATAGAGGGATCGGATGATAAATTTAGAAAAAGAACACTTCTACCCAGGGCACCACTTTCTTCAAATTGTTTGATAAAGAAATTTGCTTCTTCGCTGGTAATACCCATCGCAGCAAACACAACAGAAAAATTTTCAGAAGCTCCAAGAACTTTTGCTTGTCTGGCTATCTGGGTTGCAAGTAGATTATGGGGTAATCCAGCCCCTGAAAATATTGGGAGTTTTTGGCCTCTTACTAGAGTATTCATCCCGTCGATATTAGACATGCCTGTCTGGATAAATTCAGACGGTTCTTCTCTAGAATAAGGATTAATGCCAGCACCAACTAAATCATACTTTTCGCTTGAAATAATTTTTGGTCCAGTATCTCTGGGTTTTCCTACTCCATCAAACGTCCTTCCAAGCATTTCATCAGATACAGAAAGCATGGCAGTTTCACCAGAAAATTTTGTTGAAGTGCCTGCTGTGCCTAGGCCATATGTAGGACCAAAGACTTGAATAACGGCTAAACCTCGTCGTGTATCTAGCACTTGGCCTTGACGACGGTCTCCATTCGCCATCTTGATCTCAACAATTTCTCCATATGCTGCATCATTGACTCCTTCTACAAATATAAGAGGGCCGGCTATTTTTGATAATGTTTTAAATGCAACATTCGACATTTTTAAATCGCTATCTCCATTAGCAATTTGTCAAATTGTTGTTTCATATTTATCTTAATCTGATTGATCAGTGCATCTATCTCTTCTTCTTTAGTCCACTTTATCATCGAAATCTGTTTTCTTACTTCCAAAGATCCCACCTTTGAAGATGAAATACCTTTTTTTATTGCTTCAGCTTCAAGTTTTCCAAACTCTAAGATAATTGAAAGCATCATATACTGTTTTTTAATAGAAGAATATGTGTCCACTTCATCATATGCACTTTGTTGCAAAAAGTCCTCTCTAATTGAACGAGCCGTATCTAAAATTCCCTTTTCTGGTTCTGGTAACGCATCATAACCTATTAATTGCACAATCTCTTGCAATTCTGACTCTCTTTGTAATAGTTCCAATCCTTCTTGCCTTCTTTTAATCCAATCAGAAGATACATTATTCTTGTACCATTCATTCATATCATCTGCATACAAAGAATAACTTGTTAACCAATTAATAGATGGAAAATGTCTTCGTGATGCCAAGTTGGCGTCAAGCGCCCAGAAGACTCGTGTAACTCTAAGGGTATTTTGCGAAACGGGTTCAGAAAAATCTCCTCCGGGAGGAGATACCGCGCCAACTAACGTTAAGGAACCAACTCTTTCATCAGGAGAAATTACAATTGCTTTACCTCCTCTTTCATAAAATTCGGCCAATCTGCTCCCAAGATAAGCTGGATATCCTTCTTCTCCTGGCATTTCTTCCAATCTGCCCGAGATTTCTCTTAACGCTTCTGCCCACCGAGATGTACTATCTGCCATTAAGGCCACATTATATCCCATGTCTCGATAATATTCACCCATAGTAATCCCTGTATAGATACTTGCTTCTCGTGCTGCGACTGGCATATTTGAAGTATTGGCAACAAGTATTGTTCGTTCCATAAGTGGGCGTTTAGATTTGGGATCTTCTAATTCAGGAAAGGTAGTAAGAATTTCTGTCATTTCATTTCCTCTTTCTCCACATCCAACGTATACGATTATGTTACTATCTGCCCACTTTGCTAGCTGTTGTTGTGTTACTGTCTTACCACTTCCAAATGGGCCGGGTATAGCTGCGGTACCGCCTTTTGCAATAGGGAAAAAAGTATCAAGAACACGTTGCCCTGTTAGCAAAGGAGATTCGGGTGGGAGTTTACTCAGTACAGGTCGAGGTTTTCTTACCATCCACCAGTGTGATAACCCAACATCAATCATAGCACTATTTGTTTTTACTTGTGCAACATTTTCACTTACTGTATAATTTCCTTCTGTTATTTCAGACAATTGGCCATGAATCCCATATGGGACTAATATTTTGTGTCTAATCAAAGGAGTTTCTTGTACTTCACCTATTATTTCACCTTGGGAAACATTTTCCCCTTTTTTCTTAATCGGAACAAATTCCCATTTTTTATGCTGATCTAGTGCGGGAATAATTTTTCCTCTACTAATAAAGTCACCGCTCTGTTGTCTTAAGATATCTAATGGACGTTGTATACCATCATAAATTGATTTCAGTAATCCCGGACCCAGTTGTATAGAAAGTGGTCTTCTGGTATTAACTATCTTTTCTCCAGGTCGAAGCCCTGTGGTATCCTCATAAACCTGGATAGTAGCTTTGTTACCCTCTAGGCGAATAATTTCTCCTAGCAGACCTAATTCTCCTATACGTACAACATCATACATTTGAGCTTGTTCAATATCAGTTGCTACAACGACTGGACCAGATATACGAGAAACAATGGCTGTTGACATATTCTATCTTACTCCAAAACCATCCTTTTTAATATTTAATATTTATTCCCAGTACTCGTCTAGCTAAAGAGGATATCGATTCTTCCTGAATATCTCCCTGCAATAAAGGCATAAACAAAACTAGTGGTTCTATTGATGCTTCAACTTTTTTTCGAAATATGGATGGGAGATAATCTCGAATGAAGTGGCTTGCAATAATCATCGAATATTTATGTGAAAAGAAAAGGTTTTCCATTGTTTTAAAGGATTCATCTCCTCCATTAACTATGAATGTATCATCTACTCCTAAAAGTCGATAACCAATTACAAGTTCAC
This sequence comes from Nitrososphaeraceae archaeon, assembly GCA_036769505.1. Lineage (GTDB taxonomy): Archaea > Thermoproteota > Nitrososphaeria > Nitrososphaerales > Nitrososphaeraceae > TH1177. The sequence continues at coordinate 13,729 of DAIPKY010000018.1, forward strand.
GCTCTCCTATAACGGCTATTCTACCCTTTGATTCGGTGTGTGGTTCTTTAGAAGGCATTCTAATCTGTCTCCAAAACCAACATCGACGTTATACGCTCTAAGGAAAGATCATAACGCTTTCCATAAGCAATTCTCTTTATGTTATCCCATTCATATTCTGCAGTAATAATGAAATGAAATATTGATCCTAGAGAAAGTGGAACATTTTTTAATCTTTTTAAATATGATTTACTTATGAATTTATCAAAGGCTACTTCAAAATCAATCAGACTATGTGTTTTAATGTAAGTGTCTTTAAGGAGGTCAGATAAATTGTAATGCTTTTGCACTTTTCCGACAAACTCTTCAATACTCTTTGATCCCAATATATCAAATAGGTCATCTGTAGAAATATTTCCTCCTTTTATGAGGTGTTTATTTATTAATTCCCGATCTAAATCAGAATCCTTTCCTTTTAATAGGCTTAAAATATTCCTTTTATCTATTTGAACTCTAAATAAATCTCTAATGACGCCTTCATCACCCTGAAAAAACCGTAATGACTCAATTAAAGTGGTATAATAATATGATATAAGATCGGCCATCATCGGACCAAGATCTCCTGTTTTTTGATAAGTATCAAGATGTTGCATCAATATGGGTCCATAACGATATTTTACTAAATGATTTACTACCCCATCTACTCCCGCCTGTGATAAAATAATTTTCATTTCATCATGAGATATATTTCCTGCAGAAATCCCAGCTGGAAAATTTCGACTTGAAACTAGGAAAGGTTCAGTTTCAGTGATAGCACGGCCAATTATCTTTGATGATAAAATTAATTCAATATTATGAATATCCCACTTTAATAAATAAGCTCTGATTGCATCTCTACCGCTAAAGGGGGTGGATTCAAGAGCAATTTTGTTGATTTCAACAATATGTCTGTTGAGGGCAACTTCCAAAAGCTCTGGAGGTGAATAAAGAGATGCAGCTCTTTCGATTTCTGGACCATACCACGTAGACTCAAGAATACGTGTCATTTCTGCAACATCTTTAGCATGCACTAAATTTTGAAGAATATTTTGAGAAATAAAATTTATTGAAAGGGATTTTAATCGGCCAAAGGAAGATGAATAGGATGAAGTACCCATCTTATTTCATCAATCCCTCTAATAGAACATTCTGAATTTTATCTTCATTGGTTCTTAACAACTCTTCAAAAGTCAAATCAAGTTCCATTGTCCCTGTCTTGTTTTCAGCTAAAATTCCTCCAATAGTTTGAATTGATGAACCCGTTGTAATGTTCATTCCATTTAAAAGGATAGTGTCATCATTACGACAGTGTATTACGATATCCTGACTACCCAATTTCATCTTAGCGTATTTAACCATTTTTTCTATTGTCAATTTATAATCTGGTTTTCTACTATAGCTTTTTAATTCCTCTCTTATCGTAGTAATTGTAGAATCCATATTTGCATTAATTGCGTCAAAGAGGATTTTTTTTGCCTTTAATCTAGCTGCCTCAACTATTCTAGCAGCTTCCTTTTGAGATTTTGCTTCAGCCTCGTCTGAATAATGTTGTTGCATTTCCTTAATGGTACTTTCCTTTTTGTGCTGGATCCGTGCTATTTTTTCAGATAAGGTCATATCAAGCAGGTTAATTTTCTTTGTTCTTCTTTCCTCGATCTCTTGGATGAATGTATCCAAGTTCATAGTTAAATCATACTCCTACTACTCCTACTACTACTACTATAATATACCAAGTAATAGAATGATGCCTAGTACAAAACCGATGATCCAAAGAGTTTCCGGTATGACAAAGAAGAATAGTACCTGTCCAAATTTTTCAGGTTTCTCTGCTATTATTCCCATTCCTGCAGCACCAATACCTTGCTGTGCATTGCCAGTCCCTATTAGACCTCCTGCTATTGCGATTGCTGCAGCTATTGCCAACAATGGCTTTGTTAGACCCTCATTTGTAGATGTTGAGGTTTCAGCAGCGAATACTTGAGTAGATGATAATGTAAACCCAGCAAGGACGAATCCTGAAATTATGGCAAAAAGAGACAATTTTGAACGATTATATCGTATCATTATTAGCTAAGGTTTATTATAAAATAGACATTTATAAGAGTTTTCTTAGAAGCCAAACTCTTTTTTATTTTTAATTGAATGCTAAAGCTTTTGAGATTTTAATAATTTAAAAATTCATTTGCCACTTAATGTGGTAGTCTGTATAAGCTAATAATAATAATAATAATAATAATAATTACTTGAAATTTTTAAAAATTAACATAATCATTATAATATGTATCCAAAAAGGAGTTGTATGGAAAGTTTCGGACAAATACACACTACTTTTCAAAAGTGGGTATTATAAATAATTTAAATTGAAGATTGCTAGTTATTTTACTAAATTTAGAATTTGTTTCTTTTGGTTATTTATTTCTTAATTTAAGGCTCTGTAATATATTACTTTTAAAAAATTAAAAAATTTTTAATTGTAAATTGTATATTGGTACAAGGAAGATGACAATATCCTAACATAACTAGTTTACAATAGAATGTTCTTTTTTTTATATATAGTAAAAATTTTGACAGGTAATGGTATTAATTATTCTAGTTTAAGAAAATGAAGTTTTGTTGGAGAGAGAATGTTAGCTAGTTGAATAAAGAAATAGAATATTTAAATTAATAACTAAAAAAAGTAGAATTTTTATATAAAATATAAAATTTTTATTTTTATAAATTTAATGAGCTTTACTTATTTTTATTATAAATTTTACAAATTAGTAAAAGTGAAGTCATAATAAATTAGTTTAACTGATTATTTTTAAGAATATAGATATATTTTAAATAGAAGGATGTAACATATATAATTATGAAGGTAACCAAAAAGGTAACTAGAAATGGACCAGATATTTATAGCTGGAGAGACATGGTAAAAGGTTCAGTTATTGTAATTGGAGCATTTAGTATTTTTTATGCATTCATCATGTTTGTTACCGGCGGATTTAAATAATTTCTTCGAAATTCAAGACTAATTTTTTTTTGGAAGAGAGAGAACGAAATAAATAAAACATTTATTATTATACTTCTATTTTAATTTTAATTTCTTTCAGAATCCAGATATTTGTAGTGTTTTAGATTTGAATAGTTTTGAAAGATAATGTATATTCATATACTTTTAAATCTCGTACTAGAAAATCTATATGTATATATATAGATTTAATCGAATTATTTTTAACTAAAATTCTTATCTTGTGACAAATTCTTCCTTGAGTTCCAACCCAATAAAAGCGCATTGGATATGCATATAAATAAGTAAAAAATGTATAAAACTAAAATACAGAAAAGACGGTCTAAATTTATTAATCCTTAATTTTCTTTCTAAATAATTTTACCTTTTAAATCCATATGATATCTCTGAGATAAGAAAGTCACAGGGGTATATGTTATGTTTTTCTGGATCATATAATAATTTTCATATTGTTATTTATGTGTCTTCAAAGCTTCCTCGCGCATATCTTTTATTTGCTTTTCAAAGTTAATCACTTCTGCTGGATGATATCCAATATCTAACTTGTTAGATAATGATCGGATAATTCTTCGTTCTATAATCCTTTTACCTCCATCAATCGCAAATTGAAGAGCCTCGCTGAGTGCTTTGGGATCTTGGGATGTATTTTCTAGAAGAAAAGAATATTTTTCTTCTATATAATCTTGTACAATTCTCGAAACATCTTCACCCAAGATTAACATCCCTTCTTTTACAGCACTAGAATAGGCTTTTTCGAAAAAGGTAATATTAGTTTCTTTAGACTTGTTTTTGTTTTTAATTCTGTGTATCATAATATATGGGGTCCCTTATTGTAATAATACATTAATTCTATTTGACATGGTTTTTATTTCTGACATTATTTTGATCATCAATACCATAATTTTTCTTTTCTTTTCTTTTCTTTTCTTTCTTTTTTTCCATGATCTCTTGATTTACTCTTTCAGTTTCATCTCTATTAAATTCCTGTAATATTTTTTTTCTTTTCGCTTGTTGACTGTATGCTGTTGTTCTCCCATCTTCTGGTATTTGAGATTCGTGGTAAATTACTTGTTTAATATCTGATAATGTTCCTTCATACTCATCCATAGGACCTATAATTTTCAAGCCATCCCCAGAAATAATAAATTCTAATATAGAATTATCATGATAGGATGCTTTCATTTTTAAAATAACAAGACTTCTTTTCATTTTATATTTCACTTCGATATATCTGAGAATAATGATATTATGAAAAAGTGATGTAATCTTTGCGAAATTAGGTAGGTTTGCCTCAGAGAAATAGATATTTTGAGTTATTAGAATTGCAGTCAAATGGTATTTATTTATTAAACTTACAATTCTTTTGGTTATAATGTATATTTCATCTTTGTAGATATGTTCAAATGACGATAAGCTGTCTATTACTATACGCTTTGGTCTTGTCTTTGCAATTTGCGTTTCTAACTCAGCAATAATTTCGTCCGGACTATGGTTCTCAATCAATCTTGAGAGTATAAATAGACCTTTTCCATTAAAATTATCTAAATTATATTTAGATACTCCTGGAGACCTTTTCAATTCCTCGTATGTTTCTTCTAGTGTAAAATATAAGCCAGATTCTCCCTTTATAACTCCCTGTATTATAAATTCCAATGCAAACGTAGTCTTTCCTACACCCGAATCTCCCATAACAGTGCTTATTGTCCCCTCGAAGAATCCCCCTCCTATTCTTTCATCCAGTCCCTCAATACCAGTTACAATTCTTGTAAAAGAAATATTAGGCTGCAATTCTATAGGCTGTTTGGGTAAAACTAGCATTCCCTGCTCTTTTATGACACAAACGTGGGATTCTCTATCTATATTTGTCGTTCGCATTTTAATTACTTTAACTATAATTGGGCTAGCATTATTAATCCCATGTTCCAATTTTATTATTCCATCTGCTACGAATTCCTCGAATCCTGAGCCTATGCTATTGGTCCCTATTGGGACTTCTCCTATCACCAAAGTTGTTACACCTTGTGCTCTAAGCATTTTACCTAAAACCACATGCAATGCAATTCTCGCCTCATTTAGATTTGCAAAGGATTGGAGTATGGCAGAAAATGAATCAAGAACTATTCTTTTTGCATTGGTTTCTTTGATTGTAGCTAAAACTTCTTCTAATGCATCTTGAATGCCTTGTTGTGTAACTGCGGAAAAATCTAAAAAAGAAAACTTGTTTTGCTTTTGGAAATCTTTAAACTTCATACCCAACCGGTCTGTATTCTTATAAAATGAATAATCAGCTTCAGAGAATGATACATAAATTCCATTTTGATCTTTAGTTAATCCATCATAAAGAAAATGAGAAGTGAGTACTGTCTTTCCTGTACCAGGATTACCTGCAACTAGAACAGTAAAACCTTTGGGAATTCCCCCTTCTATGAGAGTATCAAGACCAGAGACGCCAGTAGAAATTCGTTCTACTATCATAAGGAAGATATATAAAAATAATATTAAAAGTTATGTAATAATCTTGACATGTCAATTTTTCAGTAAGCCACAGTATAATAGCAAAAGTCTCTTTTTTAAATAGAATTTTTACAACTTTAAAATAATTTCCTTGTACATTCCAACCGTATTATAAGATGTTAGATTTAAGATTAGTGTGTATAACTATCTGGATTTTGGATGGAATAACCGTTAAAAATGAATATTAAATTCAATAATACTTAGATTTTCATAAGCATCTATAATTTTGCGTTCTTCTTATTTTCATAAAGAACTTTTAGATTTAAATTATCCTTATCAAGTAACAGTAGTATGACTGAAGAAGCACAACAACAAAATCAAGTTACACCACAACAAAACGATGTTCAAATACGAGATGCAATATATATTGGAAAAAAACCGTTGATGGCATATGTTACCTCAACTTTAATTCAATTAGCAAATCAGCCCACAGTAACCATTAAAGCAAGAGGATTAAGTATTGGCAGAGCCGTCGATGTGTCTCAAATTATATTGAAACGAATGGAGAATGCAGGCTACACTATTGGTGATGTAAAGATCGGTTCAGAGACTGTCCAATCCGAAGATGGAAGAACAAGAAACGTCTCTACAATCGAAATAGTAGTTAAAAGAAGCTAGTTAGTTAGTAATTTTTTGAAAACTAACATTAATTTTTGTTGTTATTTTTACCTCTCTACCATTATTATAATATAATTACTAATATCATCATCATCATCATTCAATCAAACCAAAATCAAAATTCAGTAATAGTTGGCTTATGGAAAAACTTGCTGCACTTTATTTAGCTCATCTTAATCCA
>DAIPKY010000266.1:0-2157 GCA_036769505.1 Nitrososphaeraceae archaeon
TTAATAAGTTAACCATAATTGGAAGAACCATGACTAACCAAATCCCGATGAATAATTGCAAAACTGCCTGCTGCTAATCTTCTGAAGAACTATAAGGATAATATAAGAAACTGGGATATACTTTATCTACTGACATATAAATTTCATTCTTTATGTTTATTAGTCTTGAACACATTAAATAATCATAGAAATTTAAATGGTTCTAAAGGAATAATAACGTTCTTTCAATACCTCAATTCTTTGCTTTAATGTCATTGCTGGAAGATTCAAATTAAAAAGTTCCCAAATGTGTGAAGGTGAATTTGGATCATCATTAGACAATTTTTGTAGGCAAGAAATTGCATTTCGAAGATCTCCTGTTACATAGTTTAATGCAATCAAATCTGCTTCATATTCATTATTTTTTAAATCTTCTGCATTAGGTGGAAGATTATTAGGACTTAGTAATGCTAGAAATCCTTTAAATGTCTCTACAATTATTGGACCGTTATAGTCTACATTTTTTAGAATGCGTTCTATTATATTCCACATCAATGTATTGACGCTATGATTTTTATAAATATGTGCTATTTCGTGAGCAAGAATAAATTGAATCTCTTTTTCTTTAAATTGTTGTTGATTTAAATAATCTAAATTAATTAGAACAATTCCTTTGGTATTAACAGGCCAAATAGTAGAATTAATACCAAATGCACCTGCAATAAGGGAAGATTTAGTATCTATTACAATAACCTTGTGATCATTAATTAGTAAACGATTAGTCAATATCCAATTGACATAATCTTGACACGATTTAATATTTAACACTATATTTATTATATGTTAAAGTTCTCCTATAAAAATGAGAGTTATAGGTTAAAAACAATCGAATATAAGATATCCCTTTACTGAGCATTACATATTGTTATAGGCTAATATTCACTTTGGATGGTTATAGTTCTGCTTATCTATACAATATAAGAAAATATATGAAGATTAAAAAATATTCTTTTTATTGAAATAGTATGTATTATTCACTAAACATGACTTTATTACCACACAATTTATACTTAATGCTATTCCTTAAATATTAATAAATGGTATACATATATAATATGGTAAAATATAATGATTTTCCGTTAAAAGAATGGCATATTGAACATATGAAAAAAACTATTGTAAAATTCATAACAGGTTTGTCAGATAATCATTCTAGATGGGAAGCAAGACAAAATAAAAAGTATAATAATATATATTATGTGCAGAAAGGATTATCTCATGATATTAAACACGGTGTATCTAATAACGAGATTCAGATGTTTTTGCAAAAAATAGATAGTGATTCTTCTTTTACAGATTTACGTAATAAAGAAGGATTCAGAAAAAGATTCTTAGAAATAGAAAATTTTATGATTAAATACAGATAGACAAGAATTTTCTTTTTAATTTGTATCAATTATATTAGAATCATAATTATCTGTTATTTTATATTCTCTATTACTTAAATTGAAATCCTTAACAATAGAAGGAAAAGATTTTAAAATTCTATAAAAATTATCTTCAATAATGATTTCATTTGGAATAGATAAGGATAATGAATTATTTATCTTTGAACACAAATTCAATGTTGAACCAAATAAATCCGTTTGACTGTAGTCACCTACTAAAGCTAAATCTAGTACACCATAATCTAAGCTCATCTTGTAGTTGAAAGGAGGTAAATATTGTCTAGCTAATTCATCATTAATCTTATATCTCTCGTCTAAAATTTTAAAACAGCATTCAATAGCCTTTTCAAACGAATTTGAGTCATTGATATCTGATGTTTTTGGAAAGTAAAATAATATGCAATCACCAATATTTTTTAGGACTTTTCCACCATAACTTTTAACTATTTTGGATATTGAATTTATAAATGTAGAATAATATTTCCTAATATTTTCTAAACCTTCCATTGTAGCAATATTTTTAGTTGAATCTACTATGTGTGTAAAACCTCCACAATTCTTTATTGAAACTCCGGAAAATAACATATTTAGAAGAAAGATTATTCAATTAATTGCTCCCTAACCTTTTAATTAAAAAAAAGTATCCTTAGTACCGGGACGGTCTTGTATCTGATAATAAAACGATTTGTTAAGGACTGCGAGTATTTACCTCTCTATAGTGGCTATTACC
>DAIPKY010000267.1:0-2141 GCA_036769505.1 Nitrososphaeraceae archaeon
TAGAACATTGTATCTTATTTCATGAGTTACTTTCGACTTTTCATCCATCCTTGAAATCCACCTTCTAAGTTAAAGACATTAAAACCCAATTTGCTCAATTCTTCTGCTGCAATATTTCCTCTATAACCTGAGTTACAATATGTAACTATTTTTTTATCTTTATATTTATCTAATTTACCTTGCCTTGCATTTCGTATTATACTTCCTAGTGGTAGATGGATTGAATTTTCAATATTACCTTCAGAAAGTTCATCCGATTCGCGCACATCTATAACAATAAATTCATCACCTTTTCCTATTTCACTAGGATTAATAGATTTACTATCCATAATAATGAAGTTTTCTTTTTAACAATTTAAATTTATTCAACAACTTAAACATCTGATTTGTATTTTTATGACATATCAAAAAATATATTTGGCATAACTTTTTTCATTGCGTTTCTTAATTTTATTAATTAAAAAGAAAAAACCAAAAAATTGTTTTACTATTATTTTCAAATTTATAATAGTTTTTTAAAATTTTGAAAATGTCCTAAATTATAAGACTATACAAAGTTATTTAAACATAAAGGAATTAATTTAATCCCCTTTTCTAATTTCAGACCTAACTATAAAAAAAGAAAATTCCAGAACCAAACGATATTCCTTCTTTGTTTGAATTTGGTATTTTAAACTAAAGAAATTTTTTATACGGTATAGGGTCAGTATACGGTGCTAGATGATTAGAAACATTTTCATGGTTATTTCAATTTATATCAAACAAACTACCATATAAAAAATTGAAAAATTACCTTTTATTAGATATACTAGTTTTAATTAAACTGAGATTGCTCATATCTCAAATTAAATAGGAGTTTGGTTTATTTAATTGATGTTCGTAACTATTCTCATTAGTTGACCATATCGTCTTACCTTATAGATAATGTAACAATAAGACCAGTAAATATCTTGTCTGAAACAGTTTCCATTAGAGAAGAAATGAAAAAGATGCCAGAAGAATATTTGTGGATTCATGCCAATGAGATTGAGGATATTTTTCCATTACAAGATATTTTTGTACTTCATCCATTAACAGTGGAAGCTGTTTTACATCAAAATCAACCTTCTAAGATTGAAGAATATACCCGATATATTTTTGCCATAATTGATGGAATTGCAGAAAATCAGGAAAAGAAAATGGATGAAAGTTATAATAAAAATGGTGAAAAAATATTATCAATGATGATTTTAGAAGATGATTTATATATGTTTCTTGAACATAGATGGATAATAACATTAAATGTCTATAATCAACATTTTGAGGAAAATATAAAGAAAAATATTATGGCTATTATACAACAAACAAAACCTTCTCTTGGCAACTCAATGTCTTTTTCAGTAAGTAAGAAAATGTTTGATAGTAATAAAAATAATACATTTAAAAAAAATGAGATAATATTTAGACTTGCCTTAGAAGAAATGATATTAAGTTACTTTCCAATTCTTGATAACATAGATAAAGACCTTGAAAAAACAGAGGAGGATATTCTAGATGAAAATAGCGGTAGCTCCAATAAAGATAATAAATCTCAACTTTCCAAAATTCTTTTACTTCGAAGAAAGATTAGTTTTATAGAACGTACATTGGGAATGTTGTCACGCGCGGTTCAAGATTTTGTTAGCAGAAATAATTTTGTAAACAGGAACAATGAAACCTTTGAAGATTTTACTGGTTCTCCTACATCATCGATAGAAATGGATGACAAATCTACTATCCTTCTTGCTCCTGACTCTATAAGGCATATGCGTTCACTAAATGATAGAATCACCTACTTAAGAAATGATATTGAAAATATGCACCAGCGAATAATAAGCTTGCGGGAAACCTATAACTCTTCTTTAAGTGCCAATTTGAATGAAACAATTAGAACATTGACTGTCATTGCAACTATTGTGTTACCATTGACACTCATTACTGGAATATATGGAATGAATTTTAAAGTTATGCCAGAATTAACTTCAGAATACGGATATTATTATGCCTTAGGATTGATAGCAGCTCTAGGAGGAGGAATGATTCTATATTTTAAAAGAAAAAGATGGATTTAAAATTCCAAGCTAATACTTATTTCTATAGGTAATTATTGTAAGGTGGAAAAG
>DAIPKY010000268.1:0-2140 GCA_036769505.1 Nitrososphaeraceae archaeon
ACTTTCACTCTTGTCGCTATCATCTTGTGCATATACAAAATGGTTTATATTTTCTAGAGAAAAAAAAGGATTATCTTCGGAAGAGATAATATCTATTTTAAGGGGGAACCCAGTTATTAAAACACTAAAATACAAAACAGTACTTAATATAATCAATGACTTTTTCAACATCTAAATTAATACTTGACTCTAACTAAGATATTAAAGAATTATGACAGATTAATATATAATAAATTCCTTTCTTTAAGTTCTAGGGAATTTTTATAAATCTTTTAAATGCATTTTAGCTACGAATTTTCTACTGCTATTTCATCTATTAATCATGTGTCTATTACGTTCTAATATAATATATTTCCCTAATAAGGGATAAGTAAATTTGATGATTCAGAACTAATCCTAAGTATTTTAGAAATACTAATTGATCATTATATTAAAATGAATATATAGGACCAATATTATAGGATTAGTTTTAAAATTTCTATGAAATTTACACTTGAGTATCTCGCTAAGACACTCTTAACAATGCGCTTTACGAATAATCTCAGAACAAAATAAATTTGAACATGAAATATTAAATAAATTCTTGTCTATTTTGAGTTAATGATTTATTGTAGTCATACACTTATCGATCTTCTGCAGCAATAAATGCCCCATCTCCAATTTTCTTATTTTTTTTAAGTAGAGTATTTTTAGTATTTTGGGCTATTTTTGTCATTGTCAAAGCATTAGGTTTAATAGGTTGACAGCATTTTATATTATCCATAGCTGGGGATAATAATTCGATACTTTGGATTTCTTCGTTTGGGCTACAAATTTCTATATCTTCTTTTTCAGATACTGAGAGAGATACAGGGTCTGCATCATCTAACAATTTATTGTTTTTTTTCACCATTAGCTTATGTACAGTCATCTTTTATACTGTCTTTCTAATATTATTTCTGCAATATTTTATATTAACAATCATTACATCAATACTGATAGAATTAGATATTATAATCTTAAATTAAAGCCAATTTAGATAGAATTTCTTACGTTTAACTTGCTATAAAAAGAATATCTTTTTTAAATTTACTCTTCTCCTCTTAATACATTTCCTAATGCCAAAGAAGAGTTAAAAGAATACATATCTAATTACCATATCCATTATTTCTGTATTGTTTTCCTTTTGGACAAAATCAGAAGAGATCTATTTCCTAATCCAGATAAATTTTTTCTTGGTAACAGAAATTTTGAGAGAGCCTCCATTTTCAAAATTAGTTAAATTTTTTTCAAACTCCTCATAAAAACCAAGATTATAGCATGCTGAAGGATCTTGATCTAAATCGCAACGTTTTTTGAGGCTAAAATATTCTTCTTGTAATTTTTTTAACCATAATTCTACTATTCCTGGATTAGAATTTAGGATCGATTCGACAATATCTGCAGAATATAGAGCAATTCTATATAAAAGAGGTTTATTGGGGATTAGGTCATAACCATTGACGACTAATCCTAATGAGGAGTCTTTTAGATCTTCACTCATATACAAATTTTGTATACCAATTATTTAAATAATTAATATTTGATATTTCGAATTAATTATTTTGAAATTCTTAATACCACGATACTTTTCTTTAAATATGATCTTTAGAAATGTAATAGATTAAATTATTATAACTCTCTTTCAGTTAGAATAATAATAAAGTCTTAAAGAAAATATTTATGTGATATGATTAATAATAATTCGGCAATTTTTTCCTCTCTAAAGATAGCTCAACCCTGAACTTCAGTCAATTAAATCTTATTTAGAGCCTGGTAAGAGATTGACAATCCATTTCTTCTAATTTGTCTAAAATTTATAACAACTATTTGTGGTTTAAGGAATTCTATTTTTTAATGCGATTTTTATCTACCACTTATAAGTGTGCTCGCTTGTTTATGTAATGATTTGTTGTTGTAACAAGTAAAGTATATTATACAAATAAATTCAATGAATTTTTTCCTTTATTAGCTCAATTATAAATATAATAAAACATTTAGAGCCGATTCACAATCAAAAAAAATGTAAAAAAGATTTATAGAAAGTTAAATAACTATTTTCTCTCTATTCTTGGTCTTCTGAATTATCTTCGTCTTTGTTATCGTCGCTATCTTTGTTATC
>DAIPKY010000001.1:0-91198 GCA_036769505.1 Nitrososphaeraceae archaeon
TCATAACTCCGTCGTCCAAATAGTTTACAACTTCTTTTCCATCTTTTAATTTATTATTTCCATCTTTACCATTTATTTTGTCATTTCCATTTACTCCGTTTATCTTATCAATCCTTAATATCCCTTCTATGGACGCATCTACTTTAGACTGGATTGTAGCATTATTGTAATTGTAGAATCTCACACTTTATAAATTTGAAATATTTCTTTCTTTTTCTAAATTGGTATTAATAATCAATAAATGAATAAATTATAATTAATTTTATTAAGATATTATTTTTACTCGGGAGACAGTCTCAATAATGAAATGGCATGATCATCAATCATGTTTCCTACACCAATATCTGTTTCTTTAATAACTATTCCAATATTTTTTATTTCTATATCAGTCAAATTATAAATGGATGATAAGATTTTTTGGATCTTAATTTCTTGTGGAACAATCGAGTTCAGATCGGTGCTGGTCACTACTTCTAAATCCTTATTGACAAATGATTCAGGAATTTTTCCTGTTGAATCATTTCTTATTTCGAACACAAATTTTTCTACTAAAGTTTGTTGTGGAAGAGAGTCAAGTGCATTAGCACTATAAAATACCTGGATACTAACTGGTTCATCTGTAAAGCTTTGCTTAGTACCAGAAGATATGTTAGTTTCATCAATTTGGATTATTATAAAACCTTCTAATAAGTCTGTATCTTGAGGATTTAAATTTGCTAACTGTTTTATATCTTTGCATACTAATCCAATTGATTGTTTTGGATTAACGGTATTTAGCATTGAATTACTCGAATTACTATTATTAAATACTGTATTCCAATTTAATGTAATTGGATAATTTTGTTTGTTATAAATGCTAATATCGGTATCATAGTGGCCTGGTCGTAACGGTCCTTCATCTCCTCTAATAGAACCACATACAAATTTAGCATTATATATGAAGGAATTAGGTATAGAATTCGCAGGTTTTTCAGATTTAAAATTATTTACAAATATAACGGAAGAAATTGGAGTTTGATCTTTAATTTCAACCACCTTTGAAATTGTATTAGGTAGATAATTATTATTACTAGCTTTTTGTGTAATAGTATAATTATTATTTGAAATACCTTTAAGAGAAATGACTCCAACACTTTTATTTGTATCCACCAATCCATTATCAGATACTTCTAGGCTGGAAAATTTTTGATATGGATCAGGAATGATGAGGAATTTTCCATTAGATATAACAGAACCATTAATAGAAATTAATTCTATATTTAACAACTTGGAACTATTCGTCAATGCATAAATGAATTCGAATTTTAGTTGTTCTATATAAAGAAAAGTAAAGATAGTAATAGATAAAAAAAATAATATTAAAATTTTCATTAATACGATGATTATAAACTATATAATTTATACTTATCAAGATCAAAAAAAAATTTTAAAAAGATAATAAGAGGAGTATTAACTATTGAAGTAAAGGAGGTTAAAGTTGTATTTTATATAATAATCACGAATATACTTTAAAATTTACTTGAATCACCTTCTAACAAGCCAGAACCTAGATGAATTCTATCAATGTGTTTAGAAAGATCCTCCTTATTATTAAATATTGATTCACAATATGGACATCGAGCTGATTCTTTAGACATAACAACTATAGTTTACAACTTATTTATTAATTTAGTTAATATTTGATCATAATAACATTATTATGATTAATATATTCCTATTAACAAACTATATAGAAACATATAATACCATATATAATAGAAATTATAATATTTTATTGGTTAAATAAAACAACAATGCAGATCCTGCAAAAAGAAGGTTCATTCGAAGAAAAAGAAGAGAAACTGCATTATAACAATTTTATTTATTCTTTTAACACAGAAATTAGAACAATTCTGTGAATCTGATAGAGTCTAGGGGGTTTATTATTAGTGAAGCAGCATGTAGATCAGCCTTAGCAAGTATAGATATAGAATTTGCGGATATTGATGCTCTAATAGCCAGTTTAGAGAATGTGGACATTGAGTTTGGCCCCTAGTTAAGTCACAAATATATATATTATTTTTGTAATTTGGCAAAATCTAGAACTCACTAAAAAAATTAATATTTATATAAACAAATGTTACAATATATGAATTTAAATTATTGCGGTTCTATAGTTGCGGGCGGTTTACTTGATATTGCATATGTTACCCATGATACTCCATCCACTTCATTTGTAATTCTATTACTGATTCTTTCAAGTAGTGGATAAGGAAGCTTAGTCCAATCTGCTGTCATTGCATCTATTGAATTTACTATTCTTATAGTCACAATATTACCATAAAGCCGTTCATCTCCTATTACCCCTACAGCTTTATCATCACCTACTGCGGCATAGGCTTGCCAAACAGAATTATATAAATTTTCAGTTATAAGCTCATCCTCAACAATTTTACTTGCGTTTTTTGACATTCTTATTTTTTCTGGTGTTATTTCTCCTATTATTCTAACAGCCAGTCCAGGTCCTGGAAATGGATGTCTATTTAAAAGATCCTCGGGAACTTGCAGAATCTTAGCGACTTTTTTAACTTCATCTTTATAAAGATGTCTCAAGGGTTCTAATACGCTGAGATTAAGGACAGTAGGAAGGCCGCCAACATTATGATGAGTTTTTATTACTGATGCGGGCCCTACAGAAATACCACTTTCTATCACATCAGGATATAAAGTTCCCTGTGCTAGCCATCGAAATTGTTCTTTTTCTTTTACTTCCTCTTGAAAGACATTAATAAATTCGTGACCTATTATTTTCCTCTTTTCTTCCGGATCTGTAATTCCTTTTAATTTGTTTAAAAATTTTTCTGAAGCATCAATATAGGTTACATTCAAACCTATTTGTGTTAAGAGGTTCATTACTCGAGATTCTTCATCATATCGAAGTAAACCATGATTAACAAAGATGCATTGCAAATTATCATGGACAGCACGATTTAATAGAACTGCTACAGTAGTAGAATCAATACCTCCACTAACGGCACATAATATTTTATCATTTCCTACTTTTTTCTTTATATTTTCAATAGTAGATTCGACGAAATTTGTCATATCCCATTCAGGTTTTGCTTTACTAATATTGATAGAAAAATTCTTCAAAATTTCAAAACCATTCTCAGTATGAACAACTTCAGGATGAAATTGAATCCCATAGAATTTCTTTTCTTGATTCCCTATTGCTGCTGCGAACGAACTTTCTGTGTGAGCTAATACTTTAAATCCGCTAGGAGTCTTTTCTGCTACATCACCATGACTCATCCAACAAGTTATACTTTTGTCTAAATTATTAAAAAGATCTGATTGATCATCTATTGTCAATACTGCTTTTCCATATTCACGAGTATGAGATCTTTTAACTTTCCCTTTGAAATTATCAACAATGATTTGGTGTCCATAACATATTCCTAGAATTGGTATCCCAAGTTCAAATATCTTTTTATCAGGTTTGGGAGAATTCTCAGCGTATACACTAGCTGGACCACCAGAAAAAACTATACCATTTGGAGATAGTTCTTTAATTTGGTCAGATGTGAGATTATATGGATAAATTTCACAAAAAACATTAGCGTCTCTGATTCTTCTACATATAAGATGACTATATTGAGATCCAAAATCTAAAATAATTATTTTATCCAATTTAAGTTCTGTTTCCAAAAGTATTCTCTTTTTCTAACATTCTTGTCAACACCCATGCAGATGTATTAATAATATCAGTTAATCTTTCTTTTTCTCTATAATTGTTTATTACTATCTTTTTAATTCTTCCTTCATGTTCATCGATAGAATAGTTCAACGGGTCATTATTTAAAGCCTGTTTTTGGCGATTTTTATCTCGATCTTGAGTGATCATTCCTTCTAGAATTCTTTTTATAAAAAAAGATTTGAATGGAGGAGTGTCAATACTGAATGATAGATCATTTTCGGGAACGATTTCAATTGTTTGAGAGGATATATTTACTTTTGCTAATAATAAATTATCTTTAAGTCTCTTAAGTTCTCTTGTTTCAGTAAAAGTGGACACATTTTCATTTAAACTATTGAGATTATGTTTTTTGGATTCAGTTTTTACAGTAGATTTGTTACGAAGAACCGGTTCTTGCCTTTCATTGGTAATAGAACTTTCAGTGTTATTTATTGAACGTTGAAGTTTAGAAGCCGGTTTAAAACTTTCCTGTTTCAATAAGTTATCTATGAGTAGAAGAAGACGTTTAAGTCTGTCTATTTCTTCTTGCTTATCTGAGAGTTGCTTTAATACCCAGTCTCTCAAATCTGCAGCATTTTTAATATCCTCTTCTGAATAATTTAACATTCAATGTAAAATATAATTAAAGAATATAAAGTTGTTTTTACATTTCATATAATATCAAATCAATTGCTTTATAATAATAAACCGAGAGAATCTTAGACTTTAGCGTATTTGAATATCAACTAATCTGATTGATGCTAAATAAATGAATATTCTATATGAGAAGTGTTTAAGAATTGAAAAGGAGTAGAATGAGTATTAAGAAAAAAAGATAGAATTCTATTTACCTTAGGAAACACTATTCCATAGATATTTTATAATCTAATTTTATTCCAAAGTATATTTATTCGAATTTTTCCTAGAAGTTTATTAACCCATTTTAATAATAAATCATTTTATCAATTTTAATTAATTTCCAAAAAACATAGGAGAGATGATGATGATGTAAATTTTAATTTATAGAAGATAAGACAAATTACAATGAAATGATAAGACCCTAATCGATCATAGTATATATCATAATTATTTGGTGGTGAACAAATATACTTATCCTCAATCATGTTAGTAGATATAATAAGAAAAGTTTTTGACTAATTCATCTAAAAAATGTTAACAAAATACACTTACAATAAGATTTGAAATTATATAATTTTCTTAAAAGTATATTGATGACTGAACTCAGAACAAATTAATTTTAGTATAAATCTTATTTACAATTAAAAATTGATTTACTATTTTAGAAAATTAAGATATAATTTTAAATGGTTTAAAACCAATTATCGGTTTCTTAGAAGTATCAAATAGATTTGATTTTGAATTTTTAGCAAGAACCTGTAAAAGTTTTTTTGCAATTTGGAGTTTTTCCCTTTTCACTTTAACATTATTTATTTTCTTTTTCGAATATGGTCCGATATTGTCATCAAATAACATTCCAACTAATACTATATCTTTTGCTCCAAACTCCTCTGCAAGGAATACACACCTATCTCCATCTGTAAATCCCCCATAATTAAAGACATGTGGAACAGGCATTACTTGGGTTGTTCCGATAATTCTTCTAAATTTTCGTACATATTTTTCCATTAAATCTATATTATCACTATGAGCATGAATTACTATAATTGCTCCAAGCTTTTCTGCTTTTATTAAAAAACGAAGATCACCATCTAAATCTGTCACCACGATATCAGGCTTGATATTATTCTCTATTAAAAATTTTACTGCTCCATCTGCAACAATCTTGATGTATGATTTATTTTTCTTGATAAAAGAAGTATAAAGATCTAAATTCGGTCCAGCACCAATAACCAATATTCTTTTACCTTTTATCTTTTTATCCAAAACTTTAGGATCAAGAAATTTTCTTTTTATTAAATTAGATAATAAATACGCAGCTTTTTGATCTTCTTCTGTACTATATCCCATTTTCTGTCTGATAACTTGGTAATACTGGAACCAGGTTACAAATTGCACATATAATATAATTAATAACCTATTAATAGACTATTTGTTAGATGACTTTAAGAATTATATGTATTATGTACTATTTTAGAAATAACCATAAGAACTTTTAAATGACAAGATTGTTTTATTTTCTGAATTTACAGAATGGAATTAACAAGAAAAGAAGAGAAGGCATTACAAGGAGAATATGGGGATGGATTGAAGTTAGCCTATAAAATACTTGTTTCAATAGGAAATGCTAACAATGCAACAAAACTAATTCCTATTAAATGGGCCCATATATCAGGAGTTAATTTTAACACAATAGGGGAAGCTGGTGTAAGATTTCTTTCAGAGTTAGATAAAGAAACTAAAGTTACAGTCACAACAACGTTGAACCCCATGGGATTTGACTCAAAGAAAGATAATAACATTTCCATAGATTTTAAAGCAAATCAGCTGTCAATTATAAATTCATATTTATCTTTAGGAGTTACACCTTCTTTCACTTGTATACCTTATGAAATTTTTACTTTGCCAAAAAAAGGTGAGATCGTTAGTTTTGCAGAAAGTAATGCAGCAGTTTTCATAAATTCTATATTAGGAATCAAGACAAACAAAGAAAGTTCGTTGAGCTCATTAGCAAGTGCTATAACAGGCAAGACTCCATATTCTGACTTGTTAATTGATGATTTCAGAAAACCAACTACTAACATAAAACCAGAAATAGACATACAAACAGAGTCAGACTTTGGATTATTAGGTTACTTTGCTGGAAAAATAGCAAAAGATATTTGTGTAGGTTTGGAAATTAATTCTGAAAGTTTAGATATAATCAAATCAAAAGCTATTTCGGCAGGAATCGGAACATCAGGCATGTGTGGAATGTTTAGTACTAAAAATAATGACTGTGAGAAAATTTCTTTTGGGAAAACAGAGCTAACACAAGTAAAAGATGATTTAAATACTGCTGAAAAAGGAGACTTGATAGTATTTGGAAGTCCTCAATTAGGTTTTGAAGAAATAAACCTACTTGGTCACTTAACAGAGAGAAAAAAATTTAAAAAACCGTGTATGATATTTTGTCCTCGTTCACTAACAGAATGTAATAATAAAATGATTCGAAAATTAAAAAAGGCAGGTGCTGATATTAATTGTGATTCATGTACATGTTTGACTCCATTAATAACAAAAAATGAATATGATTCAATTGTAACTAATAGTATAAAATGTGCATACTATATGAAACATTCAAACAAAATAGATGTTTCTTTGAAAGATATGAAAGCGATAACAAAGGAATACTGTGAATGATTTAATCATGAGATATATAAATTGCAAAAAAATTGTTGGCGGAAAGGCAGAAGGGTTGGCGCTCTTATCGAATCATCCTTTAAACATGCTCTCGATGTTTGATACAAAAACTGGACAGATAAAAGACAAAGACCACGATTTATTTAATCAAACACTCAAAAATAGAATTCTGATATTCCCTAATTGTATTGGAAGTAGTGTTGGAGCTTATATTTTTTATTCATTAAAACTTAATGGTATCAGTCCAAAAGCAATTATTTGTACCAATAAATGTGATATTATAACTGCATCAGGATGTGCAATATCAGATATTCCACTTGTAGATGGAACAGGGTCAAGTTTTGAATCAGTAAAGAATAATACCAAGGTTACAGTTGATGCTGACAAACAGATAATTATAATTCATACAGTTTAATTTCCAGGTCATCTTTCCATCTACTATCGGTGCGTGGCAATCGATGGGCGAACTGATCATGTTTAACATGAGATGAAGACCAAAGTCCACGCACCGAAGGAATAACCAGTAATTAAAATTAATTACTTTTTCCAATAACCATAAAGAAAAACAAAATAACCTTTGAATTATTCTTGTGGAGATATTATTATTATATTATCTCCTTTCAGAAGAATATTTCCTAGTTTAGTCTGGTCTCCACCTTTATATTCTATAGCATCGCTTAATACAAGATTCATATGCTGATCAAATTTTGCAAGTATACCTCTAATTACTTTATCTCCTTTTAGTTTAATCATTATGTTCTTTCCAACATTTTCCTTTAATACTTGAACCGTTACATCAATAGACAATCTGTATATCCTAATAAAATTACATTATATAATTTAATATATACGATACTTTCTGACCCCCATAATACATAAATAAAAGTTTTTAACAATGGCCTAAATTATTAGGATATCATGCTATAAATATTATAATATTAACAGCTCCCCCTAACTGTTATAAAAAATAAATTTTTACATAACGCTCACATCATGCGGTTGACTTTCAATATATCCTGCTGTTGTTATTCGGACAAATTCGGCATTTTGTTGCATTTCATTGATATTTTTTGCACCACAATAGCTTAACCCTGAACGGAGGCCCCCAACTAACTGACGGATAATCTCCACTACACTCCCTTTATAAGATACCATTGCTTCTACTCCTTCAGGGACATAATCATTAAGATCCTCTGATTCTGTTATTTGTTGTCCCTCTTCACGATATTTTCTTCCTAATGAAGCATAAAAAGATGCCATACCTCTATAGATCTTGTACTTTTTACCATTTTTAACAAGTGTTTTTCCAGGGCTTTCGTCAGTTCCTCCTAATAGACTTCCAACCATTACAGATGAAGCACCAGCTGCAAGTGCTTTGGTTAAATCTCCGGAATTTCTAATACCGCCATCTGAAATTACAGGAATTTCATATTCTTTAGCGATTTTTACACTATCCAAAATTGCTGTTAATTGTGGAACCCCTGAACCAGTAATAACCCTAGTAATACAAATTGAACCAGAACCTACTCCAACCTTTACTGCATCTACACCCGCTCTAATTAAGTCCTCTGTCCCCTGGCCAGTAGCAATATTACCAGCTATCAACTCACAATCCTTGAAAGCTTTTTTTATTAAATGAACGCAATTAATGGCATTATCACTATGACCATGAGCTATATCAACAACCATAACATCTGCACCTGCATCCAATAATGCTTCTGTTCTCTCTAGGTAATCTCCTTTCACCCCTACAGCCGCTCCAACCAGTAAACGCCCTTTTTTATCTTTAGAAGCATTAGGAAACTCTTCCATTTTTAAAATATCTTTGCTAGTTATTAATCCTATGATCTGCTTATCTTTATCGATGATAGGTAGTTTTTCAATTCTGTTCTTATGTAAAATATATTTAGCTTTCTCGATTGATGTTCCTAATTCAGCGAAAACTACGTCTTTACTCATTACTGCAGAAATATTATTTTCAAAATTAGTTTCAAATAGAAGATCTCTTTTAGTAACGATTCCTGCTAGTTTCTTATCTTTTTCTATAAGGAGACCCGAGATCCCAAAATCATTCATAATCTTTTTTGCATAGCCTACAGATGAATCTATACTAATAGTATATGGTTGTTCTATCATAACAGATTCAGATCTTTTAACCTTTAATACCTCATCTACTTGTTCCTGTATTGTCATAAATCTATGTATAATTCCAATACCTCCTTCTCTTGCTAATGCTATGGCCATAGGTGATTCAGTTACTGTATCCATATTAGCACTAATAACAGGAGTATTCAAATTGATATTTCTTGATAATCTGGTTTTCAGATTAGTTTGAGATCTGGAAATAATTGGAGAACGTTTTGGAATTAATAATACATCATCAAAAGTTAGACCTTCTCTAATATTCAATATTCATTTTTTTATTAAGAGAAGGAAGGATTATAAGTTTTGCTTCAATCTCAGTTAATTGTCGTATAAGTTTTAACTTGAAGTTATATTTTCATAACGGAAAAAGCAATTTAAAATAATACTAATTTAGCAATTGTAACGTATGTAATGCTAATGCTGTTTCTTTAACATTATGAGTGCGAATAACCGTTGCACCATTCATAACAGCAATAACCTCCATTATTAATGATGGGATAAGTCGTTCGTTTACCTTTAGATTCATAATTTCTCCTAGAAAGGATTTGTTCGAAAGAGAAATACAAATTGGTAAAGAGAGCTTAGTGAGTTCTTTTAGATTATAAATAATTTCTATATCTCTACAATACCATGGTATTTTTGTTAATTTTGTAAAAAAGGGATTATTCCCTTCTTTTCTAAAAAAACCTATTGATGGATCTATTATAATATTAGTTTTCTTAATTCCAGCTTTCTGTGCAATCGTTATACTCTCATGAAGAATTCTTTTCGTTGATAAAGATTTAGCCTTTAGAATTTTACTGGGTTTTTTTTCAAATGCCCCAAGTATTATGGGAATATTATGTTTTGATACAATTTCAGCCATTTGCGGATCATATTTTAGTCCACAAACATCATTTATAGCATCTGCTCCCATCTGGAGTGCCGCCTCCGCTACTCTGGCTCTAGGGGTATCTACAGATACAGGAAGTTTACAACTGTGACGTATAATATTAATAGCTTTTTTTAATCGTGAAATTTCAATTTTTGAAGTAATTACAGTATCTAGGTAGGGAGCAGTAGACATTGCTCCTATATCTATTATATCTGCCCCATCATTTTCTAACTTTTTTACATAAGTAGAAATACTATTTACAGTGGTTTTTATCGAATTTTTATAGAAAGATTCAGGACTAACATTCATTACTCCCATGATTTTTACAGAATCTCTATCGATCGAAACATCACCAATTTTTGTCAAGACTCAGATATAAGTATCCTCTATATTATTTTCTTCTAAAAATGACTAATATTATGGATAGTAATATGAAAAATAATATGGGAGAGAAATTTAATTTTAAAGGGAGGATAGTTTGATTTCAATTGATGAAGCTAAAGTTTTCGAAGTAATCAGAAAAAGAAAACCTTTATCTGTAGCGCTGAATGGTCCTGAGGCATTATTACCCAAGATGCAAGAAACTGGAAAGAAGATTATGAAACTATTTGATATTCCAGCCTATATAATAGGTGATACTTGTTGGGGCTCCTGTGATGTCAATACCCATGCTGCAGATATGCTAGGTGCTGATCTGTTGTTTAATATTGGACATACAATTTCTATGGAAACTATAGATAAAAAAGTAATTATGATTAATGCATACGATGATGTAAAATTCGATATAATAGTAGAAAAATTTGCTAAAGATCCAGCAAATAAAGAATTTCAAACGTTAGGTATAGTTACAGATAGCCAACACTTACATCAATTACAACCTTCAAAAAAAATATTAGAAAATCATGGATTTAAAATTATAATTGGTGATGGTAAAGGACAGTTAAATGATGGTCAAGTTTTTGGCTGTGAATTTTATCCAGCATATGATATACAAAAGAGAATAGATGCGTATATTTTCCTAGGCCAAAGTATGTTTCACTCTGTAAGTATTGCAATGTCAACTGAAAAACCTACTTTCATGTTGGATCCCTACTTTAATGAATTTCATCAAGTAAATGACAATGCCAGAATTATGGAAAAGAAAACGATTTTATCCATTTATAAAGCACAAGAAGCAACCAAAATTGGAATAATAATAGGACTAAAAGAAGGGCAATTCTCCAAGATAAAAGCATTAAAATTTAAAAAATCTCTGGAAGTCTTAGGAAAGGATATCCAATTAATTGCTTTAACAGAAATCACTGAAGAAAGATTAAGAAATTTTAAAGGAATAGATGCTTATATTCAAGTAGCTTGTCCGAGAATAGCTATAGACAATCATTTTACTAAACCCATACTTTCTGTACCACAAGCTGAAGCTTTAGTTAAGATTTTAAAAAAAGAGCCTATTGATGATTTTTTAAAGCTACGTCATTGGTTATAAAATATATCAAATTGCTATTGCAAAATAATGCAGGAGTATTATTTGAGATTAATTTTCTGAATGCGAAGGCAGCCTATTAGTACCACCTTTGATAAAAATCCCAATCTCGCATCTCGTATGATCCACCACGTAGACGAACCAGCACGGTTATGTCACCTTAGGGTTGCTCCCTCCCGGACCTCACCCATTTCGAGAATTAACAGTCGATGCCATACCTTCGCATGGTTCGCTGCTCATATCCGTCCAGTTCGGCGTGATTTCATTTTAACTTAATACGCAGGTAATTCCTATCCAAGGATTTATCTAATAGTTACTGATCCTGGCATAAAGCCGATTTCCAGAGAAGGGTACGGCTAGCACCCCGATCCTCCCTGCCTCCGCAGTCATTATTTAACTATTTTAAGTTATATTTGTTTATAAGTCATTTTTTAATATTTTGATATTTTTACAAACTGAACAAACAGATTGAGTAGAATCCAGTCCACAAATTGTACATTTATTTTTCACTGAACTATCATAATTTTTTAATGTTTTGGATATTTTCAAAAGTGAATTATAGGTATTATATTTAATGCCGGATCGGGTTTCTTCTAAAGAATTAAAGAATTCCCTTATCTCGCTCCTAATACTTTCATCTTGATATGGACACTGCTCGGATTGAAATGGAATATTTTGTTGAAGTGCATAAAAAACTATTTCTCGTTCATAAATTTCTATAAATGGTTTAATTTTTTTTATCTCATTTTTACCATAATAAATCGGTTCTGGATATATCCATCCTATTCTATTTACATCTCCTGCCATAATGTTTATCATAAAAGATTGAAGGTGATCATCAAGATTATGTCCTGTTGCTATAACATTTGCTCCTACAAAATCTGCAGCTACATCTATAGCTCTTCTCCTAAATGTTCCACATATAGAGCAGGAAGTCATTTTTTCTGAGGGACGTAACGACATAGATTCATCCATGTCAATCCCAAAAAGTTCTTTGTAACTAAAGATTTCATTTTTGATATTAAGTTTAGAACAAAAGTCTTTAACTATTCTCAAAGATTCATTTCTATATCCAGCGATTCCTTCATCTATTGTAATTGCAATAATATCATTAGTTTTCTTTCTGCCAAATATATGATTTAAAACTAGCAATAGTGAAAGACTATCTTTGCCACCTGAAACGCCAATTGCAATTTTATCTCCATAATTAATCATTGAAAATTTTGAAATCGTTCTAGAGGTTTTTTCTTCAATTGAAATTATAAAACAAGATCTACAAAGATATTCACCTGAATATTGTCGAAAATATATACCCTCTATCTTTTGACATTTTGAACATAGTGAACGTTGCATTTATCTGACAAATTTTTTTAATATTTGATAGATATTTAATTTAAACTAGGCTTTCAAAAAACTATTGTACATCACTACCTCTATATTTTATTTTACAATGTGAATGTATATAGATTAATTCTATTTTTAAACATGCATTGAAGCAGTATTAATATATTTTAGTAATAGAATTGAAGAATTATGAATATCAAACCAATTTTATTAGATTATATTAACTGTAGGATTTTGGATGTTTTAAGTAAAAATTCAGCACTACCATTTGTTGAATTAGCTAAACAAATTGGAATTTCAGATGCTACTATTCATACGAGAGTCAGGAAACTACTGACTTTGGGTATTATAAAAAAATTTACTATTTGTGTAGATAATGATTTGCTTGGATACGACCATCTAGCATTTATTAATTTAAAAATTGAGAAGGGAAGAACAGAAGAAACGACAAGAAATCTTATGGAAATCGACGAAATTTTAGAAATACATGAAATCTATGACAAATTTGATTTGCTAATTAAAATTCGATCAAAAAATTTGGACAACCTCAGAGATATAATTGTGAATAAAATATTATCAATTAATTATGTTAAGGAAACGGAGTTAATGACAGTTTTAAGAACTAGAAAAGAAGAACAGATGATCTCATTACAAAAAGAAATGAGTGAAAAAACCAAAGAATTCTTTTAATATCTAAAACTAATTTCTTTGTTTTTCTTTTTTTGAGGATTGCCACCAATCTAAATAATCGTCATGTGTTCTTTGTTTAGACTCTGAAGAACCAATTTGTGATTTGTCTTTTAATTCCTCAATTTTGTCTCTTGAAGCATAGAGGCCACAACTTTTACAAATAAAATTTCTTGTAGAAGAATCCATTTTTAAATCTCCACCACATTCAGGACAAAATTTGACCAAGTCAGTTTTAAGTATATACAAACCTTATAAAAGCATTATGAGAAGATATTACACAAAGCTGTTTGCTCGTTCACTAATAGAATAACTAAAAAATGAGAATTCAAAAAATAATTTGAAATTATACATCTAATTATTTTACGCTCAAACGAATATATATTATTTATGAAGTAGCATATTTAAAAATCTCGGGATAGAATTGAAATCACTAGATAAACTTATTTTGAAAGCAATATACATAAGTAATTTAGATCCATCAAAATCATTTTTACAATATTTACAAGAGAAATATCAATTAGATACCACCTTTTTTGAATCAAGAATGAGGGAACTAATAAAATTAGGACTGATAAGAAAAATAAACTCTGAACAATATAAATTAAATACACTAGGAAGAGAGACGATAAAAGTAGTCCTTGTTGGAGGGGTTTTTGATATACTACATCCGGGCCATATATTTACTCTCAAGGCTGCAAAATTACTTGGTGATGTTTTAGTAGTAGTAATTGCAACAGAAACTACAGCTACTAAAATAAAAAAAAATAGAGTCATATTCCATAATGAAAACTTAAGAAGAGAAATGGTTTCTTCATTAAATTTTGTAGACTTGGCACTAATTGGAAAAGAAGGAACATTATTTGATACAGTTGAGCATGTTAAACCTGACATTATAGCATTAGGTTATGATCAATTACATACTGAGAAATTCATTGCAGAGAATTGCAAGAAAAGAAATATGAATGTTAGAATATTAAGGTTAAATACTCCTATACCAAATAGGAAGAGTTCCGAATTGAAACGAGATTTAGGAGATTCTTTATACAATATTTAATTTTAATTCATCAGAGAGGATTATCAGTATTAACTTTCAATTTTACATAATCACCATTTTTCAAAGAAAATTGTTCTTTAATGGAAAATGGAGCTATTAGCTCAATTATAGAATCATCATAATGAGTTCTTTCCAATATCAAAATTGAGGAGTTTATGTTCCTACTATCGTTAATATAAGCAGGATAACATTTTACCCAACCAAAAGTTCTTGAGTGATCACTAAATCCTTCAATATTGATCGATGGATATTTTAACATCTCCTTTTTTGCCTCTACAAATAACATAGAATTTAATTTTATATTTAGCGTTCCTGGATAAGGTTCATAACCTAATTTTTCTTTGAACTGTTTTTTATAGCCATTTAATGACATGTAATAGGCACCTTCTCCCATTCCAGTTATAATATGACCCTCAAAATTAATAACATGTTTAAAAGACTCTACAGCAGTCTTTAGAAATAAAAAATGATCATATACTTGTTGATATCCTTTTTCTGTAACCTTTATAGAGTATTTTTTACTTTTTTTATTTCTTTTTATACACCCAAAAAATTCAAGATCGAGTAATTCTTTAGAAGCTAATTGTTGTGATCGTTTGATTTTTTTTGCTATTTCATTAGTTGTTAACTCAATAAAGTTATTCTTGGCGCCACATAACAACAATTCTGAAAGAATTACTATATGTTGAAAGGAAATATTACTCATAAAATTAATTTAATTATTGTAATCCCAATTCATTGAATGTACCTACTTTAATAGATGAATTACGTTTAAAATCAGCTAATCTATGACCTATGATTTGTTCAATACCAGCCTTATCAGAAGCATCAATCAATCTTTGAGTTACTATTCCATCTAGAACCAATATTTTACCCCCAGATGAATCTGAAAGTTTTTTGACTATCTCAGAAACAGGAACTTTCATAACAGTATTCATTGATCCATCAAGAAGAATTGCTTCTAAGGTTTCATTGATTTGAGAATATATGTTTCTAATTACTGATTTGGATTCATTGCTAGTTTGTAATCCATTATCTTCTTTAGTTATCGGATACGTATCTAATTGATTAGACTGTGGTTGTGCCAGCTGATATGAAATTTTTTCTCTATCGTTTTTGTTGTATTTTTTATGATTTTGTAATATAGATTGTTGTTTTTTTATAGACGAGAATGATTCTTCTTTAGGATAGTCCACTGCATTATTTAATATTTCAGTTATTTCTAAAGGTGTACATTCCTCAACTTCTCTTCCAGCAGGTGCTCTGAATACTTTATCGATTTTAACTATCCCATGGAGTTCTTTTAAAATTAAATCCCCTGCTCTATCACCATCTAAGAAAGCTATAACCTTTTTTCCTTCCGTGAGATGAATGATACTCTCATCGATCTTAGCACCTTCTATAGCTATAGAATTATCAAATCCTGCTCTTAATAGATTAATAACATCAGCTCTACCTTCGACTAAAATAATCCAATCAGCATTGAATACACCTGTGCCACATGCCAGTTGCCCTTTTCCAAATGTAGTAAGTTTTCCAGGTTTACTTGCATCATATACATCTTTCAGCATTTCTTCACCTTCGCTAATAGTTTTAGTAGCCCATTCTTGTACAATTTTTTTCGCTCTATCTACTATAACTTTTTTCTTTATGGCCCTAATGTCGTCGATGCCAGACAATTCAAATTTTGCTTGAAATGGTCCTACTTTATCTATACTTTCTATTGCAGCAGCTATAAGAGCAGCAGTAGATATATCAGTACTCATAGGAATAAGAGCATCACCCTTTGCTATATTCGACTTAGTATCCACATTGACCTCGATTCGACCCACTTTGGAGACCTTTTGTAGTTCATTCAAATTCATTTCAGGTCCTAAGAGTCCCTCCGTTTGGCCAAAAATAGCACCTATTATATCAGCTTTTTCTACGAGTCCATCTACGTCGAAACTTAATTTAACGTGATATTTTACTATACCAGTATTAGGCAATTCCATAACCTCATGTTTATTGTAAAGTAAAATTAAGGTTGATTGGGACGAATATAAGTGCTTTGACCAATACTAATACATAAACGTAACAATTATTAAATTTGTTATTCTTTATTATAAATAATTTTAAAAATTATTGATAAGCCTAAATAATTAATAAAGCATAATTAATAAATAAATTATCTGTATTTCTTATATATAATATGGGAATTGGCGGATCAGAATGGGTAATTATTGGTTTAATAACTATATTTTTACTTTTTGGTTCAAGAAAATTACCAGATATGACAAGGCATTTAGGCAAAGCAATTGGTGAATATAATAATACCAAACGAACTCTTCTTGATGAAGTAAATAAAGTTAAATTCAATAATAATTCATTTGATCCTCATAATAACGAAAAAAATCTTTATTTTGGAAAAATAATAAATGGACCTGTATCAACAGAAAGGGAAAAACTAGAAAAAATTGCCATATCACTCAATCTCGAATATTTTGATATGTCTGATGAGCAACTCCGTTTAATTATTTTGAAAAAGATGAAAAATGATAATTTTTAGAGATATATTTATTATCTAATATTAAACAACACATTATGAATAAAATATATGTCATCACCTAATTTAAATGAAAAAATAAATCCATTTGAAGTAGCACTAAAACAACTAGAAGAAGCATCAAAGATTCTCAATCTAGAAAAAGGAATGCTTGAAATATTATCCAATCCTAAAAGAATTCTAACGGTTTCTATTCCTACAAGAATGGATGATGGTACGATTAAGGTGTTTACCGGGTTTAGATCCCAACATAATGATGCCAGAGGACCTCACAAAGGAGGAATAAGATATCATCCTGATGTTACACTAGACGAAGTTAAGGCTTTATCAATGTGGATGACATGGAAATGTGCAATAGCTAATATTCCTTATGGAGGTGGAAAAGGTGGCATAATTTGCAATCCAAAACAGATGTCAGAAAATGAATTAGAAAGAATGACTCGAAGGTTTGCATACCTTATAGCTGATATTATCGGTCCTTACAAGGATATTCCTGCACCAGATGTTTATACTGGAGGGAAAGAAATGGCTTGGATTATGGATACTTATTCTGCACTGAAAGGAAATTATGTTCAACCAGAAGTAATAACTGGAAAACCACTAGCAATTGGGGGTTCATTAGGCAGAACTGAGGCCACAGGTAGAGGTTTGGCATATACCGTCAGAGAAGCTGCTAAAAAAAGAAACATGGACATGAAACAAGCTACATTTGTAGTTCAAGGTTTTGGGAATGCAGGACAATTTTCTTCCAAACTAGTTGAAGAGCAAGGTGCTAAGATGATAGCAGCTTCAGATTCTCAAGGTGCAATAATTAATACAAATGGCATATCTGTAGATGAATTAATGAAATTTAAAATAGAAACAGGGAGCATAGTAGGTTTTGGGGATGCGAAATCAATTACTAATGATGAACTTTTGGAAACAGAATGTACTATACTAATTCCAGCAGCATTGGAAAATCAGATTACTAAAAATAATGTAGATAAAATAAAAACACAGATCATAGCAGAAGCAGCTAACGGCCCTACTACTCCTGAAGCAGATGATATATTATATAAAAAAAATATTTTGGTAATTCCGGATGTGCTTGCTAATGGAGGTGGTGTAACTGTTTCTTATTTTGAATGGTTACAGAATTTAAGAAGAGAATACTGGACAGAAGAAGAGGTTAATAATAGATTAGATATGAACATCACAAAATCATTCTTTGATGTTTATGATACTCATGAAAAATACAAAGTAGATATGCGAAAAGCTGCTACCTTACTTGCAGTCCAGAGAGTTGTTGAAGCAATTAATATCAGAGGGTTATGGCCATAATAACCTATTATCTTTAATTTTTTTTACTCGCCTCAAAAATTTTATCCGATCAATAAATTATAAAATAATTAAAAATGAAGATTTATTCAGTAGAGAATGAATGACCACATGAACAGCTTTTGGTTACATTGGGATTATTAATTTTGAATCCTGAGCCCATAAGACTGTCAACATAATCAATATTAGCTCCTTTCAAATATCTTTGACTGTAATTATCTACTAAAATTTTAACATCATTTTGCTCTATAATAAGATCATCTTCTTCAGAAGTTTCTTCGAAACCCATACCATAAGATAAGCCAGAGCAGCCTCCACCAGTGACATATACACGCAGAAATAAACTATCTTTTCCTTCTTGTTTCATAAATTCACTAACTTTTTCTGCGGCTTTTGAAGTAACAGTTACTATTTGTGATTGTTGTGTACTTTCCATAGTTTAATTAGGTTTTAAAAAGAATATAAGTTTTCCCTGTCTTAACAAAGAAGCTACGACTTTATATTTTGAAGCTCTGACCATTTTGCAAGTACACCAGCTGCTGTGACCCACGATATTACTGAATGATATACTGGTACATTCTGTTCTTCTAATCTTTTTGAGATGTCCATAGTAAACGGGCCGCCTAAAGCCCCTATTAAAATTGGTTTTTTCTTTTGTTTTTGAAAATCTGCCAATATATTTACAATAGTTTCTTCCAGAGGATCATCTTGAAAAACAAACCAGGGCAGTATAATATCAATATTAGGATCATCCATGAATGTTTGAATGGCGAATTTATAATCATCAGCATTTGCAGAACCCGTTACATCAAGAGGATTGCCTATAACATAGGTGGAAGGATAATGTTCCTTAAACTTCTGTTTAGAATCTTCACTTAACTCAGCAATTTTTAATCCTAATCTTTCAAAATGATCTATTGCAGCAATTATTGGTCCTGCACCATTCGTAACTAAAGCAACACTTTTTCCTTTGGGAATAGGTTGCCATGTTAAAGCTTTTAATGATCCGGTTAATTCTTCATAGCTATCAACAGATATAATACCAACTTGATCAAATGCTCCTTTGACAACAGAATATGATCCACCCAGCGACCCCGTATGAGATGCTGCTTGTTTAGCTCCTCTTTGGGTTCGGCCATTTTTAAAAACTACTATCGGTTTCTTTTTTTCTTTTATAACTCTCTTGGCAGTATTCATAAACTTTCTACCATCACCAAGACCTTCAACATAAAGACCAATTACATTTGTTTTTGGATCTTCTGCTAAATACCAAATCATATCTGCCTCATCTACATCAGAACGATTACCATATGAAACCATTTTGCTCATTCCAAAAGAGTCTGAAGTTTCCATAAAAGCAATTCCAATAGTTCCACTTTGAGATAAGAAAGCAACATCTCCTTTTTTTGGTCTAACCATTCTATCATGTCCTTGAAAAGCGCAGTCTAATCGATTTTCACCATTAAACATTCCTATACAATTTGGTCCGATTATTCTAACTTTTAATTGAGAAGATAATTCTTTTACTTTTTGTTCTATTTCTGCTCTTTCTCCACCGAGTTCTTTTCCTCCTCCAGAAATGATTACCATATTATGTATTCCTTTTTTTCCACATGTTTCCAGTATAGCGGGCACAAATTTTAAATCAACTGTGACTATTACTAGATCTATATTTTCATTAACCTCTTCTAAATTTTTATATCCTTTTAATCCTAAAATTTCATTATAACCCTTTGCATTTACTGGATAGATTTTACCTTTATAATCATATTTAGATAAACTTTTCAATACAGAATTGCCTATCTTACCTTCTTCGGGAGATGCTCCTATTAATGCTATTGAATTCGTATTAAAGAATGTATTCATATAACGTGAATCAGGTATTGATTGAGAGATGATATTTTCATCAGGAACTGACTTTAGAAGAATTTTTGCATCAACAACATAGTAGTTATTTGGATAAACTATAATTGGATTAAAATCTATACTATCAATATATTTAGCCATATCAATTCCCAAATTACCTATTTTGAGAATTGCATCACAAAGCATTTCAAGATTTATTGGCTCGGCACCTCTAAACCCTTTCAAGACCTCTTTAGCTTTTAGATCGTCTATCATATCTAATACATCTTCTTTAGTTATTGGAAGAACTCTAAATGATACATCTTTGAATAATTCGGTATAAATTCCACCCAAACCAAGCATCAAAACTGGACCAAATTGAAGATCGTTTTGTAACCCTACTATTAATTCAATTCCTTTTGGAACCATCTTTTCTAAAAGGACTCCTTTAACTTTATAATCTTTAGACAAACGATTATACATATCTCTGAATGTTTCTTTAACTTCATTTTCATTGTTTAACCCAACTTTTACTCCTTGAACATCTGTTTTATGTAATATTTGATCTGATACTATTTTTGCAACAAGTGGAAAACCAATTTCTTTTGCTTTAGATTCTGCTTCGGATTCACTCGTGACTATAGAATATGCAGGCACACTTATCTCATATACTGATAATATAGATTTTGCATCTTCTTCAGTAATTACCTTATTTCCTTTTTGAGTAACATCATCTATTATTTTTTGGACTTTTTCATTATCTCTCATCGAAGTATACAAAAAATTTAGTATAGTTTCTAATTAACTTTACTTAATATTTAATATTATTTGAAAATCCTATCTATATTCATTAAAAACTTTTTTCTAATTTCTTTAACGATTCAATTATGATTGATCGTCTCGCTTCTTCTGTTATCAATTCCCTTGTATTTTCGATTAAGATTTTACATACATCTAATTTTTTCCTGATACCATTTACTAGGTTATCATATATAGAAAAAGGATAAATTTCGCTGTAAATTTCCTGCATAACACGAAAAAGATATTCTGCCTGATCATATCTATTGAGTCTTACCATATCGTAAACCATTCTCTTTATTTCACCAATACAATCTAATATTCCAAATAGATATGCTTGGCTAGAAACCCCAATGTCATCTAATCCAGGTAAAGCTTCATTTTTTACTATACTCATCAAAAGACTACATTCTACTAATTCTTGTTCTGACATGGACAAATATCTTAAAAGATCTGCCTGAGCGAGTGTTTTAAGAGAGAAGTACAAATCTTTTGCTTTATCTAATTTTAATTGACTTTCTTGTAGATGACCTTGGTGAAGAGATATAATTGACTGGCTACATAAAATAATAATATCTCTCGATTCTTTTATTAATTGCTCTCTTCTATTTTCTATTAATTGCAATTCATCATTAATAGATGTAAGGGAAATCTTAATTTTCTCAGATACCATAAATATTTATTGATTAATGTCATAATATAGAGTTTTAATTAGATAAAGCCATAATGAAATATACCAATTAAAACCAACAATTAATAAAAGTTTGATTATTGAATAGAAAAATACTTGGGAAACATTCGTAGAAGCAGGGGATACAGTTATGAATATTCCATTGTGAATAGACTGAATAGTCGTAATTGGATAGCCAAACGGCTAGGAGGTTCCAGTGTTGGTCTTCCAGATATAATAGCTGTCAATAACAATAAAGCTATTTTGTTAGTTATTGAAGCTAAATCAGGAACAGGGGAATCATTGTATGTCCCTAGCGATCAAATAGAAAGATGTTTTTCAATTGTTAAAATGTTTAGATATTATAATCATAAATATGTAATTTTAGCATTTAAGTTTCTTAGAAAAAAGAGAATAAAAATTAATAATGAGTTATCCTATGAAAAAAGAAAACTTGTAGAATATTATAAAATTATTGAACCGTTATGGAAAAAAGGAAAAACTCCACAAATAAAATGTAATTATGATGGCAAAACATTTTTAATTACTAGTAACGGATCAATAGAAATCAATTTTTCTAATTATAAAATGCATTTTCAAAAAAAATAAACGATATCAAATTAAATACAATTCTATTCCATAAATATCAACATGAATCATACTAAAGTACAGAATGAGAAAGTTGAAAAAATCAGCAAAAAAAAGATATCAGAGATTGCTATTTCATCGAATCAAATGTATGAAATCGAAAATATTGGACATAGTAAATTCGGTATGAAAAAAGTTTTAATGATGGAAAATGCAGGTTTTGGAGTGGCAGATTTTATTATCAAAAAATTTAAAAATAAACCAATTTCAAAATTAAAAATTTTGGCTATTTGTGGATCTGGGAATAACGGTGGTGATGCAATGGTTACGGCTAGACATTTAACTTGTTTAGGTATAAATCTTAAAGTAATATTTCTTGGGGACCAATCCTCAATAAAGACAGAAGAAGCATTAACAAACTTTCAAATAATTAAAAAAATGAATAAGACTATAGAATTAATAATAAATGGTAAAGTAGATACAAAAATTAAAAAACAGATATTAAAGGCGGATATAATTATCGATGGAATTTTTGGCACTGGAATTAAAGGAGAAATTCAAGATCCGCATCTATCAGTAATTAAACTGATAAATAAATCTAAATCATATATAATAGCTGTGGATATACCATCGGGTTTAAACCCTAATACGGGAGAAACTACATCGAATGTAATAAGGGCTAATACAACAATAACATTTCATAGAATTAAAGTGGGATTGTTAAATAATAAGAAATATACAGGTAATTTAATATTAAAGAAAATAGGAATACCGATAGAAGCTGAGGATGGAATAGTATAATATGACCTTTAAAATAGAACAAATTCCTGTTGGAAGAATGGCAAATTTCACTTATTTAATAATAGATAATGAAGAAAAAGAAATAGCAATTGTCGATCCATCATGGGACTTAGAAAAAATCTTTGAAATAATAAATAAAAATAGATACAAGGTAAAATATATTATTAATACTCATTCTCATTTTGATCATGTACTTGGAAACGATCAAATTATTGCTAGTACCAAATGTAAAGTTATTCAACATAAAAATTCTCTAGAAAAACATGATATATCAGTAAATGATGGAGACAAATTTATGATTGGCAAGACAATTGTGCAAGTCTTATTTACTCCAGGTCATTCAAAGGATAGTATATGTTTAATAGTTGATTCTAAAATAATAATTACTGGCGATACATTATTTGTTGGAAATTGTGGCCGTACTGATTTACCAGGTAGCGATCCGGAAGAAATGTACAACAGCTTGTTTGAAAAAATAATGAATTTAGAGAATAATATGATGATTTATCCTGGTCATAATTATGGATATACGCCAACTTCTACTATAGAAGAAGAAAAGAAAAATAATTATGTTCTGGTTCCTAGAACAAAGAATGAATTTATAAAATTTATTACTTATGGAGAATAACTAATTGATAGAAAAGCATAAGGATATTACAGTAGTAAACGGTAAACACAGTATTGATATACTAGAATCAAATAATCCTATGTTCGTTTGTGTAATAGCATATACTGAAACAAGTGAAATTCCAGGTATTACTGTAGCTGGTGCTAATAAAAATTTAATAAAATATACACCTTCAGCTGATGCCGAGTTTCTTTATTATGGTAGATGTAAATGTATAGACAATGTACCTGCAACTCCGGATGGAAAACCAACTCCTGCCCTAATAACAAAAACAATGTTAGATATTAGTAATATTCCTTTTATTATAGTAGATTCAGGAGTAAAAGTAAAACCAGACATACCATTATTTTCATTTAATCTACAGTCAGGGAAAAATATCTTGAAGGACATAGCAATGGAGTCAGAAGAAGTGGAAAAAGCCTATAGATATGGATTAATGCTCGGAAAACAACTTTCTAAAAGTAATGATTTTGTAATTCTTGGAGAAAGCATTCCTGGTGGAACTACAACTGCACTCGGGGTTATGCTTTCTTTAGGAATAGATGCTGAATATAAAATGAGTAGTAGTATGCCGGAAAATCCACATACTCTCAAAAATATGATAGTAAGAAAAAGTATGAAAAAAAATAATATAACTTTTGGATCA
Organism: Nitrososphaeraceae archaeon; assembly: GCA_036769505.1. GTDB lineage: Archaea > Thermoproteota > Nitrososphaeria > Nitrososphaerales > Nitrososphaeraceae > TH1177. Next base: position 24,462 of record DAIPKY010000001.1, read on the forward strand.
TTAAAAGGTAAACCTTTTGATGCTATCTCTTTAATAGGAGATCCAATGATCCCTTCAGTCACGGGTATTGCTCAGGGGGTTATTGATAATGGTGGAAGGGTAATGCTCGCAGGAGGAACTCAAATGTGTACTATTTTATCCATTTTAAAAAGTATTAATGTAAAAACTGATAAAGTCTTTATAGGCACTACAAAATATATTTTTAATGATTCTCATGCAGATTTTACAAACTTACTCTTATCTATAGATAACAATGTAGGTATTTTTGTTGCAGATTTACATTTAATTGAATCAACAAAACCAGGACTAAAAGCATTTGCAAATGGCTTTGTAAAAGAAGGAGTTGGAGCTGGGGGAGTATCGATAGCAACAATGATAAATGCCAATGGAAAACTTAACGGAGAAACTTTGTTGAAATATATTGAGAATGAATATGAGAAAAATATTGAACAATCACATTAAACAAATTAATATTAATGTTTGATTTTGGAAAATAAAACAAAACAAAAATTAAATTTATTTTACAGTCACTGATTTTGCTAAGTTTCTAGGGTAGTCAGGGTTAGCATTCTTTTTTAAGGCCAGATAATAGGATAATATTTGGAGTGGGATAATTTCAATTATGGGATACAAAGTCTCATTAACTACAGGCAATTTGATAAAATAGTCATAAATATCATTACTTTTATTGGAAATTCCAATAATCTTTGCACCTCTCGATTTCATCTCATGTATACTATGTAATGTATCATGATAAGTTTCATCTTCTGGATTAAGAACTATAACGACTGTATTTAGTTCAATCATTGCCAAAGGACCATGTTTAATTTCGCCAGCAGCTATCCCTTCTGCATGAACATAAGCAAGTTCTTTAATTTTTAGAGATCCCTCTAATGCAATTGGATAATGAAAGGATTTGCCTAAAATATAGATGTCTTGGACAGATTTTATGTCATCAGCTATTTTTTCTAAATACGAGTCAGCTACTAGGATTTCATTTAGCGCATTACCAAACATATTTGTTGACATATCTAATGATTTTTTATTTACACATAAATTATCTATAATAGAATATAATGTTGCTAATTGTGCGGTAAAGCTTTTTGTTGCAGCAACACCCATTTCGGGTCCACAATTTATGGAAACATAATGATCGCTTAATCTAGCTAAAGAAGAGGTAGATATATTTACGAGAGAAAGAATTTTTGCTTTATAATCTTTAGCTATCTTAACGGAATTTAAAACATCTGCTGTTTCACCACTTTGAGAAATAGCGATTAGTACTGAGTTTTCATCAATAGGTGCAGATATATATTCAAACTCACTTGACATTATTATTTCCGTTCTTATCTTCGCAAATTTATAGAAAAGATATTTTGCTAATAATGCCGAATGATAGCTTGTACCACTTCCTGTAATAAAAATATTTTTAGAGGAAGAAATAAGATCTACAGCTTTTTTAATAGATATCTTATCAAGCTGAAAAGCCCGAGGTATAGAACTTTTTTGTTGGTGTATTTCTTTGATTGTATAGTGGGCATACTTGCCTTTATCAATATCTCCCAATTCCCAAGCGACCTGAGTTATAGGTCTGGATACATTATTACCATTAAAATCGAATAGGTTTACACCTTGATGATTTAGAATAACTATGTCATGATTGTCAAGAAAGATAGCTTTATCAGTATATTCTAAGAAACCTAACACATCGCTGGAAATAAAATTCCCATCATTTCCCATTCCAATAATTAACGGTTCATCTAATCTCGCACCAGCTATTAATCCAGATTTGAAAATTGCAACAAATGCATAAGAACCACGTAATTGCTTACATGTTTCAATAATAACCTTTTTGACATCATCAAACTTTTTGAGATAGGTTTCTATTAAGTGTGCAATAACTTCACTATCAGTTTGACTTTGAAAAATATGTCCTTGTTTTATAAGAATATCCTTTAGTTGTTGATAATTATCAATTATGCCATTATGAACTACAACTACATCATTTGTACAATCTGTATGAGGATGTGCATTTAATTTAGTTATGCCTCCATGAGTAGCCCATCGTGTGTGTCCTATTCCTATTTGTCCAGGCATAGTGTTTAATTGCAAAGAGTTATCAACGTCCAGAACTTTTCCTACGTCTTTACGAACCAGAATTCTGTCTCTTGCAAGGGTAGCAATTCCAACACTATCATATCCCCTATATTCCATTTTCTTTAAACTTTCAATTATAACCGATGCAGCCATACACTTACCCATATAACCTATTATAGAACACATAAATTATATCAAATAGAATTAGTTTAAATAGTATATTGATATTCATGCTATACCACTATAAAAATTATTATAATTATAATTCTAACCTTTAACTTAAATTATAGAAAAACCACTATGGTATATGATGACCGGTATAAAACATTTTATAGGAAATAAATAATGATATAAGATGAAAAAAAAGATTATAATCTCGGATGAAAACGGAAATACAATAAGTAAAAAAATTTTAATGTTTGAAAATGTTACTGATATTAAAATTTTATCGAATAATATTGCATGGAAAATAATAGAGTTATTATCTTCCAAAGATATGTATCCAGCACAAGTAGCAAAGGAATTGAATCTTTATGATCAAACAGTTTATTATTATATTAGAAAATTAGCTAGAATAGGAGCAATAGAACAAGTAGGAACCCGTTTAATCAGAGGAGGTACAGCTAGGCTTTATTCAGCTTCTAGTCCTTCATTTGGGTTAGAACTTGAAGGAAAGGCAGAGAAACTTGAATCTTCTAATTACATAAAAGTTGAAATGAGAAAAAATATTCCGTACATATTAAAGGAGTTTTATGAAAATAACTCTTTTTCTGGGTTAATAGTTGTAGGAGCACCTGATCCTCATGGTCCTTACAAATCTTCTTCACGGGATGGCCATTATGCTGTTCATTTGAGTTTTTATTTAGGAACTTTATCTGAGTCATCTACCTCAGGATTCATAGTTAAATTGGATGTAGATGCGAAAGCAGAAAAGGATATTGATAATAGAAATTTAATATTGATTGGTGGACCGGGCACAAATATTGTTACTTCAGAATTTAACAGATATCTTCAAATTAAATTTAATGAAGATAATTATTGGTCTGGATTAACTGACCAATCAGGAAGAATATTTAATATGGACAATCATGGACTAATTGCTAAAATAAATAATCCGTATAACAAAGATAAAAAGATCCTCATTCTAGCAGGGGTAAGAAGTATAGGAACAAAAGCAGCAGTTATTGCATTAACCAATTATGGAAGTAAAATATATGATAATTCTTCAACTGATAATCAATTGGCATTAGTTGTTCAAGGGTTCGATATGAATGCAGATGGAAAAATAGATCATGTTGATATTGTTTCTTAATACTAACTGCTTGGCATATTGTGAGATGGATTCATGGGTGGAGCTCTTAAGGCAATTTTCGATTCTTCCTCTTTCTTGACAATGTATCCAGGAATATTAATAATCCTTTCACCGATTGATACATGACCGTGCACCACCAACTGCCTAGATTGCTGTGGAGATTTAGCATTATCCTTTTTCATAATGATAGTTTGCAATCTTCGTTCTAGAATATCTTCCAGTTTTAAATTAAGAATATCATCTAGAGTTGCAGAATCTTTTACTAATCCAAGTCTCTGTAAATAGTTTAATAGTTTAGTTTCTTGTGCCTGTCTTGCCTCAATTGTTAAAGCTAATAGTTCACGGGCTTGATTCCTAATATCTGCAATCTTAGTTTGTGCCTTCCATAATTCACTTTTGCTTCTAAGACCATAAGATCCTATAAGATACAACTCTGAGCTTAACTGATCAGTAGTCCATATCTGACGTGGTCTACGGAAAGTTTTTCTTGATTTCTTCGGATCTCCCATTATTCGCCACTCTTTTGTGTTTTTGGTGGAGCTTGGGCTATTTTACGTACTCCGACTGCGCTAGCTCTTCTACCAGTAGTACGTGTGCGTTGACCCCTTACACGTAATCCAAACATATGTCTATAACCCCTCCAACTCATAATACTTTTCTCTCTATCTATATCATTCGAAACAATAAAATCTAAATCTGATGTAAGTAAATGAATGTTGGAACCTGTATCCATATCTTTTCTCCTATTGAAATAGAAATGTGGAATACCTATTCTACCTGGATCTTTAAGAGCGTTCTCTATATCAGTTACTTCTTTATCAGTTAAAAGACCTACTCTAATGTATGGATTAATATTTAATTTTTGAAGTAATACTTGAGCAAAATTATAACCAACACCTTTAACTTTACTCAAAGCTACAGTTATTTTTTTATCTCCCTCAACATCTTTACCCATAATTCTAACAATGTGTTTATAGTCTGCTGTTGACAACTCTTAAAATTAGAGTGTAGACCTAAATAAAAATCATACTAGGAGATAATTAAGGTAATTGTTTATAATCTAATAAATGCCCTTTTAACTAAATTAAATAAATTAGCTATTTTATTAAATTTAAATAGGATCTATTTTTGTTCAAATGAATTATCCAATTATAACTATACAAATCAAAAAGATTATAACAACAGAATGAAAAGTTAATAAATCGAAGATAAGAATATTTTAAGAATTAGAATGATCTAATAGAATCCTAAATTTCTTATTATTACTGACTAATATTATATAATTCATTTAACAATGTTTAAATTTTGTTTTTGTAAGCAAGAAATCTATTGAATTTCAAAGATATTGAGAAAATGGTACTAGACTCTTACAACTCTAATCCCACATATAATGAAATATTCCCTGGTGTTCCCCATAATTATAAAGAAATTAAGACATTAAAAGATCTGCTCGAAATTAACTACAGGCATGCAAAAGTCAATGATCAGATTCGAGGCAATTTAATAATGCTTCTTAAAAAAGGTATAAATCCATACCGTGGAATCATTGGATATGAGGATGACATAATACCATCAATAAATAGAGGTATACTTGCCGGTCATGATCTTTTATTAGTAGGGCAAATAGGTCAAGCGAAAACGAAATTATCTGAAGCGATATCTCAAAATTTGTTATCACCCATACCTATAATTAGAAAGTCCCTAACAAACGATATTCCAACAACAATTAGAGCAGAACAAATGATTTCTTTATTAGAAGACAAAGAAATTATGCATTATTCTCCCAGGTTCACTGTTTCAAAAGAAACAGAAGATACTATTAGGAATAATGGATTAGATACTAAAATAGATTGGATTAGTGGATCTGAAAGATATAGGTATATTTTAGCAACTCCAGATATCTCAGTTAAAGATTTAGTCGGACAAATTGATGCCATCAAAATAGCTAAAAAAGGAGTTGAGATTTATAATATAGAATCATACTCACCAGGTCAGCTATTACAAGCCAGACATGGAATATTGTGTATTGATGAATTACCTGTTTTAGATCCTAGAAAACAAGTTTCTTTATTAAGTGTCTTGCAGGAAGGTAGATTTACTACAGGTTCGTATCCTGTTTACTTTGAGCCCGATCTCAAAATAATAGCTACTTCAAATCCGATTGATTATACTCATTCTGGAAAAATAATAGAACCTTTGTTTGATAGACTTCGAAGTCATATTGAGACACGTTATCCTGTAAAACTAATTGATGAAATGCTTATAATAATTCAGGAAATAAAACTAAGCGATCCAAAAAATGTTATTTTACCTATCTTCGTTTTGAAAGTCCTTGCCACGATCACACAATTAGCTAGAACAAATTCAGAAATTGACCAAGACAAAGGGGTAAGTGTTAGAATGTCAGTTCATTCCACTGAAGCTATAATTAGTGAGGCTGAGAGAGTACGATCTTTAATGTATAACGTAAAGGCAGTACCTAGATTTTCAGATATTAATAGTATACATCAAACTTCGAAATTTGAATTATCTGAATTAGATGATAATAATCAAAATAGATTAGATATTTTAAATAAATTGATTTCAGAAGCAATAAGGAGTACTGCTAGAGAATATATCCAAAACATACATAGCGAAGACATTGTGCTGTTAAAAAATGAATTTGGCGAGAATATGAAATTTATAGTATCACAAAATCTTTTAGGAGATAAGAACAGCAATTCATATGATAATTACGAAAATCAATTGAAAAATTTTCCGACTCTTTTAAAAATAGTTAACAGGTTGATAGAAATAGAGGAAAAAGAAAAAAATGCTTTTATCAAAAATATAGAATATAATAGAATTGATCTTAATGGACTATCATTTTCTAATAAACAAGATAAAGAATATAGAGCATCAATAGTAGAGTTAATACTCGAAGGGTTAAGAAATTTAGATAATCCAATTATTGACAGAAGAGAAAAGGGAATATATGAAAATGTTCACTACTAAGTCAATAGATTTTATTTATTATCCTCTTACAAAAGAATTAGATAACACTTCAAATAAAAAGTTTGAAGATGTAGGAGAACATAACATACCTAATGATACATTTGATGACTTATTAAAATCTCTCGGAAGAGAAATTCTTAAAGAGAAAACACCTTCTTTACAGGAATTAGAACAAACATTACAAGAGATTATCAAAAAAAAAGAAAATAACAATAAATTTAAGAAAGAAAACAATTTTAACGATAAGAATGAGTTAAATGTATCATCTGAGAGCAATGTAAAATCAAATCTACCCATTATTACCCACCTTATAAGAAAAGGTTATTTAAAAAATTCTGAAAAATGGTTAAGTAGTAAAGGATTTGTGAATATTGGTGAAAAAATATTACAAGATATTTTGAAGGAACTAAAAAAAGGAGATTTTGGAATACATGAAGCCAAAAACTTTGGGTATGGATCTCTTTTATTAGATACTACAAAAAAATATGAAATTGGTGATGATATTAGATTAATTAATATTCCAAATACATTATTAAATTCAATTCAAAGACTCGCAAGAGAAAATGGTAAAGTCGAAATACCGATAAAGTTAGATATTGAAGATTTTGAAGAATATGAAACTATCCAAGAGGTTAGAATTTCAATAGTATATTGTATTGATCTCAGTTCCACGATGAGATATTCGACTTTGTACGGGGATTTAAGTAGAATAGAAGCTGCTAAGAGAGCATTATGGTCTTTGTATATACTACATAAAAAATATTTTCCTTCAGACATAATTAACATAATAGGATTTGGCGCATTAGCTTCTAAAATAGATCCTCAAGATATTCCCTATTTAAAAACTTTTGAACCTGGCGTAGATTTCCTTCATTATACAAATTATCAAGCGGCATTAAGACTAGCTAAAAAAATGTTACAAAAAAATCCTGTAGAAAGTAAAAGAATAGTACTGATTACTGATGGTCATCCTAGCGCATGTTTTATTGATAATGAAAAAGAGCAGCAAAAAATACTCTCGCAAAGGCCCTACTCTCATTTTTATATTCCAGATAAAAATACAATAAATTCTATTAAGAAAAGTCATGAAATGAATTTAGATATACATTCAGGAAGACTAGTGTATTTGTGCTATAGATATAGACAAGTTGATCAATTTATAGGCGAACGTACTATAATTGAAGCCAAAAAATGTTACAAAAAAGGAATTCAGATTGATACTATAATGATAAGCGAAGAAAACTCTATGTTGAGTTATGTAAATGAAATGGAAAAGTACGTGAAAGGAAGATCTTATTATATTAATCCAGATTCAATAGGTAAGATGTTATTAACTGATTATATAAATAATAAAAAGAAGATTATTAATTCAAAATATAATTTCTAATACTTTTTTAGTTAATTTATAAATTAAACTCAATATGTAATATTAACAATGAGTAATGTAGTGGAGGAAACCATCAATTATTTAGACTGGAATCAATCTATGGATATATTAAAAAAAGCTTATAAAATAAATCTTTTTGCTCTAATAATCGGTCCTAAGGGTACAGGAAAAACATCGTTGGCAAGAAAATTTGCCTCTGAACTTAATAAGAATATTTTTTCAGTAAACTTTAGTCTTAGAACAAGGGAATCTCATTTAGTTGGAACTAAAACTATAGAGAATGGCGAAATCAACTTTGTAGAGGGAATTTTAATAAAGTCTATGAAAGAAGGAGGAATTCTTTATTTAGATGAATTAAATGCTGCAGAACCAGATATGCTCTTAAGATTAGATGAGGCGTTAGATGATAGGAGACAAATAATATTGAAGGAAGCAGAAGGTCAAATTATTAAAGCTAGTGAAGGATGGTTTGTAGTTGCTACAATTAATCCTTTATCGCACGTGGGAACTAAAGAATTACCACCTCAACTTTTAAGCAGATTCCCAATTAGGCTAAATTTAGATTACCCACCAGAGGAAACTGAACTAGAAATTATTAAACAACACACCATAGTAAATAATGAAAATTTAATTAATATTCAACGTGCTATAAAATTAGCAAGAGCATTAAGAGAAGCAGCGGGAGTAGAGGAACTATTTTATGGGCCTAGTTTAAGAGAAACAATTGCATTTACTAAATTACTCAATATTGGTACCGACCCTAAGCTTGCAGCTGAAATAGTTTTTGCAAATGCGTATAATCAATGGGGAGAAGTAGAGTTTAGAAAAGTCATGGATATGGTTATTTCTATATTCGGTTGATAAATGTGATATTAGATACTAATAAAAAATATTTAAGAAATGATATTCTCCTAGACATAGCTACTTTTCTTGCACGTAGATGGTCTAATAATGCAAAAGTTATTGTTACACTTTCTAATGATAAATCTCCTCAAACAGATATTGAAAAACAACAGATTATTTTACCAACATTAAATTATTTTCATGGTGAAGAATTTCAGAGATATAGACAATGGAGAGTTTCTTTATGGTATGAAGCAATGAGAATAAGACACACTTCTAAAGTAAAAGTCTCTCGTCAGGACCATGCATATGGTTTTATTCTTAATAGTATAGAAACGAAAAGAATCGAAATATTAGGTTTACGTGGATGGCAAGGTATGACAGATGAAATAATTTTTTATGAGGGTATGTCTTGGCTGTCAAAACCTCTACTAAATACAATTTATGGAAGAAATAAAATAATCGAAGCTTTTTCACAATATTTTCTTACTGGTTATATTAAAGGAGAATTATTTGGAAATGAATTTGACAAGGTAAGAGAAGCAACAGAGTTTGCAAATGAGTGTATTAGAGAAGCTATTGATAAAAGGTTAGGAACGGATTGGATTTATGACAAGGTAAGAGATATTGTAAAAATATTACAAATAGATCCTTTGTTATCAATTCCATTGACTACTCCTCGATCTAGTATAGGTATGGCAATGAACAAATCAGATTTATTTAAGCAACTAGAGAAGATAATAAAATCAAAACTAGTCAATAAAGAATTTGACAAAGCAATAAAAGAAATTATCGAAGGAAAAGATGTCATAAAAGAATATGAAACTTTAGTGAAAGAAAGTAAGAAATCAGAAACAAAAGGATATGACAGTTTAGAAAACTTTGACATTAGTATTCCAAACAGAATGGATATTAATGAATCAGAAATATATGACATAGAATTAATTCAAAAAATTAAATCTGCATTTAGGGATTGGAAAACTGGGTGGGTAGAACTTCACCAAGAACAAGGCGATGAATTAGACACAGAGGCATACATAGATTCTCAGACTAAACCTTTTCTCAGCGACTTTAAAATCTCAATTAGAACAAAAGTTGTCATTTTACTTGATCATTCTAGTAGTATAGAAGAAATTGAACTAAAATATAAACAAGCTACCGTAGCCTTATGTGAAGCCCTTAGTTACTTAGGAATTGATTTTGCAGTATATGCATTTAGTACCGAAGCAAAAAAAGTAAAATGTTGGCTAATTAAACCACCGAAAATTGCATGGTCTGTATGGAATGCCAGAAGATTAGCTCAAATAAGAGCAAGTGGAGGTACACCATTAGCTGAAATATACACTATTCTTTTACCTTTTATCAAATCATTTAAGCCTGAGATAATGATTACACTAACAGATGGAGAACCTTCAAATTATGATGCCGTTAAAGAAATGGTTTTAACCTATAGAAATCTCTCTATTCACATGGCAGCCTTGGGATTAGGAAAAGATTTACATGATCTTATCAATATTGGTCACAATTTAAAATATCTTAATTACAATAAAACTATAGCTAGTAGAGTGGAAGATATACCAAAAAAGGTTATTAACTTGCTCAAAGTGTAAAATTGTTCGAGAAATAAGGATAAATAAAAATATAAAGTTATAAAATCTTAATGGAAGGATTTGTTTTCTTTAGATTTTCCCAATCTGAAATGAATGTCTTTAAGCCTTTATCTGTCAGAGGATGTAAAAACATTTTTCCAAGAATATCAGGGGGTAAAGTTACTACATCTGCACCAACTTTAGCAGCCTCAATCACGTGAATTGGATGACGTATACTTGCCACAAGAATTTTAGTATTATATTGATAATTTTTGAAAATTTGGTTTATATCTCTGATAAGGCTCATCCCCTCTGCACCTATATCATCAAGTCGTCCAATAAATGGGCTTACATATGATGCTCCTGCCTTGGCAGCTAATAATGCTTGATTAGCTGAAAAAACAAGAGTAACATTTGTTTCTATCCCTTCTTCTTTTAATTTTTTAACTGCTTTTAATCCATCAGGAATCATTGGAACCTTAATTACAACATTTGAACCATACCGTTGGAGAATATATGATTCTTCCATTATTTGATTGATTTCAGTAGATATGACCTCTAAGCTAACTGGTCCTTGGACTATCTTTATGATTTCTCTAATGATTTCTTCTGGATCTCGACCTTCTTTTGAAAGAAGAGTAGGATTAGTTGTTATCCCATCAACCATTCCCATTTCAGAATAATGACGAATGGAATCAAGATTAGCAGTATCAAGAAATATTTTCATTTTTTTAATTTCTCAATTGTAGATAGTACAACCCGTTCTATTTCTTTTTCGGTTAGACCATAACGCTCAAGTAAAATATCTAATTCAGAATCTCTTGCAGATTCTCCAAATGTATCTCTAACTCCAATTCGTTTTACATAACAAGGATAATATTCAGAACATATTTCTGCGACGGCACTACCTAAACCCCCTATTATACTATGTTCTTCAACTGTAATAATTGCTCCAGTTTCTTGTCCTGCTTTTAACACAATATCGTTATCCAATGGTTTTATTGAATAAGAATCAATTATACGAGCAGATATATTGTATTTTTCTTTCAATATTTTAGCTGTTTTAAGAGCTTTATATACCATTAATCCGCAGCCCATAATAGTTATGTCTGAACCATCTTGCAAAATATTTCCTTTACCTATTTGGAATGTACTATCACTGTCATCGTAAAGTATTTCAGAAGAGGGGCGAGCAAGCCTTACATAAAATGGGCCGGGAATCTCTGCAATATTTTTAATAATTTTGAAAACAGATACAGAATCAGCAGGTGCAAGGACTTTCATGTTGGGAATTGATCGCATAATAGCTAAATCTTCAATTTGTTGATGTGATGCTCCATCTGGGCCGACTGTTAAACCAGCATGAGAGACTACTAATTTAACATCTAGGCTAGGGTAACATATTGCATTACGAATCTGATCTAAACATCGCCCAGGTAAAAATGCTGCATATGTGCTTGCAAATGCTGTTTTTCCAGCAATTGCGAAACCTGCTGCAATCGAAACAAGATTTGCTTCAGCTATTCCTATATTAAAAAAACGTTCAGGAAATTGATCTCCGAATTTTTTTGTTTTTAAGGAATCGGTAGTATCTGCCCCCACACAGACAATATCTTTATTAATTTTACCTAAATCAACTAGAGCATTACCATATGCAGATCGCATATCCCCTTTTCTTAATTCAAAGTCTGTTAATTTCATCTTCTATTCCGAGCTCATTAGCAACAGGTATCAAAATATGCTTACGTGCAATAATCCAATCTTTTCTTATATTATTTTCATCTGCTTTTTTTAATAGATTTCTTTCCAACGTGACATTAGTTTTATGTTTTAACTGTAGAATTGCTGTATTTATATCTGAATTTGAAAAAACGGCACTACCTGCTACCATAATTCGTGCTCCAGCATCATATACTTGTTGAACGGTAGAAGCATCAATACCGCCATCTGCTTCAATATATCCTTTATATCCTTTCAATTTTAAAGTCCTATTCAACTTGCAAATCTTGGATGTTATATCAGGAATAAATTTTTGTCCAGAAAAGCCAGGATTTACAGACATAACTATTATGACATCAATATCGTTCAAATAAGAAAATACCCAATCTGGAAGTTCAGTTTGTGGATTAATAGCTATACCTAAACTTATTCCTGCAGACATTACCTTCTGACGAATAAAGCAAAATTTCTCATTATCACATGTTTCAGCGTGAATTGTAATAATATCACATCCAGCGTTTATATATTCTTCAATATGATCATATGGTTTTTCAATCATTAGATGCGCATCAAATGGTATATTGGTTATTGGTCTTAATTTTTTAATTGTATCTGCTAAAAAAGTAAGATTAGGAACAAATACCCCATCCATAACATCTAAATGTATCATGTCTGCTCCACCTCTTTCAACTTTTTTTATTTTTTCTTCATAATTTTCTTTTTCTCCTGCGATTATCGAAGGTGCTATCATATATTCTCCTTCTAATTCTTCGATTAATAATGGAATATGCATATTATGAGGTGCTTTACCATGCCATTGTGGATTATTAGCCATATGTTTAATCCCATTTCCTTTTACGGTATTTGCAATTATAATAGTAGGTTTATCCTTTATTTCATTTGCTTTGTTCAATGCATCCATTATTTGTTCAACTTTGTGTCCATTAATTTCTATTACATTCCAGTTAAAAGCCACCCATTTATCACGTACCGGGTCCAGAGGCATTATATCTTCAGTAAATCCGTCTTGTTGAATTTTGTTGCGATCCAAAATTGCTACAAGGTTATCTAATTTAAACTTAGGAGCAGTCATAGCAGCTTCCCATACTTGACCTTCATTTGTTTCACCATCGCCTAATAAAACATACACATTGTTATCTTTATTATCAATAACATTCGCCAAAGCAATTCCAATTGAAACAGAAAGGCCTATACCTTCCGAACCTCCAGAATATTCCACTCCAGGTACTGAATGATGTTCTAAAAGTTTTGAATACCTTACAGGATGGCCCTGCAATCTAGACCCAAATTTCCTTAAATCTTTCATTTCACTTTTTGGAAAATATCCGGCCACTGCCAACGTTGCATAGTAACCTGGAGCAGAGTGTCCTTTTGAATTAATAAAATAATCTCTTTTTGTCCAGGTGGGATTTGAAGAATCATGACGTAATTCTCTAAAATATAATACCCCCATTATTTCAGCAGCAGAAAAAGAGGCGCCTGGATGTCCGGATCCTGCTTCAGCTATTCCTTCGATAGCATTAATTCTAATCTCTTGTATTTTCCTTTTTAGATCTAGATAACGCATGTGAAATATCATATATCAATACCTTCAAACCACAAATGTGGCATAGAGAAACAAAATATAAAGAAAGATAAAAATCTAGCTGGAGAAATGATTTGAATTTGTCACAGCAATTAAATTCAATTCAATAATTTAAAATATTATTGTTGAATTTCATAATGTATGTTAAAAATTATAGCTGATGAAACAAAGATAAGTGAAAAAAGAACAGAACTGTTGGTTATTGGATGTTTTCTCAATGAAGATTATTCAGATTTACTTAATAAATTCAATGAGGAAATAAGTATTGCAGGAAAAGAAATTATTTCCCATATTCATAAATTTGGTCTATTAAATGAATTATACACATTCGCAAAACTACCAGCTAGAAAAATATTATTTGCAGGTTTAGGTAACAAAAATGAATTTAATACAGAGAAATCAAGGATTATTTCTGGAAAAATAATTCAATATGCAAAAGAATTTCAAATAAAAGAACTTTCTATTATCACATTTGATTTCTCTAAAGATATATTTGAATCGTTTGTAGAAGGAATTATACTTTCATCTTATTCATTTGAAAAATTTAAAACTTCCAAGAACAATAATACTATCGATAAGGTTTCGATATTAATAGAAGATAATTCAAAAGAATATCAAAAAAAAATTAATGAAATATCTGTTATATGTCAAGCTGTGAATTTAGGCAGAGAAATCAGTAATTTACCTCCTAATGAATGTTCTCCAGAATACCTTGCAAAAATAGCGTTGGATTTAAAAAATCAAGGGATTAAATCTAAGATTATAAGTTTGGATTCTATGAAAGATATGGGATTAAACGGAATCGTTTCTGTAGGAGGTGGTAGTATCAATACTCCTAAACTAATAGTATTAAAATATGAAGGGTCTAAAAAAGAAGAGAATCCAATTTTACTTGTAGGGAAAGCAGTAACATTTGATTCTGGTGGAATATCGATCAAACCAAGTGACAAAATGGAGGAAATGAAGTTTGATAAATGTGGTGGTGTTAACGTTATTGCAATCATGAAATCATTATCTTCTTTAAAGATAAAACATAATGTGATTGGAATCATTCCTACAGTTGAAAATATGCCCTCTAATTCTTCTTATAGACCTAGTGATATTATCAAGATGTATAATGGAAAAAGCGTGGAGATAATTAACACAGATGCAGAGGGTAGATTAATACTTGCTGATGCACTCTCCTTTGGAATTAAGCAATATAAGCCCAAGCTAATAATTGATATGGCTACATTGACAGGAGCTTGCATTATAGCATTAGGTAGTAATATGGCCGGCATAATAGGTAATGATGAAAAATTAATCCAAAAAATTCTTGATATATCTAAAGTTACCGATGAAAAAATGTGGGAATTACCATTATTAGAGGATCATCATGAGCAGATAAAAAGTAAAAATGCGGATATTAAAAATATCGGAGGACGAGCTGCTGGAGCCATCACTGCAGCAGCTTTTTTATCAAATTTTGTAGAAAATACACCATGGGTGCACCTTGACATTGCGGGAACTGCATGGAATCAAGAAGGAAGTTTGTCAAAATCATATAATCCACCTGGAGCAACAGGTTTTGGGATACGAACAATAATCAAGTTTATTTTAAATGAGACTCAATAAAATTTAACATAATTTAATAAAATTTAAAATTTTTCAACGCCAGCACTGCCCTTTCCCAACCACTCACGTAGGTCAGTACTAGGCAGCGACGACAGGTTTGACTTCCGGGTTCGGTATGAGTCCGGGTCGCGCCCTGCCACTATGACCGGCTAAATAAAAAGTATCATAAGGTTAATTTATTCGTTTTTAAATATATAAAACATACAATAACAACAACCAAAAAATGCAACCTAGCAAGAGATATAATACATAAATGTAAAAAATATAAACAAATGGGAAACCCTGAATCAACAGCGAGAGTAGCAGTTTTAGATGAAGAATTATGTAAACCAAAAAAATGCGGATTAGAATGTATTATTTATTGTCCAGTAAATAAAACAGGGGGTCAATGCATTGTTCAGAGGGAAGAGGATGCTAAAGCAGTAATTTCCGAAGATCTATGTACCGGGTGCGGAATATGTGTTAAAAAATGTCCCTTTGAAGCAATTGTAATAGTAAATTTACCAAAAGAATTGGATGAACACAAAATTCATCAATATGGAATAAATTCTTTTAGGCTCTATCATTTACCAACTCCAAAGAAAGGTTCTGTTGTAGGTCTGCTTGGTAGAAATGGTATGGGAAAATCTACTATTGTAAATATATTATCAGGGAATCTTAAACCTAATTTTGGCAATTATGATTCAAATATTCAATGGGAGGATGTTATTGAAAAGTTTCACGGTTCTGAATTAAAGTCACATTTTGAAAAAATTGTTAATGGGAATTTTAAGGTATCGATAAAACCTCAGTTAGTTTATAAGATACCAAAGGTGTTCAAGGGAACAGTAAATGAGATTTTAAAGAAATTTGATGAAAATAAAACTTCAGATGAAATCTCGGAAAAACTAGGTTTGAAAAATTCACTAAATAAAAATCTAAATGAATTAAGTGGAGGAGAATTACAGAGATTAGCAGTCACTGTTGCTGCAATTAAAGATGTACAGTACTATTTCTTTGATGAACCATCATCATATAATGATATTTATCAAAGATTAGCCGTAGCTAAAGTAATACAAAATCTTGCTTCCAAAGGAAAAACAGTTATGGTTATCGAGCATGATTTAACTTTATTAGATTATTTGTCTGACTATATTCACATATTATACGGTGAATCTGGAGCCTATGGAATTGTTTCCAGTTTACAGTCAACCAAATCAGGAATAAATAATTTCCTAGACGGTTTTATTCCCTCAGAAAATATAAGATTTAGAGAAAAAAAATTCAGATTTGATACATTCAATCCTATTGATGATTTTATTTTAAACAACATTGTCACTCAATATTCAGAATTAGAAAAATATTTTAATGCTTTTCGTCTCAAAGTTTCAGAGGGAAAAATTAGAAAAGGCGAAGTTGTTGGAGTGATTGGAGCAAATGCATTAGGAAAAACAACTTTTATGAAAATGATTGCAGGGGTAGAGAACGCGAATACTGGAAAGATAGCAACCAATGCTAAAATTTCCTATAAACCACAATATATAAATCAAGAATATGATTCTGATGTTAAGTCATTATTATACACAGCATATCAAAATATTATAGAAGGAAGCATTGCAGAGGAACAAATTATTATTCCAATGGGAATTAAAAAACTGTATGAAAAAAATGTAAAGAATTTAAGTGGAGGAGAATTACAAAAAGTAGCAATAGCAATATCATTAATGAGAGATGTTGATATCTATGCATTAGATGAACCTTCAGCCTTTCTCGATATCGAAGAGAGAATAGCATTAGCAAAATTTATTCAAAGGTTTGTAAGAGCGCAAGGAAAATCAGCAATAATTATTGATCATGATATGCAATTAATTGATATAGTTTCTGATTCTTTAATAATATTTAATGGGAACCAAGGTGTATATGGTATAGCGAGCAAACCCATGTCTAAGATCGAAGGTATGAACCTATTTCTTAGAGAATTAGCTATTACTTATAGAAGGGATGAGACTACTGGACGACCACGAGTAAATAAAAATGGAAGTCAATTAGATAAATTACAAAAAAATTCAGGAGAATATTACTACATAAAAAGATAAAGATATGGTAAGACAATATGGGGTCGATGCTTAAAAATGCATTAAAAGATGTATTTGCAAAAGAGGAAATTGAAAAGGTTTATTCATCATTTGACATAATTGGTGATATAATAATAATTAAAATTCCCGATGAACTAGAGGGAAAAAAAGAAATTATAGCCAAAATATTGATAAATAAAATTAAGACAATAAAAACTGTCTTTCAACAAATCTCTTCAGTACAAGGAGAGTACAGAACAAGAAAACTATGTTTTTTATCAGGAATTAATAAATCGATTACAGAATATAGAGAGCATGGATGCATATTTAAAGTAGATGTATTAAAGACATATTTTTCTCCTCGTCTTTCCACTGAAAGACTGAGAGTTTCCAAGCTGATAAAAAATAATGAAATAATCATTAATATGTTTGCAGGAATAGGAACATATTCAATTATTCTTGCGAAAAAAAATCCAGACTGTATTGTATATAGCATAGATTCGAATCCTGATGCAAACGATTTGTGTATAATTAACTCCAAGTTAAACAAAGTTCAAGATAGAGTTATTCCTATTTTGGGTAATGCTAGAGCAATTATATCTAGTCAATTAAAAGGTAAAGCTACTAGGGTTCTTATGCCACTTCCTGAACAAGCAGCAGAATTTATTGATTCAGCAATTATGGCTCTTGAAAATAATAAAGGGATTATTCACTATTTTGCTCATATTAAAGCCAAAAATAAATTGCATGCACTGGAAGAAGGAAAACTAAACTGTCATAATAATTTCCAATTTTACCAATATAAGATAATTTGTGGAAGAGTAATAAGAGAGGTTGGTCCCAGAATATATCAAACAGTTTTTGATTTAGAGATACTTTAAATGTTATCATCTGTAATCTCATTAGGATTAGAAGTAGAAATCATAGTATATCCAATCCAAATAAATACGGAAACAATTATTCCTACAGTTCCTACAATGGTAAGTTTTATCAAAAGCAAATCTAGATTTGAAGCAAATAATAGATATATATAGATTACAAAAATTACTGTAGGAACAATTAAAAGAAAAATGCCAGTAGGTCTGTTACTTTTCATTATCATAAGAAATCCAGTTGTAATATTATATATCTAACTAAGATCTTTGGCCATTAAAAATGCGTCTTCGCCATCCCGATAGTATGATTTTAATCTAGATTTTATAATGAAACCTAGTTTTTTGTATAGTTGAACTGCACTTTCATTACTTACTCTAACTTCCAAATAAATTTCATCACTTTTTCTAATAATAATTCCGTTAATTCCTTCGAACATTAATGCTGTTCCTACACCTTTTCCTTGATGTTCTTCTAAAACTGCAACGGATACCACATGACCCTTCTTTACAAAACCTAACTTTCTGAAATTTGAGAAACCGAATTCTATTTTACACATAATGTAACCTACTATCTGATTTTTTATTTCCGCTACAATAAATGCTTCTGGTAATTCTGCTAAAATAGAACTAAAAAAATAGTCAGAATAATGTTCTGGAAGTGTTAACATGTTTATATTAATAACAAATGGAAGATCTTTTTCTTCGCAATTACGAATAACATAACCACCAACACTTCGAAGAATGGATTGCAATTTTTATATTTAACTTGACAAGGTATTTAACTTTATATAATAGAACAAATTCTGGATTATAACTAAATCGATTGAAATATCTCCAATATTCAAATCTTCTTATTGATTTATAAAAAACGTAATAGAAGGTTCAGGGCAAATCGTAATCTTATTTGATTTTCCATAACGTGTAAGCATATTTTGTAAAACTTCTTTAACATTATTAAAAGTATTAAATCCTAATTTTGTTTTAGTATAATGGAAAGGTATTGAAGAAACTAGACCAAGATAATACTTATTCTTTAAATTCTCAAGATAAACTAGATGCTCCAATCCCTTTACATAATTAATTTTTTTGATTTGAGAAAGATTCAATTTACCTTCTAAATACATAGTTAAAGCGCCATCACCTATACCATGGCTATTTTCTGCTAGTAAAACAGCCATTCCTTGATTTTTCAAAATGCCTATAGAATTCCATAATGAATATAATGAGTTAGTAAGAGTGCTATGATTTTCAGGTTCCATACCTGAGCTAATTATTAATGACTTTTGCTCACCGAGATTAAAATTAGTACTTGATTTAAAATTAGATACTGACGATTTAATAAATGTTGAATTAAATCCATAATAAAGATGAGAAATTCCATATTGGTTAGCTAAAACCTCTATAGAATAGAGACCTAATTTATCATAAAACTCTAAGGCCATTTTAAGTGGATCTCCTATTTGACCAGGATTAGGACTTATAATTTCATTAGAATGAAAAATTTCATCCATCAAACCATTAACACAATTTCTTATCAGCATAGAGGGAGTTATACTGAATCCAAAAAGAGGTTCATATCCAATCTTGGAAATAAAAATAACATTATCAAAATTTTTGATTTTTTCATAAAAATCTTTTTTATCCATTTGAAAAATTCTAATATTATCATCAAAATGATTTTTGATTTGAAGAAAATATTCGTAAAATGTTCCAATTTCAATTTCCTTTGTGATATCAGTTTTGTTAATTTCTATTAAAAAAGATATTATTTTTATTATTGACTTTGAAGAGGATAATGGAAAAATGAGAGTTTTCTTTGAAAACTTTATATCTGTTAGAATATCTTTTATATTTTCATCAGATAACAAATTTAACTCTGGGTAACAGTAAAGTAAATTTTCTTGTTTAATATCTAACACTACATCTGTGGAACCGTAACCAAGCCATATCTCTGGCATGAATATGATTATAAGAATTAAAATAAATCTGTTTCATAATATATATAAATGGTTTTTTATAAAATATTTCTTAAACCAATAGCATAGGAAATGTTTAAATCAGTAATTTATATTGGATTAAAAACGATTAGCGATGGAATTAATATGTTATTAAAAAGTTGGAAAATCTTAAACTTTTAATTTAGGATATAATTATTATAGAATAACACTTAACAGCTTTACAAAAATATTAGACAGAATTGAGGTATAATGAAAGATTTTTTGTATCTTTCAAAAGGTACAATAGAATAATAAATATTTTTAATACAAATGGAATAACTTTATATTTTTTTAACTATCAATGAGTTTGTAAGTATTATTTATGAAAAAGAGTTATATATAAAGCACAAATGTTGAATTTCAAAAATTAATTACCCTTCATAGATCATAAGGTTCTTTTCTTCTAATAGATTATGAAGATTATGTACAGCGCGATATACTTCTGCTTCTTTTTTAGCTCCTGTACAAACTAACTTCCCACTTGCGAACAGAAGGATAACTGTTTTGGGATCTAACATTCTATGAATTAATCCAGGAAATTGTTCAGGTTCATACATACTGCGAGGAAGCACTCTAGCAGCTAATTCTAGGTGAATTTTGCCTCCTAGACTTGCGGATGCAACAATATTTTGTATTTCAATTATGGGTTCATTTTCAATTTGGATACTTCCTTTTTTTAACTTTTGAACGACACTTTTGACGGCTTTTATTGCCTGATCTTCTGATTTTGCTCCTGTACATACCATTTTTCCCGAGCTAAAAATTAAAGTAGCAGTTTTTGGAGATTTAAGTCTAAAAACAAGACCCGGAAATTGATCGGGGTGATATTCAACGTCTGGAAATATTTGTGTGATTTGATTTAAATTAACTGTTTGATTTATAGTTGCTGAAGCGACAACATTCTCAATACTTACAATGGGTTTAGTTTGCGGCATACTGGTATGCGGTTTGTGGACTATATAAATATGTTATATAAACTTTTATTAATGATTATAGAAAACGATGTAGTTTAAATTATTCTGTTCTCGTTAACTAGTATTATATAAATGAGAATTTTATAGTCATTATAATGTCATTTAGAATAGACAAAGATTCATTAGGAGAATTTAAAGTTCCTGATAATGCATATTATGGTCCATTTACAGCTCGTGCATTAGAACAGTATAAAGTAACTGGTAATAAATCTCATCTAAACCTTATAAAAGGTTACGTTATGATTAAAAGATCAGCAGCATTAACTAATTTTGAATTACAAATCTTAGATGAGAAAATTGCTAAAGTAATTATTCAAGCTTGTGATGAAATTTTATCAGGACAATTCTTAGACCAATTTGTTGTAGACGCCATTAATTCTGGCGCTGGTACTGCTTTTAATATGAATACAAATGAAATAATCACAAATCGGGCCTTAGAAATTCTAGGAAAACGTAAAGGCGATTATAGCATTATTAGTCCTAATGACCATGTTAATATGTCTCAATCAAGTAATGATACATTTCCAACAGCAATGCATATTGCAATATTAATGAACATTAATTTAGTTATAAAATCACTTGATTTAATGATAGTATCTTTGAAAGCCAAATCTATTGATTTTAAAAATATCATAAAAATTGGGCGGACTCATCTTATGGACGCTATTCCTGTAACATTAGGCTCTGAGTTTGAAGTATATGCCTATGCACTAGAGAAAGCTAAAGAAGAAATTATTAATAGCCAAAGAAAATTAGAGTTAATTGGAATAGGTGGAACAGCAGTTGGAACTGGTGTCAATACGCCCAAAGGCTATCGAGAAAAAATTGTTAAACATCTTTCTAATATTTCCGGTCTAAATTTAAAAAGCTCTGCAAACCTTCACTTTTTTCTCCAAAGCAAATTCGATATAGCTAATTTTTCTTCTGGATTAAGGAATTTGGCAATTGAACTAATAAAAATTGCTAATGATCTAAGACTTATGGCCTCTGGCCCATTAGCAGGCCTAGCAGAAATACTCATTCCAGCAGTTCATGCGGGTTCTTCTATCATGCCAGGAAAGGTCAATCCTTCTTTGGCTGAATGTTTAAACATGATTTGCTTTGATATTATAGGAAAGGATGTTTCTGTAACCATGGCTGCACAAGCGGGACAGTTTGAATTAAATGTAATGATGCCAGGAATGTTAAAGAACGTCTTAGATGCCACTGACATGTTAATAAATTTCTTGCCAATTTTTGCAACGAATTTTATTAATGGAATTCAAGCAAATGCTGAAAGATTAAAGCAACAAGTAGAAAAAAGTCCTATTCTCATAACCTTATTAAATCCATATATTGGATACTTGACAGCAGCAGAAATATATAAAGAATCATTAAAAACTGGTACAGAAATACGAGAACTAATTTTAGGAAAAAAATTGATGAGTGAAAAAGAACTAGAAGATGCACTATCGTATGAAAAAATCATAGGATTAGTTTAAATTCTTTATTTGAATAGATATCAACTAAATCTGTTGCAGCTATGCGGAATGTGTAAGTGATCCTAATTTCCCCATACAGTATTACGAGAAATAATTTGTACAGTGTAGTAATAGTAGTTGAAAATTGTAATTCAGGAACAGATTAATAATTCCAAGGATCGAAAATGTAAGACCATACCTCGAGTTTGACAATTACATAGAGGTAAATAATATTTTGAACATTATTTTGTCTTACTGGGTACATTAGATATAAAATAAATTAATAGATCCTCATATCTCAATTTATTTGGATTATAATAATAAAATATATGATTCTACCTTAAGATTATACGTTATAAAAAAAATATAAGTTTGAAATAGCACTTAGTTTCTATAAATTGTATATTAGATATTATCTAATTTCTTATATTGCAGAGATTTATTTAATAAATGTGCATCCAGAGGATTTAAATAAAATTTGGTTTTGTGAAGATTGCCAAAGTAGTTTTTTTTTCAATTCAGATGCTGAAGATCATAAAGAAAAAACTGGACATAAAAAAATGAGAAAATTTAGTTCTGTATCCGGTGAAATTATACCAAAATAAAAGGATTTACGTTTGTTTATTTGCTATGTTTGTATTAACTATAGTTTCTTTAGCTTGTATGATTTTGTGAGGAATTTACCTTCAAGAACTATAAATTATTATTCATTAAGAATTTTAAAATTTGTATTGGTAATTAACATTAAGATTACAAATAAACATTTCATTCTTTTCAAAAGTAACTGCAGAATAAAATTTAGAGAAAATTTTTTAATATATATATTTTACAATTTTTTCTATTACTTTAGTGATATTTATTATGAGATATAAGGTTCTCATTCCGAGAAACAATAAACTTAGTATCAAAAAAAAATTAAGCGATATTAGATAACTACATTAACAAAAATAAATAATTTAGTAATATTACCAATAAAGTTGTAGCGTATATATATCAAGAGCTAATTAATACTAATATAAAACTACAGAATTTTTTCTAAATCACCTATTTTTTCTGACAAGAGATCAAAACCTTGCTGCCAAAACCTTTTGTTAGAAATATCGAAACCAATTTCAGTTAATAAAGTTTCTGGGTTTTTTGATCCACCTGCAGAAAGTAAATTCAAATATTTTGGGATGAAAGATTTTCCCTCCTTTTTGTACATTTGAAACAATGATAAAACGAGAAGATTGCCGAAAGCGTATGCATAACAATAAAAAGGAGTATGATAAAAATGTGGTATATATGTCCATTCCCACATAAAATCATCGGAAACTATTACTGAATTTCCAAACTGATCCTGGAGACTCTTTTGATATAAAGAGGAGATATTATCAATATTAGCATTGTTTTCTATGACTTTAGTATGTGCATCAATTTCAAATAATGTAAAATATGATTGTCTCATAATAGTTGCATACATATCATCAATTTGTTCCGCTAATAGAATAGATCTTTCTTGCTCTGTCATTTCTTCTGCTAACTTTTCATTCAACAACATTTCGGCAAAGACAGAAGCTGTTTCAGCTAAAGGAAGAGGAGCATGAGAGACAGCAATTGGCAAATTTGAAGAACAAATACTATGTATAGCATGTCCAAATTCATGAGCCATTGTAGAAATATCACGATACATACCATCATAATTCAATAGAACATATGGAGTTAATTTAGGAGAAATAGTAGAACAAAATGCTCCGCTCATCTTCCCCTTTCTTATTTCTGCATCAATATGATTTTTATTAAAAACTATTTCTGCATAATCTCGAAATTTAGGTTCAAATGACTCAAAAACATTTAAAACTATGTTTACTGCTTGCTCATAGGTATATTTTTTTTGTATTATTCCTTTTTTAACAAGAGGCGCATATAAGTGATAACGTTCTAGTTTTTTTAATTTTAACATTTTTGCTTTTAAATTGAAATATTTATGAAAAATGAAAGAATTTTTCTTGCATGTGTCTAATAATGTAGATACAACAGTATCACTTATATCATTATAGATATTTCTTACCGAAATTGGTGAATCAAAACCACGGATTTTAATGTTTTCATCATGCCATTGTACTATTAAATTTAAATATATTTCACCTAAAACTCCACTATTGTTTTTATATACATTGAACAATGATTTGTATGCAGCTTTCCTTTCCTCTGATTTGTTACTTCTAACTAGTGACATTAATTTTTCCTTATTTAGAATTTTTTTTCTTTTTATTTTGTTATTTGCTTTTATTTCCAGAATAAATTCAAAATTATTTGTCATTCGATCATATATTTTGACTAATGCATTTGGTCCTGTTACTTCTAGTATATTAACAATTTTTTCTTCATTTTCAGACAAGGTGTATTTCCCTAAAACTCTTTTATGTATAAGAAATTGTTTATAAATAGGATCGACAGTTTGAATAATTCTATTTGCATCTTTTTCTTTTAGAGTATGTTTGAACCATATATCAAAAAATATTAAATTATTAGAAATTTCAGTACTTAATAACTCCATTTCTGTAACAAAGGCAGAATATTCATTAGAAGAAGTATTGGAGGAATATTGCAAATGTGCAAAACCTAATACCATACTTAATTTCTCTGAAATGTTCTCCAATTGTAATAGCATTTTAGAAAATTTTTGTGAAGAAATGTTATCATTAAGTAATTCACGGTTTTCTCTGAATTTTTTGACATCATAATGTAATATTTTTAAATAATTTTTTATATTATTTTTTTCCTCATCTACTAATTCGGATAAATCCCAACAGCCTAACTGAGGTTTTTGTAATAGAGTCATGAGTATATAAAAAATTTATAGCCTCGTATTAATAGTTATCAATTAAGCTTATTTTAAACACACCTTAATTCTTATAAAAAGTGTTATCTATTTCAAACACTAATTATAAGCATATTCACCAGTAATGGAAAAAATAATAATAATAATGATAATAGATGGATAAAAAGGCATTTGAAAGAATAATTTATCTTAAATCTTCCAACAGACTATCGTCACGATAATTGTTTGGATCTAATCTGAACCCTTTTGTATTTTCATAGGGAATGTCACTTAGCTTAAGATGATAGTCCAGATTTCGTCTTTTAAATTGCTTTATAAGCCATAATACGAATTGTTGTTCAAGAGTTATTCCTTCTTCTTTGGAGATTTCAGGAAAATGTTCTCTCAATTTTTCTATAAGAGAAATGTCAAAATAGATATTGAAGAAATCCCATCCTAAAGCTGCACCATTAGATGACACTTCAGAATTAATTTGTGAACTAACCGAAAATTGCAAATATTCTATTAATTCAATTATTTTCTTTCTTTCTTTATCAAAATTCAAACAAGACCCAGATATTATAATCATTGGAGGTTTTTCTGAGAATTTTCTCAATAATAAATATATAAAATTAGAATATAAAAACAAATCTAAAAAAGGTCTTTATTAGTTGTGAGTCGTTTAAGAATACTCGAACTTCTAAAGTGTTGACACTACAGGTTTACTAATTATAACTGATAAATTAAGTAGAAAAAAACATAATTTTATTATCTATAAAATCTCTAATAAATTCTTCTTCTCTTTTGATAAAGTTGATGATAGAGTATTGTATATATGTATATATATGTTCAATTTCTAAAGGAGACACATCTCTTTTTTCTTATCTATATCTTTTAGATTTATTATATTAAAATGCTTTTTATCCATTTATAATAAAAAAAAATACTACTTTAGAAATATAATGAAATTTCATCACTAACAATACATATAAGTATTTAATCGTACAATTATGAGGAATTTATATTTTAATCACTTCTAATTCAATTTCCTTCAATAGATTCATTATTCTTACTTTTTCATTACCCAAACCCTTTTGGTCAATTATTATATGTGTAACTTTTTCATAACATTTTGAAATCATCTGGTTTAGCATATCCTTATTAATATTAAATAAATTGTATTTATTTGCTATGTGACCTATTCCATATTCAGTATTTAGTATTAGTTTGTTGAATTTGGAACCATAATGATTTCCTCCTAGTCCTATCGCAATATCTTTTGCAGGCCAAATTTTTTTTGTTAATGTATCTAATAAAGAATCACATACGAATGATACATTCTCAATATTACTCCATTGGTCGTCAGATGAACCTATTTCAACAAACATAACAGGTTTTTTTATACTAGTGGGACCATGATGTGTAGTTTCTATAGTTATATCACACCAAGGAACCTTTTCTCTTAATTGGAATATTTTTAAAAGATAATTCTTTTGCAATGAGGGATATGCAATTCCTAACTCGCAGTTATTTCCACCATAAGAATTTGTAAAATAATTTCCTGGAAAATGACAGGTCAAAGAGGGAATCTTACTTTGTGATTGATGCCTGGAAAGAAAAATCAATACATCGGTTTCTTTGCATTTGGAATCTATACTATCAGAAAATAGTAATTGGTCTGGAGATATAAACACTGAAATATTATCGTACAAAGAAGAAGTTAAATAGAAATTTCGTTTTTCATGGAATTTTTTGTCTTCTTGTAAATATTTTAGCATTGTTTTACTAGCTGGATCCTTTTCCGAAGTAATTAAGGTAAATAACATATAATCAAATAATCAAAAAAAAACAAATATTTTAGTAATTACATCAATTAATTTATTAAATTGAAATCCAAACATTTAACATTAACACAAAACATCCTAAAGTATGAGTAATTGGGAAGAAAATCATCAAGATGATCGGGATGATCGAGATATTCTTACTTTACCCAATATAAAATACATAGTGGAAGGATTAAATGTATTGCTTCAAACTAACTTGGATGGAGAAAAGAGGTCCCAGGTTATTAGTTTAAGAGAAAAACTGATCAATAGGTCCAGTTCAATCATAAATGATTTTAATTGATAAATAATAGTATCTTCTGAACTCATTGTGATTTCCAATCTTTTACGGTAGCTCTTAAGTGAGTCAAGGAGCGAATTTGACCTCCATTAATTTTTTTATACAAAGTCCAGTATATTTCACGGTTAACATCGTTTCTATCTTTTAATACTTTCAAATGATATCTCATTGCTCTTATTTTTTTTACGTATAATTCTTTTTTTCCTGTTCTTGCTGTTTTACGACCTTTCTTAGATCCAGCACCTGTTCCATGCTTCTTTTTTGTATCTAATTTTGCTTTAGCTTTACCGCGAGATGTTCCTTTAGGCTTCGATGTCCATATCACTCTATTTTTAATTAAAGATCTAATATCTTCTCTTGTTATAGAATCGGCTATATCATCAAGCTTATCAGGCTCAAATTTAACACGATTAGAACCAACATTAAGCATTCTAGCGACTAATTCGCGTTTCTTTTTAAGATTTACAACCATATCTTTTATTCATTCTCCTTTATTTCTGATTTATTTTGTAATTTAGAATCTTTCCCTGGATTCAAAACTTTTAATCCCAATTCAGCTGCTTTAGCCAAAATTTGTTTTTTCTTTAATTTTCCAACGATATGACCTATCCTTACAGCATCTTTTTTTGAATCTAATGATAACAGGTCATTGATATTATAAACTAAATTATCAACATATCCTGATGGATGAAGTCCCCTAGCGACCCTTGGGCCTCTATATCCAACTTTTACCAATTGAGGAACGCCAGAAACTTGTAGTCTCATTTTATTATCTTTCCCTTTAGGCTTCCTCCAGTTTTCTGCAAGCCTGTCGTATCTCCAGCTTTCCTGTCTTACAAATTTAGGTCTGTGTTGAGATATTTTTTTCCGTTTTTCTAGCAGTTCCTTATTAATAACCATGAGTAAGCAGTTAAAATAGAATTTTAAATTTCAATAAATATGTTTCTCTCTGGCAAAGAAGGAAGTAGATATAAAATCAAGTCAAGTCATCGTAGTATATTAGATAACACAAAGGTTAATAATTACAAAAAAAAATATATGTATGGTAAAATATGAATTACCTCCAGTACCTTACAATTATGATGCACTAGAACCATATATTGACGCACGAACTATGGAAATACATCATACGAAACACCATCAAACTTATACCGATAAACTCAATGCAGCACTCGAGAAATGTTCTCCTGAAATTCAAGAAAAAGATATTGTGGAAATATTATCTAATCTTGATAAAGTTCCTGCTGATCAAAAAAGTGCAATCAACTTTAACGGAGGAGGATTTGATAACCATCGAATATTTTGGCATAACATGAAAGCAAATGGAGGACGTGAACCAAGTGGACCTATTGCTAATGCAATAAATTCGGCATTTGGCAGTTTTTCAGACTTTAAAGAGAAATTCTCTTCTACCACCACATTGATTCAAGGGAGTGGTTGGGGTTGGCTTGTCTATAATCCATCCACCAGTAAAGTAGAATACAAAGCAATGCCAAATCAGACCAGTCCAAGAACTGAAGGTTTAATACCACTTTTAGGATGTGATGTATGGGAACATGCATACTATCTCAAATATCAGAACAAACGACCTGACTACATTTCTGCTTGGTGGAATGTTATAAACTGGGAAGACGTTTCTCAACGTTTCGATAAGATCAATACATAAAGGTTTTCTTTTCAATTACTTTTTTATAATACATCAAATATCATGTTAAGTAATACGAAAGTATGACATTATTTTATTAATCAATGGCTTGAATGTTTTATAATCATAACTACTAGAAGTGAATTCAATATGAAATACATTCGTAGAATTTTTTAGAAAGATATATTCATCTTTGTTTATAATTAATCCTGATTGTGGAGGCGAAAATGAATATTCTATAAATTTATTACTCGTGGAGATATCTTCTATATTGGATATATTTATATTTGTTAAAGTGTTCTTTAGTTTTTCTAAATATGAATTAAAGTGGTTAGAAAAAGAATCTCCTGGATCCAGAATTTTTGATTTAATAGTAAAATATTCTTGAAATGTATCTAAAGAAGAATCTAATGGGGAAATGAAACTAATTATTATAAAGAGATCATTATCAGAAATTTTATCTCTAAATTCAACATATGTCCAATCTGATGGATACATTAATTCTACAGCATTATTTTTATTTTTATATGATTTAAAATCATTTTCCGATGTAGATGATTCTGCAAAACTTTGATTAAAATTAAAGAGCAGTAATAAAAGTGATTGTAATAACACTACTGACCAGAATAAATTCATTTTATAATTTTAATATTAATGGAATTTTTTTTTAATATGGTAACATTGGTACAATAATTATTTGTTAGGCATAATTATAAAAATTTAAGTGAGAGATACTTCTATATAGACATCATCAGGTATTCTCAATCTCATAAGCTGTCTAATAGCTTTATCATCAGCACCTAAATCGATTACTCGTCTATGAATTCTTAACTCATATTTATCCCATGTATTTGTCCCTTGGCCACAGGGAGATTTCCTTGTTACTACTTTCATTTTTTTTGTAGGTAGTGGATAAGGACCTTTTAAATTTACACCGCTTTTTTCACCTATTCCTTTTATTTCGGAACAAACACCTTCCAACGTAGAAAGATTTGTGCTTGTTAGTTTGATTCTAGCTTCCTGAGGCATTGTAATTTTCCCTTTTACTTCTTTTCATATTTTTCTGAAATGGATTTAATAACTCCAGCAGCAATTGTAGTACCCATATCCCTTAATGCAAATCTGCCAATTTCCGGGAATTCTTTGAAAGTTTCTATAGCAAGAGGTCTGACTGGTCTAATTCTTACAATTGCTGCATCTCCTGTTTTAAGAAATTTTGGTTTTTCTTCTAAAACTCCCCCAGTTTTAGGATCAATTTTGGCAACAAAATCCGATAGAGTCGCTGCGACTTGTGCGGTATGAGCATGTAAAACTGGCGTATAACCTGGCGCCATAGCAGTTGGATGGTGGATTACTATTATTTGAGCTTCAAATTCTTTAGCAACACTTGGAGGTTTATCTGGATGTCCTATAACATCGCCTCTATGAATAGATTTTTTGTCAATTCCTCTTAAATTAAATCCTATGTTATCACCTGCTTCGGCTGAATCCATTTGAGTATGATGTGTTTCTATAGATTTGACTTCTCCGGTTACTCCTGCAGGCATGACTATTACTTTATCATTAGCCTTAACAACACCTGTTTCTACTCTGCCTACTGGAACAGTACCTACACCAGTAATTGAATAGACATCTTGAATTGGAATTCTTAAGGGTTTCCCAATTGGTTTTTCTGGAGGCTCGAATGAATCTAGTGCTTCTAATAAAGTTGGTCCTTTATACCAACCCATATTTTCAGATTTTTTTGCTAAATTATCACCTTTCCATCCAGAAACAGGAACAAAATTCACTTTACTGGTATTATAACCCACCATTTTTAGCATTTTTTCTGCGATGCCTTTGACTTCATTATATCTTGCTTCTGAATAGTTGGAATCATCCATTTTATTTAATGCAACTACTACTTGTCCTACTCCTAATGTTCTACATAGAAAAGCATGTTCTCTTGCTTGCCCTCCAGGTTCTGTTGCGGCTTCTGTTTCTCCTGGTTTGGTGGAAACAACTAAAATAGCCACATCAGCTTCGGAGGCACCTGTTATCATATTTTTAATAAAGTCCCTATGACCTGGGGCATCAATTAACGTAAAGAAGAACTTCGTAGTTTCAAATTTCTGAAAGGCTAGATCTATGGTAATTCCTCGATCCCTTTCATCTTTGATACTATCTAAAACCCATGCATATTTGAAAGTATCACCTTTACCAGTAGCTTCTGATTCTTTTGCAAATTGTTCTATAGTCCTTTGATCAATAACTCCTAAATCAACCATTAAATGGCCTACAATTGTAGATTTACCATTATCTACATGTCCTGTAACCACGAGATTCATATGTGGTTTTTTGCTTGAGCTCATACACGGAAGAGTATTCATCTGCTTTATTTATATTTCGATTATCAAAAAATGAATCTATTCTAAAGAGATAAGACTACATAAAAATATTTTAGGATAATTGTTGACTATAGTAAAATACATTAATAGTAATAAACTAACTTTTTTTAGTTGAATAATTGTAAAAAACTTTCGGATAATGAAATTGAAGTGAAGTTAAAAGAAATAAAAAATTGGCAAATCGAAAACGGTAAATTATGTAAATCTTTTGAATTTAAAAATTTTACTCAAGCCTTTGGTTTTATTACGAAGATAGCATTAGAATCAGAGAAATTAGATCATCATCCAGAATTATTTAATGTTTTTAACAAAGTAAAAATATTTTTATCTACACACAAAGTTAATGGGTTAAGTGAATATGACTTTATATTGGCAAAGAAAATTGATGACCTTTAATAATACAAAATAATAAATAAATTAATATTAATTAAACTAACTGAAATTCTTATACTTATACATCGGCATATAAAGAAAATTCATGTGGATGAGGTCTTAAAGTAACTTCTCTATATTCATTTGTTGAACGCTCTATCAATCTATCAATTACTGAGCCATCAAATAGTGGTTTAAGAAACTCTCTATCAGAATCTAAAGACTCAGTTGCATCTAATAAACTAGTTGGTAATTGTTTTATTCCAAGTTGGCGTCTTCGTTTTGAGGTCATTTTGAAAATATCTTCATCAATAGGATCACCTATAGATGTTTTTTTCTTTATTCCATCTAAACCCGCTGCAACAATACAAGAAAAAGCTAGATAGGGATTACACGAGGGATCAGGAGCACGAAATTCGATTCTTTTCATACTTGCAAATTTTTCTCCTCTAAAATGTCCTGGAATACGTATTATAGCTGATCTATTACCAGTACTCCATGCTACATACACAGGAGCTTCATATCCTGGAACTAATCGTCTATATGAGTTGGTTGTAGGGGCTACAATTGCTGCGAGTGCAAAAGAATGCTCTAATATACCTCCACAAAAATATCTAGCTAATTCAGAAATTTCAGCATACTCATCATTTTGATCGAAAAATAAGTTAGTGCTATCATTCCAAAGACTGATATTAACATGTAAACCAGAGCCATTATCAAGTGCTATTGGCTTTGGCATCATAGTAGCTATCATGTTGTGTTTTTTGGCAACATTTTTTACAATGTATTTATAACTTTGGACAGAATCTGCAGCATTTACTAATGTATCATATCGTATATCTATCTCACACTGTCCAGCTGTTGCAACTTCATGATGGTGTGCATCACATGCAATACCAAAATTATTGCTAAGAATGTCTACACATTCATTGCGGAAACTCATTAAACTATCACCTGGAGCACTAGGAAGGTAGCCTTCCTTTAGATTGAGGGTATATCCAAATCCATCAGAAGCCCAAGGAGCTTCTTTCGAAATTATTTCATAACTTTGACCATGATAGGGGGTAAGGGTATTTACTAACAATTTATCAAAAACAAAAAATTCAACTTCTGGTCCCCAATATGATAACGAATAACCATTATCATTAACATATTTTTCAGCCTTCTTTGCGATACCTCGAGGATCCCTCAAAAATTGTATTCTGTTAGAGCCGCCTCTTAAAATATCGCAAATCAATCTACATGTTTTGTATTTCTCTATCCAAGGAATTATAGCATAAGTAGAAGCGTCTGGTCTAACAATTAAATCAGATTCATGAATTTCAGTAAATCCACGGATTGAAGAACCATCAACTTTTGGTAATCCATTTTCAAAATCTGTTTTTTTAAACATATTTGCAGAAATAGTAATATGATGGAATTTTCCAAAAAGTCCAGTAAATTGTAAATCTATAAACTTAATATCATCTTTTTCTAATTTATCCATAATGTCATCAGAACTAAAATTTTGTTCTTCAATTCTTCCTTCAATAATCCTATATGGCAAATCAGTTGGTAATAATCAAGTACCTCATAATTAAGGCTTTCAGAATTTTAAATAGAAAAACGGAATTATTATAACTTGATTCTGTTACCATATTAACTTAATGTCTAACAATTTGGAAGAGTATTTCACATTAGAAACGGCATATAATATTCTTTTGAAAGAATATCAAATTTCTTCATTACAAGAAATACCTTATGATACATATCAGAAACTAGCTATTACAATTGGAAATTTAAAGGCAAAAGAGTATGACATTCTTGAAAAAAGAATTGTGCAGAAAATTATTGAAAATTTATCGACAATATCGAATCTTTTACTGCAAATAAGAATAGAAAAAATTCTTATAGGAAATATAAACTCAAATTTAGAGATGGGATATTCCAAAATGACAGATGAAGAAAAATTTATCATAGATGGAGAAATTCAATCAAAAAGAAAGAGAAAAGAGATAACGGCCTTGATAACCAATGGCCAACCAAAAATTTTAGAAAAAATAACAGATACAATTAAACAAAAAAAATTACTAATTATGTTTGTAAAACCTATGGAGCAATTTGTTGGAGTTGATATGTACAAGTATGGACCTTTTAGCGTTGAAGATGTGGCAAATTTACCTTTTGAAAATGCATTATCCCTTGTTAATAATAAAATTGCAACTGAGATCGCTCCTATCTTAGATTAAGACTTATTGGGAAGGAAAGAAAAATATTATGAATAATATTCATTAAAATATTGACACATAATGAAATAGATATTGACCAGTTTATTTTGCTTACAATTTATCCTAGTATTGCACTATTTGGAATTACATTTTTTGCAAATAAGGCTAAGTTAGTATCATCTATCCAATACTGTTTACAGGCATTTTCATGTATTGTATTTTCTGTTATCTATCTGATTTTTATTCCTAATGGAGGAGCTCAAGGGTTAGCACTAGTATTACTATTGTTTAGTGGCATATTATTATTTCTGGCGAGAAAACATACAATTCATCCTGAGGAAAATGATAGATCATCCTCGAGGGAAATCCCGTTTATTTAATGAATTTTAATGAGATTTGTCATGAAAAAAATGTAATCCTGGATAGAAATAACATTAAAGCCAGAATTTAAATATTTTGAAACAAAGATGTAAATGCAAATATATGTTCATATCTGTTTAAGTACTATCCTTATTTTTGTCGTTCTTTACTTTGTTTTCCTTTAAACTTTCTTGATAAGATGATACTAAAACAACATTATCATCAAGAGACATTCGTACACGTACTTTTCTTGGTGGATTTGTTTTTCCTTGTTTCCAGATTTCTTTATTTAACTCTTGATCTATTTTTACATTTTCATTTTTCATATGATGTTTGGCGAATTCCTTAATCATATTGATGACTCTATCAGTTCGGCGATATTGGGGAGTTAACCACGCCTTTCCTAGATTAATTGTATACACATGCAGCGTATCCTCATCAGATTTTGACATCTTCATAAATCACCATTCATTATCCTATGTTAACGTCGGATCTTCTCCAAAGTCTACGTTTCGGATTGGATCGTACTTGTCTATGCGTCTTAATTATAACCCATGCTGGCACAGGCCTATTCTGTTTAATTTTCCTAATCAATCTTTTTTTTCTAGATGTATTTTTTCGGGCGGCCATCCCAGTGAAAGAATGCTATTTCTTACTTTTAAGTGTTGATATGTAATATTGAAGATATAAATAATAAACTAAATAAAAAAATATAAAAGTAAATTAAGTTCAAAATATGGTGGAACTGTGTATGATATGTTTTGAGTTCTTTAAAACAGATAAGAGTACAAATAATATTAAAAATATTAAAATTGTTGAAAAAAATCAATGTAATGGATTATACCATAAAAAATTAATAGATAGTTTTAAAACATAACCTAAAGTTAAGTTATTTATTGTTATAATTGCATTTTTCACAACGATCATAGGTATCACCATCAAGATGATTAAAATGAATTTTACAAGACCTACATGTATGGTGAATTTCTTCAAATCCATCAGAAGCTTTAAACGCAAAATATTCTAAATCCATACTTTTACATTTTATACATCTGCAACTGCAAAACATACACAATAAATAATTTTAATATATAAATTAGTTTTTATCTTTATAAGAAAAATTGATAGTTCAAATAACCCTTCTTAATGGCCACATATAAGACTACTTAAGATTATCTGTTAATAAATCTATTTTGTAATTCTATTTGAAATCTAAGAATTCTGCAAAAAGTGAATATTGAGAAGAATCAACTACCTTGACCTTAATTATTTGTCCAATACTTAGGTTTAATGTATGACCATTATTTATAATCACTGATTTATAGGCATAATTTCTTCCCTGAACTAATGTATTTGTTATTTCATCGATATATACATCACCAATCCACCCTGTCCAGAGAGTATTTCTTCTTTTTGATATCTCCCGAGAAAGACTATGTAAAATTGTGGAACGGAGTTTTTTTTGATCGGATGGGATATTCTTTAACCTTGATGAAACTGTACCTGATCTCTGACTATATTTTGATATATTTATGATATCTGGCTCAGACTCTCTAATTAAATCCATTGTCAATTTAAAGTCCTCCTCTGTCTCATTTGGAAATCCTACTATAACATCAGTTGCTATTGTAATCTCAGGGATAGATTTTCGAAACTCGTATATAGCTTTTTTAAAAATTTTAATATCATGACCTCGATACATATATTTTAAAATTTTATTACTGCCACTTTGGACTGGTATATGTAGAAATTTAAATATTTTCTCTTCATTTTTATATACTAAAATAAGGTCATATAATATCTCAGATAAATACATTGGATTAAGCATTCCAACTCGAATTTTATAATTCCCTTCTACTTGAGTACATAATTTTAACAATTCAACTAAATTTGACTTTATATCTTTTCCATAACAGCCATTGTCAGTTGACGTTAACCATATTTCATTACAACCATCTTTAATATCATTTTTTATTTGGCTAATTATGGACCTAGGACGATAACTTTTAAGATTACCCTTTGAAAGTTTAGTCTGACAAAAGGAACAATTACTTAAACAACCTGAGGCGATTTCTACAATACTAATAGATTTATTCACTCTTAACCTTGGTAAGTTTACTTTCTCTTCTGATGAGTCATCAACAAATACAGTTTTATTATTTGAAAATGTAAGATTAACAGCTTCCACCGATCTATCTAAAGAATTTGGACCCAGTAAGCTGACATTTGGATTGACCTTTTCTATTTTTTTTCGTTCAGTTTTGGTAAGACATCCTGCTACTAGTAATGGTTTATTGTTTCCAGTTAATTGCTTAATGCGGTGAAGCATTTTATGTTCAGTAGAATCTTTAACTGAACATGTTACAATTATATTAAGATCTGATTTATCAATACAATTCACTATATTATATCCATGACTATTTAAGATGCCAGCTATAATTTCTGAATCTGCAATATTAGCAGAGCATCCATATGCTTCAATCCATACATTTTTTTTAGTATTCCTATTTGGTTTTATTTTATTGTCTAATTTAGAGATAATATCATCATGGTTATTTAGTTTGACATCTTTTTTCAAAATTGAGATATTTTCAATAAGATCTGGTTTTAATTTTTGCATTAGTAGATATTCTAATACTAAATCCAGTATTCTATATAATTATTGAGATTATTGAACTAAAACAATCGATAAGAAGAAAATACGGTCTAAGAAGAATATTTTTTTTCCAATTTCCTATATGCTGATAAGTTGACAAGATCATTGAATTCTTGAAAAGTAATCATTTTATTCTTTAATTCTTTAGTTGTGCCCATTTTCTTTAAGGTTTGAAGGGTTTGTTTTATTGCAAAAGTCGCTGAATATAATGCAGATAATGGAAAAACGACCATTTTAAAGCCCATTTTTCTTAGTTGATCAGCAGTTAGATTAGGGGTTATTCCTTCCTCAATCATATTTGCTAGTAAAGGAGCATTAATTTCTTTTGCAATCAATTCCATTTGGTCAATGGTTTTGGGTGCTTCAATAAAAATTACATCAGCTCCAATTCTTTTATACTCTTTTCCTCTTTCTATTGCTTCTTCAATTCCAAATTGTGCAAGTGAATCAGTTCTTGCCACTATGATAAATTCATTGTCTTCTCTTGCATCTATGGCAGCATGTAATTTGAGAATATATTCCTCTTTTGGGATAACAGTTTTGCCAGTCATATGACCGCACCGTTTAGGCCAGACTTGATCTTCTAAAAAAATTCCTTTTGCACCAATTCTTTCTAAATCTTTGACAATTTTCCAAACGTTTAAAGGATTTCCATATCCTGTATCTATATCAACAAGAATGGGGATATTTACAGAATTAATAATTCTTTTTGCATTTTCCAAAGTTTCTCCAGCATTCAAGAACCCAAAATCGGGCATTCCTAACATAGACGCTGATGTACCATACCCTGTTTGAAATGCGGTTTCAAATCCTACATCCTCGGCAATTTTAGCGGTTAAAGCATCATATACCCCTGGAAGGATTATAATATCATTAACATCTGCTAGACGTTCTCTTATAGAGATTTTTCTTTTATTATACATCTCACTACTTTAACAGATTTATTAAAATAAATAGATTTAAAAATTATGTATTAATTTTTGATTTCATAAATGTCATAATTAGTTTCAGAATATTTAGAAACGCCTATCATACAGTCTCTGCAAGAATAATATTTAACTGGAGGATCGTGACTAATAGATCCATTTAGCCATATCATAATGTTTCCGCACACAGGACATTTCATTGTCATTAATAAATCTTAATAAAAATTCAATATATATTTTTTTAATACTTTATTCTAACTATACTATTCGTAAGTTCTGCTGAATACCCGATCGATTCAGGGAAAAATTAATAAATCGCTAGTGATATTATGAATATATGATTTCCCATTGGTTTTCGAGAGTAAACAGTGTTATCCCTAGAGGGTTTTCCAGACAATATATTTTAAACTTATTAAAAGAAAAACCAATGAGCGGCAAAGAAATTATAGATTTTGCAATTTATGAAAGCGGCGGAAAATGGAAACCATCTCCTGGTCTTATATATCCTATGCTAGGCAGATTATTAGAAGAAGGACTAATTTCAGAGACAGAAAATGGAAAATACAAAGTTACACACAAAGGTGTTGGAATTGCAGAAGATATTCAATCGATACAAAAGATATTACAAAAACAATTAGATGTTATGTTTAGGTTTGGAAGTATAGGAAGGTTTATGGCTATGGATCTAATTGATAGAGTATCATCTATAGGCTCGACATTAAGTTCTAATTTGGATAAAATGACTGAACAAGAACGTGAAAAGTATAAAGAATTTTTAATCACAGAATTAAAAAAAATCGAAAAACAAGAAAATGAATTAAAATAAAATTAAAATTTTATTTTGATTAGATAGAATAAGGAAAATTATAAATGCTTAAAGAAATGCAATATCAAAGAGTACTGTGATTTCGGAGCTTTTAGAGTGTATTAATGAATTAACAAAGAAGATTAATCAGATTGAAAACGATATTCAAAACGCTACTGGTTTAGTAATAAAAGAATATAGAATTACTACCGAAAAAATGGATGAGAATCAAAGCTATTTTTTATCAGGTATTCAATATGGAATACCAGGAAAATCATACCTACTAACTTCTAAAGGAATCGAGGTCTTAGGGGAAGAAACAATTGAAATTGGTGAATTCATAAATCTGGTTATAAATTATGCCAATAATCCAACTAGGAAAATTGAGGTTTTAAAAGATCTTGTTACTCATCTACAAAAATTCCTCGAAAGTATTAATAACACACCGGCCTAATTAACAAAAAGATAAGAATTAAGCACTTGTCATATCATTGGTCATATCAATCATAAGATTTAACGGTATTTTATTACTACTAAAACCTATTCGGAGTTTATTGTTTTGATATTCAATATCTCCAATTTTATCAAAAATACCTCTTGAGGAAAGATGAATTTTACTGCACTTAAGATAAATTTTATATGACCCTTCTCTTTCACTATGAAAACCAGATAGGAATTTTACTTTACCTAGATTAACTAATTCATCCAATTCTCTACAAACAGGCCTTATTAAATTCCAAGCTTCTTCTTCTTTCAAAACAATAAAGTATATAAAACATTACAAAATAAAAAATGTTGCGTTATATAAAAAAAATTGATAGATATTTAATTATTTTATAACAAATTTGAATTCAGCATATTCTGGGTTGATGGGAATAAAGTTTATCCCTAAAACAGGTATCTTAATTGAATAAGATCCGGAAGAGGAAAACATAAATGGAATAGTAATAGAACCTTCTGCTGTATGGAGTAGCGGTTGATTAATTTGTTTTGCTGCTGAAAATATTTCTTTTCCATTTTTTAAGACCTGGAAATCATAATCAACATGAACCTGAATTGTATCAGTACCAGGTTCAAAAAAATTGATCTTGAATTTTACTTCTTTATCGGTACTAATAACTTCAGGAGAAGTAATATTTATATCCAAAGAACCACCAGTAGTCGATTGCAACAGGTTTTGATCTATAATACCAAAAGAATCCTCAATAAAAGTACTTCCTAAAAAGGAACTTGTAAAAAAAAATCCTACTATTATAAAACAATTTGACTGTTTTTGTATCATAAGAGGGTCTACAACTTATTGAATATATGTATTTATTCCTTTAACTATTGAAAACAAATAACAAAGTAATTACTAAATTTATATTATTAATTGAATTATCAACTACTAAAAAGACAATAATTATTTATAATTCATACAATAACAATAAAAATTAATTTATTGAAAAGCTATGAACTGCAAAGTACAAATAACTCTTTATGAATCTTTTTTATATCTATATTAATCTTCATATTAATTAAAAATAACGAGTGTAATAATTATCTATATATCTCTATGCTAAAAAGCGCTTAATTATGAATAAAAAATAAGGAAATCTTAATCTCTTTGTTATAAATTAAATGTTTATACCGAAAATAATTATTATAATTCAGTCTAACTTTTAGAAAAGAGTATTAAAATAAAACAAAAAATCTAAAATTTTAATTGGGTAAGATAAAAAAAGAAATAACATAATATAATAATCTTTAGCTGTTTATCGAAATTATAATAAATATTATTTTTTGGTTTCTATTTCTAATTTCACTTTTAATTTATATTTTTTAATAATAAAATATAAACTATAATAAAATTCAAAGTTTTTCTGCTGGGCTTATTCTGAAGTTTGTAATTCATCTTCAAATAAGTTTTTTCGCACTTTTATAGGAACGTCATAATATGATGCTAACGCAATCGCATCAGATGCGCGATAATTTCGTAAAATAAGTGTATCCTTTCTTCCTCTAAAATATAGGTTAGCTCGTAGTACTGATCCGCTCATATATATTCTGACTTCCATTAATAATAGATCTTGCATTACAGCTATTTCTTCAACGAGATTGTATATTGTAGGAATGGTATTCTTGTCTCCTTCTCTAAACCGAAGTATATGTTTTGCTACTTCACCTGAAAATGCATTAATAGGAAATTCCTTTCCTTCTATTGATTTCAAAATTAAAAAACCTTCCAATCCCAAATGATCGGCGTAACCAATATTACTAATTTCTACTGGAATGTATTCATCATTTGATGAAAAAATGTCATTCATCTCTATTAATATTAGGATAAACTACGAGATAAATTTTTCATATTCTCATATAATAATAAAATTTATTTTTGGTGTTTTAGTTTAGTATAGTAATTCATAACTATGAGGATAAAAGCGAATATTTTATTGAATAAAGGTCTAAGAATTATAATCTTTAGTGTTTCATCATTAATATTTTCTTATATTTTTTATTCGAAATTTACTAACCCAAATTTTAATGATATAATCATGTTTACGCCTGCCTTATTTAATATATCAATAGGAATACTAATAATAACATTTATTTCATCAATAGCTATTTGTTTCGGTTTGTGGAATCTTTATGTTTCAAAGGAATTAGCGAAAAAAAATTTAAAATATCTCATTTCCTTACCATTTAAGGAAAAAAAATACATTTTAATAATGATATTATCTGGAATTTTGTATGGTATTATTGTAAGTTTTCTTTCTCAGGTATTTGTCTTTACTGATAATGCATCAAATTTTGTTGGAGATAGCAAATTTAATCCCTCAATAAAAATAATTCCATGTTGTAACTCAATAGGGTACGTACCTATAACATATGTCTATTTAACTGATTACTTTTTTATCTTTCTAATTCCAATTAATATAGTATTAATATTAATTGTTTCTTTCTTAGTAGGGTTTAATATTTCATTAAATACTTTTATGATAAAAAAATTAAAAGTTAATAATCAATCAAGAGTCATAGGTGGTATTGGGGCAACATGTGGATTATTTATTGGATGTCCTACTTGTGCAGGTAGTATAATAGCTGCAATTTTTGGCTTGAGCGCTGGAACGACAACTATATCATTATTAGCATCACTTCAAACTATATTTATTGTTATAAGTATTCCTGCATTAATGATTGCACCATTTATAATTGCTAAGACTTTTAAAAATCGAATCATTTTATAATAAATTACACTAATTCATTGAGTTATTATTATAAAATATTTTATTTTTATTTGTTAAAAACGTTTATATAGCAAAAAACTAGAGCAATTTTAGTTAAAAAAAAGAGATAATATTTTAGTGATATCAGATTGAATATCTGTTAAATAAAATAGTAGTAATGGTTTAATAAATTGAAGGACGAATCATTCGAGAGGGTATTAAAATCATTCATCGATGAAAAATCTTTGATTAAATTGCTTAGGGTACTTGATGATGAAAATAAAGAAAAAGAATCTCTAAAAATTGAAAATAAGTTTAGAAAGATAGCCTCTACAGACATTCTAAATAATTTCTACAATTGAAACGATTATCACTATGATGTAATCTGATTTAAATATATGTAAGTCTCGTTTTAAATTGGTTTTTACTAAAAAGGAGAGAAATATATGAAATTAGATTTACCTCGATTTACTGAAAGATTTGGATCAATAAGCCTTCATGGTGTACAGCGGGTCTTTGAGCTTGATTCTGGGTCAGATAAAGGAAAAAAAGTATCAGAAAATATTACAGGAGTTGGGAATGAACAAATTTCAGAAATTGAGAGTAAGATGGCCATAGTGATCCCCATAAAAAACGAAAGGTTGAAACTCTTGGAGGGGGTTTTAAGTGGAATTCCTCATGATTGTATGACTATTATAGTTTCAAATAGTCCTCGCCAACCCGTTGATAGATACAAATTAGAAAAAGAGTCACTTCAACAATTTAATCGATTTGCTAACAAAAATGCCTTGATTATTCATCAACGAGATGAAGGTCTTGCTGAGACTCTAAGAGAAGTGAATTACAATGAGTTAATAGGCTCTGATCAACTCATTAGAAACGGCAAGGCAGAAGGAATGGTATTAGGAATGCTTCTTGCTAAAATGGCTCAGAAAGAATATGTCGGTTTTATTGATGGAGATAATTACGTACCTGGTGCTGTCAATGAATATGTAAAAATTTTTGCGTCTGGCATTGCAATGTCTGATACACCTTATAAAATGATAAGAGTTTCCTGGATTTATAAACCCAAGATTTCCGAAAGCGGAATTTATTTTTCAAAATGGGGTAGAGTATCTGAAATTACTAATCATTATTTAAATTCTCTTGTTTCATATTATACAGGATTTGAAACTGAAGTAATGCGAACTGGAAATTCAGGTGAACATTGTATGTCTCTCAAGCTTGCTGAATTACTTAATTTTTCGTCAGGGTTCTCTGTAGAAACTTATGAAATTGTGAATTTACTTGAACAATTTGGTGGAATATTACCTACAGAAAATCAAGATGCAATGGATAAAGGTGTAGAGGTAATGCAAGTTGAAACCAGAAATCCCCACTTTCATGAGGATAAAGGAGAAGCACATTTAAAAGAGATGATTAATGGATCGCTAGGATGTATATATCATAGTAAAATATGTCATCCAAAGTTACAAGAAAAGATACTTGAAGAACTAAAAAATAAATCAACATTAGATAACAATGGAGCTCCACCTTTGTTAGAAAAAATAAATCCCTTTAAAGAGGTAGACATAAAAACTTTTGATCAAAAATTACACGATAAAGCAACTAGTTTGATACATTGGAATTAACTAAATTGTGTCCGATTTGTTTTTAATCAAAATATAAAAATAATATAAAATAGGTAAATTTATTATATTATTCTTTGTCAATAAATTCATCAGGACTGGGTGGCTCTGGATTAAGCCCTTTTCTTTTACGTACGTCAGCAATAAGTGTCCTTATAACAGACTGGGGGACGGCTTGCCAACTTTTAAAGTAAGTACTCCACATTGCTTTACCTGCTGTCCCACCTCGCATAACCTCTGATAAATCAAAAGTTTCAGAAGCTGGAACTTCGCCTTGCATAATAGCTATAACCCCTTTTTGGTCAACATTTAATAGTTTACCTCGTTTTCCTGATAAAATTCCTGCTACTGTACCTATTTGTTCTTGAGGACATTTTACTTCAATTCCTAGTATAGGTTCCAAGAGTACTGGATCTGCGATTAACATAGAACCCAACATCGATCTTCTTGTTGCAGGCATCAATTGTGCTAAGCCTCTATGGGCAGGGTCTTCGTGTGGCACAAAATGGTTAAGAACAAATTTAACACCTCTTAGAGTTTCATGTGCTAAGGCTCCTGAATGAACTACGTCGTCAAATCCTGATTTGATAGAGTCCATCGATTCTTGAATAAATTGAACACCTTTAGTTTCATCGACCAACATATTTCCTGATGGATCAATAGCGCTAACATT
The DNA here is from genome assembly GCA_036769505.1 of Nitrososphaeraceae archaeon. Taxonomy (GTDB): domain Archaea; phylum Thermoproteota; class Nitrososphaeria; order Nitrososphaerales; family Nitrososphaeraceae; genus TH1177. The sequence goes on from DAIPKY010000001.1 coordinate 68,775, forward strand.
CCTTGCTTCATCTGCATTCCATCCCTTTTCTCTCAGGGTTTTAGCTAATTCTTTTTTATCCATATCTTCCTTTATGTGTCCATTTTTAATCATTTCAATAATATCTTCTCTAAGTGGTTCCACTCGCATGAATATCTTATTATGTCTATTAGGAGATTTACTCATTATAGGTCCGCCTTTGGAACGAATCGTCTCTCTGTAATTGATTAAGGGTTGGGAGGTAGTTATCGATAAGCCTGCTTCTTGTAATAGTGATGTAGCGATCTCAAGATGTAATACTCCCATTCCAGCCATTAATGTTTCTCCACTTTCTTCATTTATTTTGATAATAAGATTTGGATCTTCTACTGTTATTTTACGAAGAGCTTCCACAAGCTTAGGAAGATCTTTTGGATGTTTAGTTTCTACAGCAATTGTTACCACAGGTTCGGAGACATATTTAATGGATTCAAAAGCCACAATATTTTTAACGGTAGAAATTGTTTCACCAGCAACGGCATAATCCAAACCTAAAAGAGCAGGAATATTACCTGCAGGAATTACACTCACAAGTTCTCTAGTATTTCCCATATAGATGTTTACGGATTGAACTTTTCCAGGCCGTTTGGCATCAATCAAATAAACTTCATCTCCATCTTTAATAGTACCTGAGAATAATCTTCCTGTTGCTATTCTGCCAGCTTGAGGATCCACATTAATTGTAGTCACCATCATTACTGCAGGACCTTTTTCATCACAATTTACCAATGATTTCCCAATATCAGAATTTAGATCTCCTGGCCATATCTTTGGGATTCTATATTTTTGAGCTATATAGGGTGGGGGATGATGTTGAACAACCATACCTAGAACTGCTTCATGAAGGGGTGCTTTCTCAGAAAGATCTTTGATCTTAGATGGATCATCAGAAGTGTATGCATCATAAACATCTTTGAAACTAAACCCCTTTTTTTGGGCTACTTTAAAATTAAATCCCCATCTATCTTTAGCAGATCCAAAGGCTACATTATTGGCTTGTATGCTTACCTTCCATTTCTCCTTTAATGCGGGTTCTGCATAAATATCGACTAATTTATTGAACTCTGCGATAATATTGGATAACCATTTTTGCATTGCAGGTGGATCTAGTCGTAATTCCTTTACCAATCGATCTATTTTATTTATATAAAGAACAGGTCTAACTCTTTCCTCTAGAGCTTGTCTTGTTACAGTTTCAGTCTGAGTCATAATACCTTCTACAGAGTCAGAAACAACTACTACACCGTCAATTGCACGTAAAGCTCTTGTAACTCTACCCGTAAAATCAATGTGCCCTGGTGTATCGATCATATTTATAACATATTCCTTACCTTCGTGCTCGTAAAATAATGTTACATTAGCTCCTCTTATAGTCATCTGCCTATTTTGTTCAAGTTTCATTGAATCTAGAGCTAATGCTTGTCCTGCTACAGAAGGGGAAATAATTCCTGATGCAGCTAAAAGACTATCGCTCATAGTAGTTTTACCATGATCTACATGAGCAATAACACCAAAATTACGTATTTGATCTTTAGTATCAATAATTCTAATAATATCTTGAGTTGATTTAAATTTAGGCATATAAAAAAAAAAATTAAATAGATTATTAAACTTTCCTTGATAGGAAAAAAGTTAATTTTTACTTATTCAAAAGATAAACTTGCTATAATTTCCCCGTTTTTAAACATATAGCCTTAATTATTATATAAAAAATGAAAGATAGTAAAAAAAGTGACATTTTAAGTTCTCAATTTATACTTCCGATAGGAAATAATCCTTTGCGATGAATCAAGACAATTTTCACAAAATCAATTATAAAGTAATAGATTCATCAATTGGTATGTATATTTCAAAAAATTCCAATTGATTTTGTAACAATTTTTTTCCAACACCTGACGAAGGAGTTTGTAATTATTGTAAAAATAACAGAAACAATTTCTATTCTACGGATATCACTTAGTTTGAGAATATGGAAAAGGTTAAAAAAGTAGTCTAACTCTATTAATATAATAAATAAAAATATGGTATGAAGGTTATTTAACTTAATTTAATTGGATCTTCATACAATTAAAATATTAAACGAACAGGTAAAAGGTACATAAAAAACACTAAAACATTTTAATCCTGACAAAAAGATCGAAACTAGAGAGATTAACATTAAAGTATAATTGAACATACATATATTACTTGAAATAATTAAAAATGTTCAATGAATATTACCGACAAGTCGAGAAAATCAATGGAAAGTCTTGGCTTGACAAGTTATGAAATTAAAGTGTACTTATCATTATTAGAGCATGGTTCTATGACAGCAGCAGATATAAGTAAAACCTCAGGTGTTCCATACTCAAAAATTTATGAAGTATTGAATAGTTTGGAAAATAAAGTTTGGCTTGAATCAGATAGTTCAAGACCACAAACATTTTTTCCGAAATCTCCTTCTACTGCATTAGATGCAATAAGACTCCAAAAAGAAAATGAAATTAAAAGTAATGAGGAAATCATTAGAAATGAACTAATGCCTATTTATGAAAAAAGTGGAATAAAAGAAAAACCAGAAATATGGGTAGTAAGAGGGTTTTATAACATTGCAGGTAAAGTAAGCGAGATCATTCAGAATAGCCAAAGAGAATTGTTAATAGCCTTACCCCAAATAGCACAGGAAATAGCTAAACCATTACAACCTATGCTACGAAGTTTACATGACAAAGGTATAAGAATTGTAGTTCTTGTTTCAGAAGAGACGAGTACAGAAATTATAAAAATGATTTCAAGAATTGCAGATGTAAGAATTAAAGATAATATGTTTGGTGGAGGAGTTATAGGGGATGGTACCCAAGTTTTAATTTTATTAGGAGAAGAAGGCAATAGGAAGGGTAAATCTGAACCCATTGCAATATGGGCAGATCACCCAGGGTTAGCAGGATATGCAAAAGATTATTTTAACTATTTGTGGAATGATGCTACGAACAACAACCACTGACATTTAAATAAATACTACTTTTGTAATAATAAAATTATTGTAATACAATAGATTAGATAACTTTTTATTTTATTTGATTCACTGCATTTTGGCAAACAATGACGAAACTAGCCCTACTGATTTAAAAATGAAGAAGATCTTGAGTTTGGAGTTTGTCATATATTTTATTTGATTGAGATAAATATAAAACTAAAAATATTAATTTTTAATAATAATTATGTGTCTCGTTCTCCATTAATAAATTGTAGAAATTTTTCTTTTGCTTTAGTATACGGCATCTGGATTGGAGGATGTTTAAAACAATATGCCGAAACACTTTCTAATGCTCCTGATAATCCTCTATCTAATCCTATTTTGGTTGCACGAATTGCATCGATCATTATTCCAGCACTATTATACGCGTCAGCTACTCGGAGTTTCAAATCTAGTTCTAATGGAATATTTCCAAATTTTTTACCTCTGATATTAATATAACACACTTTATCATTTTCTAAGGATTCAACAAAATCAGAGGGACCTATCCTCATAGGAATAGAATATGGGGACATTGCTTCAACTGCACTGGTTTTGCTTATTCTTTTATCCTCTAATCTCTCATCATCTAGCATATTATAAAAATCCATATCACCACCTATGTTCAATTGATATGTTTCATCCACTTTAACCCCTCTATCAATAAATAATTTTACCAATGTTTTATGTACAACAGTAGCTCCAACTTGACTCATAACATCGTCACCTGCACACAAAACATTATTATCTTTAAATGACTTTTGCCATTGAGGCTCAGATGCAATAAAAACCGGAATTGCATTAATAAATGAAACGCCTGCTGCTAAACACTGTTCTGCATAGAATTTTGTTGCTTCCCGACTTCCAACAGGCAAATAATTCAAAAGGATGTCTGTTTTAGAATCTTTCAATATTTCGGATATATTGGATGTAGGATAATTTGATAAGGTTATCTTTTCTGCAAGATGTTTACCTACGCCGTCTAAAACTTTTCCTTTATTTACTTTAACATCCAAAATATTAACACTGCTGATCTTCTTAGCGTTATTTGGATTTGAAAAAATTGCCTCAGCGAGATCTAGGCCAACTTTTGAATCTGAAACATCAAAAGCTGCTACAAATTCAATGTCTACAGGAGTATAACCATCCAAATCATATGCAGTCAAACCAATAGAGTTCTGTTCATCTACAGACTTGTAATATTGGATTCCTTGAATGAGCGCTGAAGCACAATTTCCCACCCCAGCGATTGCAACCCGGATTTTTTTTGCCATGCTTTTTAATAGTCTACTTTTTCATTTATTTATATACTTTTAAGAACACTGTGAGAAATAATGCTTAGCAAATATTATACTGCCATAGTAGAATTAACATAAAGATAAAATACTAATAATGATACTGAATCAGGTGGAAAAAACTCTTTTGTAATATATGAATGAGGGAAATATATTTTATGCTCATTGTTACTTTTCAATTGATGAAATCCATAATTTGATGCAATTTTTATTATTTCTTTTTCCTTCTCGCTGTTTTTATTTAAATTAATAAGAATTTGAAATGTGCCATGGGATTTTAGAGATTTTGAAGCCCCTTTAAATAATAATGATAGTTCTGAATCTTGACCATTATAATTGTTAAAATTAGAAAAATTATTTAATATAAATAAAATATTATCAATAGAGCTACTATGAAGATTAGGCAGTAGTTTTTTAGCATCGCCTAAAAAACAAGACGAATTTTGTTGTTTCAAAGTGGCCAATTTATCTTTAATATAGAGCACAGCATCTTCATTAGTACTTATACCTATAAAATATTCATCTTTATGCTCTAATGCTATATGGTATAAAATTTCTCCAATTTGGACACCAATTTGTAAATTAATTTTTGAATATGAAAATTCAGCATTTTCTATTGTCCTGTTTATTTGTGTTGATGGATTACCCTCATGATAAAACTGATAAACCAAATTCCATCGTTCCTTGAAAACTCCAGAAAAATTACGATTATTTAATAATTCTTGAAATAACTCAATTTTCATGATTTCAGAGAAAAACTGATCGGTTCTAGAAATAGCCTCAGATCGTGGAAGATCTAATTCTTCATATAGACTAGTTACTCTGTACCATGCATTAATTGGATCAGAACTCATGTATGTTACTGATAAATCTGCTAAAGATAAAACTTCAGATAATAGTATGTATTTTTCAGATGATCCAATTAAATGAGAAATTTTATCAATTAGTGCGTAATAATTTCTTTGAGCGTAGGTTTTTTTTGTAAATGGATAATCTGTTCGCCAGATTAAGGTTTCAATTATTAAACTTTGGAGAGGTTTGTTAGATTTCACAAATTCAGGATGGGTAGTAACATAATCAACTGGTGGCAATAAAGGATATTGATAGTAACGAAAATAATTTTTGAACTCTATTTCATTCATACTAAAATAAGCATCTATAATCCTAATTTTTAAGAGTTCTCTGATTGTATTTTCAACTTTAGGACCTTCAAATCGGTATAATCCTATACTGGTTTTATAATTATATTGATAAGGATCATAATCATGTAATAAGCTTGCTACTAGAATATATTCATAATCTTCTTCTAAAAAATAATAGTCATGTAACTCTTCAGGTAACATCTGCAAGCTAACATATGCGTCCTCAAGACTATGGTGTAGATTATGATACCGTTTAGAACCATCACCTAAGCCTAATTTTTCATATTCATTTTTAAGAAATTGTAAAAGAATATTAACTTTTTCTATACTTTTCGAATGTATATTCTTAAGTCTTGCAAGAACTAGTAATGATTCAATTAATTCCTCATTACTTAAATATGCCAAATTAATATTAGTTTCTTCAATAATATGTTTTTTTTGTGCAGGTATATATTTAGCAGTTTTAGTAAAAATTTCTTTGTAAATAATCTGAATCGGTAAACTCTTTATTAAGTAAATTGGTAAGGAACTAAACTTCCAAGAAAATCTAATTCTTTGTTTTTCATGTTGTGTAATATCATTGGATGCTAAACCAAGTTGTTTATTAATAGCATTCATTAATAAACCAAAATTAGAATCATTCACATTTAGTTCATTTCTGGAAAATATATTTAGTTCAGTATTCATTACTAACCATTGTGGAACACAAACAACATAACGATATTTTTTTTTAAACTTACTCTCAGTTTTCAAGTTTTCTCTTGATGTTGTTGCAACGTTTCTTTTGCCAGAAAAAAAAGGAAGATCATTGTCTTTAACCACTTTAAGAATTACCTCTTTGTTTTTAATTTGCAATCTAAGCATAATATGCCAATATTTTCCTTTATCTAGCCATTCAGGAACCACAGTTTCTCTATCCCAGAAATCTGTAGGTCCTATCGGAAAATAACCTGATTCATATGTTTTAGTAATAGGATTAAAAGTTGAATAGTCATAATCGCCAATAAGTGGATCTATTTTTTTGCAAAGATCTCTAACTAACAAAACATTATCTCTAGTTTTTGTAAATTCCCTATACGCCATTATACCCCATATACTTCCTAAAAAACTAAAAATTGCAAATATTATATCTAAATTGTTTATTGGTACATCTGTAAAATAGCGTGGAGCTAATGGAATTCCGAACCAACCTGTCGAGAGTATTCCTGTGAAAGCGAGTGTAACAAATAACGTACGCACTAAGTCGTAGTAATATAGACTAAATGATTTTTTATAATTGCCCAATTGATTATAAGTCATAAAAAGTGTGATAATCTTAAAATATAATAATTTCATATTAATCTTTTTCCAATCTACAGGTATTCTTTATAGCTACTCTTAATATATATATAGGAGTTTGCTAAATACTTACTGGAATTTTTATTTGTTACAATATAATTTATTGTAATTAAAAATTTAAGTGATTAAAAGCCTTACGTCCTTCTCATTTAGCTTAAATGTTAAGTTTTTTATTTTACTTTTATAATAAATTAATTTGCGTCCTTTCTTATTAATAATAATTTTCTCGATTGATATTATACCAAGATCTTCTAACTTGTTTATTCTTTTATAAATTGAACTTAATGGAAGAGATGTTTCCTTTTGCATTTGATAAACTGTTTTAGAATTTTCTATAACTGATAAAATAATCTTATATGTTTCATTTACGAGGATATTATTTAAAAAAGAAATAGTTTCATTTTTATCTATATCAGAATTATTCTTGATTTCAGTTAAGCTAAACATATTAGGCTACCCTAATTAGGTATGGCTAATTTATAAATGTAGCCTTACCAAATAATAACAATTATTTTTTAAAATCAGACATCGATTTACGAGATGATTCGATGAGTTTTTTTTTCCGTGGTTGAATAATAAGAATATAGACTGAACCGACAAGATATACAGATAATAGAGTTAGTTGAGCAACAACAGTTTCGAGAGTTGGATGTATACCAGTCATCGTTGCTAGATTAACATCTAACCGTGGAATTATTCCGAACAAATGTGTAGTTGTTATATATCCTACTTCTTGAAACTCACGAATAGCATTTCCCAAAAAGGTTATAGACATATATGCTCCTATTCCCATGGTTAAACCAAATAGAACTCTTAACGGTAGCTTCTTTCCCAGTTTTCTGACTATGAATGCGACTCCTATTATTACTGCTAGACCGATAATCATTCCCAAAATAACAAAAAGCTCCATATGTTTAGCGTAGGACAACATTGCTTGATAAAACAATACAGTTTCAAATCCTTCTCTATATACTGTAAAAAATGATAATAAGACAAATACCATTACACTGCCTGTTGTAGTTGCTTTCCATACCTTTGACTTAACGAATTCTATCCATTTTTTCGTTTCTATTTTGTTAAGAACCCAAAAACTAACCCAGAATAATACAGCTACAGCAGATACTCCAGCTATAGCTTCTATAAGTTCTCTACTCGCACCAGACAACTCGATAAAGAATTCTGCAATCATCCACGTTAGAGCTGTTGCACTGGCAGCAAGAATTATACCATAATAGACATGTTTTTTGAATCGCTCATTTCTTGAAGCTTCTAAATATGTAATTATTGCTCCGATGATTAAGGCAGATTCTAATCCTTCTCTAAATATAATGGAAAAGGACGAGGTAAATGCAATACCTGGAGCTATTGTACCAATTCCTGAGACTAGTCTTTCCGATTCATCTAATCCTTTTTGAATCTCACCGATTTTTTTTACAATATTTTCGTACTGTGATCCTTGTTCTATCATATTTCGGAGTTCAGCAAATTTAATTTCCATATCTAAAGTAAAATCGGGATCGATTGGTCTAAGTGGTAGTTCTATATTCTCATAACTATCTAGGTAAGCAGAACGTGCTACTACTAATGCTTCATCCTTTTTCTTTTCTTTTAATAAATCTAATGTCTTTTGGAGATTTAATCTAATTTGATCTATATCATTTCTAACACCTTGTTTTTGAGTATTAGTAGATTGACCTATCTGTATACGATCTCCTTGAAAGGATCCAAAACCTTTACTAAGTTCTTCAATATTGGCAAGGTTATTTCCTGAAGAGATTAATTCTGCTGAAATACTATTGTTCTTATTATTATTAGTTACTATTGATGGATCATTTTCTAAAATTAATTTAGCATTATCTAGTTTAGTTATTATTTGAGTAATAAAGGATTCAATAACTTCTAATTCTTCATTATTTTTAATAAGTTTTCTGAGATCTTCTCTCATGTCCATTTCTATATCAACCATTAGATTTGGATCATTTTTTTCAATAGGAGCTTCTAGGTATTCATAATTATCTAAATAAGCAGACATGGCATATTTATCAGCTTGCTTATAATCATTATTTTCTCTTATTTCAACAATCACATTATTTAATAACGCTCGAATAGTTGAAAAGTAATTTTGATATTCATCCGGAAGATTTGATAGATTATTGGTATTTAATAATTCTTTCAAATAGCTTTGAAGAGAGGTAATAGATGAAGATAAATCAATAAAATTGTTTTGAGCAAGATTTTGTTGTACTCTTGAATACATTGAAATTATTTGGTTAATTTCTCTCTCATCCAATTCATTAGATGGGAGTTGATTGATTTGATATTTTGATCTTTCTAATATTCCTTTTATATTATCATTTGCAAGATTTTTTTGTTCTGAATCTTGGAATGAATTGGAATTACTTAAAAAGTTTGAAGCATCTTGTAATAATTGTATTGAGCTTTGAATTAAAAAATTCTTGTCACGTAGAGTACTATTTCCTACTATTTTACTATCTAGTAAATAATTTGTATTTCTTATTTCATCTATAGTTTGTTTAATTTCCTCTATAGATGGAGTTTTAACATCCTTTAGGAAAATAGGCAAATCAGTTAAAAGTTTCTCTAATTTAGAAGATAATTCGGGAGCAACTGCTTGCAAATCAGATTTTATATTAGGAAAAATGTTGGCATGTATAATATAAGCTTGTGAAAATGCTTTATCTAAATTGTTTGATGCTATATTTTTTTCACTAAGATCTAATTGAGAATTTATTCTTTCAAGATTAATAAATATAATAAATTTTTTTTGGATATCTATTTGAGAATCTAAATTCTTAGTTACAGAATCACTTTGTGAATATCCATTATTGAGTAATATAAGTGTAATTAAAAAAAATACTATAAACGAAAATACATAATCTAATTTGATTGTATTTATTTTATTTGTCATTTGAATTTTTCCTCGGATAATGCAGTATATATTAGGTTTACCTAACTATTTAGCTATATTTAAATATATAGAATATCTCTATCTAATAGATATCTTTAATCTAGTTATTATTCATTAAAGAAGTACTATATTTTATTCTATTTCTTTTTCTATATTTCATTCAACTAATATTGTAATTACTATTAAAATAGACGATTGCATTTTTATTTGTTCCATCATTATTGGTTATATTGTCATATGATCCATAAGACTGTTATATCAGAAATTTATTTTTAAATGATTTGTACTCGATAACAATAAATATATAATACAAAATACATATATAAATTATTATTAATTCTTCATATAAACAACAATTATTGGAATATAAATTATTATGATTTATTTCTATTATTCTACAATCTATGTTGCGTTAAAAAGTGAAACTTATCTGTGACTAGATAATTATTATAAAAAAGTTCATATAATAATATTTTTGTAATAATATAGTGAAAAAATACGAATATTATTATTTTTGGTCATTTTTGATAATTTTTTTAATACTCATCAATCATCCTAATTATTACCATATTTATCCAACAGATCAAGTAATAGCAAATATAGAACCTACTTGTGGACTCTTAAAAGACCATAGAATTAATATGACTGGAAATGGTTTTAATAAGAACGGTAATGTATACTGGGAATTCATTAATTCTAAAGGCATAATTGATTATTATGGATATTTTGATACTAATGCTACAGGAGGATTTAATGATTATACTATAGCAGACGGTCTTTTCCCAAATACCTATACACTTCGTTTCTTTGATGATAAAAACAACGATTATGTTAAAGATCCTAATGGCTTAGAGATCCATTTCACCTATGCTGTTCCTTGTAATGGATAATTCTAGATAAATAGGATATCGTTATAGAGTATGATTAAAGATGCTGTTAAATTACTTCATCTCCTTTTTTGATAAAGAGAATTTTTTTTCTAATTTTGAATCATTGAATATACCAGTAATTTAACATACTATATACATTTTACAGTTTCAATTTGTTTAGGATAGTTATCATCTAAGCATTATGTTCTATCCTTGAAATTTCTGCATCACACTTTCAATTAAACTTTTTTCCAGAGTATAACTCACTCTGTTTCTAAGGTTAGAAAGGTACACTTCTGTATACCAAGTAATAACATCTTTGTATACCATAACCATTTCTAATTTTAAGTTTCATTTACAAGAAATATAGAGATTATTGACGTTAGTACATGATACGAGTCAAATATATATATCAAATTCCATGCAGAATATATAATCTCGATTAGTCGATAAAACCATCTAACAATAAAACCCTTTTTTGATCTCACAAAGCATATCTTTTACATTCATATCTATTTCACTTGGATCTATTTTGGAATCCAAACCTTTTTTCAGCTTGTTTAAGCCTGTAAAGTAATTCTTATCATTTTCTGATAAATATGCTTGTGACTTATCTAAAAGGTTTATAGCTCTATTAAAAAACTGTTGACCATCCTGATATTCTAGCAGATTAATGATCTTTCCCTGACTCATTGCTTCTGCATATTCCTCAGATGCAATAGTTATCAAGTCTGCAGTAACATTGAGTATATGATCTCTGTTACTTCTTTTTTCTAAAGATATAGATTGATCTAATGCATTCTTAAGCAATTTCTCTAATTCTCTTTTCTCTATAATAATTTTATTTAGATTATCCGATCTTACAGTTTGAACATACTTGTTTAGTTTGCCTGAGAAATCTTTTGTTAATGTTTCATTTGTTTGAACCAGTCTACTATTTATTACATCTACAATTTCTTCGATAGGATGTAATGCATGGGCAACAGCTAATATACTATTATTGTTTTGAACATTTAGAATTGAAGCATCTAAATGCCCTATCATTTGTTCTAGATAACCATGAAATTCATGATCGCTTATAGTGGATGGTTGCTGTGCCTCTACAGAGAATAAAAAATTGTTATTGGAATAAGAAGAAGAAGAAGAAGAAGAAGAAGAAAAAATAATGGTAAAGTATATTATTGATATTGCAAATATTATTGAAACAACTTTCAAACTCATAATAATATCTATTGCAAATTGTAAAAAGGCTATTTTAGTCTATGTATGTTTCTATGAAATGAAAATCAAGAGAAATCTATATATTTTAACTTATCGCAACTATAATTTTGTAAAACTCAAATTATTTATATCTCAAGAGAATCTACTAATGTATTTAAATTTCACATCTACAATATTGTTGTCTACAGATACCATAATAAGAATTATGTTATAATAAGCCTGTTGATTAATAACATATTCTCAATATTTCATATAATATACTTTAATAATTAACTTTTCTATATTCTATTATATATTTCATCCTCATAATGGACACTTACTTATCTAATTAAATTGAGCAATTTATCTCGTAACCATTAAAATATTAGGTTATACTTATTGTAGAATTAGAAAAAAAAATATATTTTTATTTGATTTATTCATTATAATTTAAATTTACTAATACAAAGTATTATCATTTTATTTTTAAATAAATAACTAAATACATTCTTATCTAGGAGTGATATTATTATACTTTAAATAATAATTATATTGATGAATCCTATATTATTTGATCTAAATTTGTCTATGGTAATAAGAGTTTGATTAATAATGACTCCAATAAAGATCGCATCTCTAAGTTTTTTTTACCCATAGAAAATCAGAAAATATGTAGATCTAATAAATATGTAAGATCTTTTGGGAATAAGGAAAATAGCATTTTTGATTGGGTATGAGCACATTATCAAGAAATCCTGTACAGACTACTGAAGCCTAATTTTTTTATTATTATAACATATAAAGTGTACATATTTGGATTAGATATAATTTTTTGTTAAAGAATAGGAAAATATATTAATGTTTCTTATCAAAGAACATATAGATGAAAAAGAAAAAATTCTGGGCCGCTATTGTACAGATGAAATCTTCAATTAACAAGCAAGATAATTTACTAGAATCACTAAAATATATCAAAGAAGCAGCATATAGACAAGCAGATTATATTTTTTTCCCAGAATTTCAGATGGCTTTTTCCTCAAATACTCAAACAGCAGATGAACTTTATAATAGTGCAGAACCGCTAGCAAATAGTAAATTTATAAAGAAATTATGTCAGTATTCTAAAAAATATAAGATAGGAATAGTAGGTACATTCTTTGAAAAAAATCTTTATAAAACAGATAAAAAAGTTTTTGATACCGCTTTCTGTACTGATAAAAATGGAAAAATCGTTTCAGTTTATAGAAAATTGCATCTTTATGATGCCTTTGGTTTTAAAGAGTCTTTAAAGTTTAACAGAGGAGATGAAATTCCAAAATTAGTCACAACTACAATAGGTAAAATAGGTTTGATGATTTGTTATGATATAAGATTTCCAGAACTCTCTAGAATACTTACTGTTAATGGTTCAGATATAATAGTAATACCATCTGGATGGGTTCATGGGATCATGAAGGAAGAACATTGGATTACTATGCTTAAAGCAAGAGCTATAGAAAATGGAGTATATGTAATAGCACCAAATCAAGTAGGAAATATATTTTGTGGAAGAAGTATGATAGTAGATCCTTTGGGGTCTGTTCTTACTGATTTAGGCGATAAGAGAGGAATTGAATGTGTGGAGATTCAAAAAGAAAGAATAGACGAAGTCAGGAAAACATTACCTTTATTAAAAAATCGAAGAACCGATATTTATAATATTAATATTTTAAATTAATTTTGTAGGGCATTTAATATTTGTACAAAAGTTTTTACTGTATCTTCTAGTTGGATAAAACACATTTAATATTGGCCAATTGCAATCTTTACAAATTTTATTTGTATTCTTTATAGAACCTCGCTGTGGAATTGGGGCAGAAGCAGTGCAACCATCGGAAAAGTAACCAGAGCATGAAATAAATCGTTTTTTGGTTTTTTTAGATCTTATAATTTGAAACTTTCCCTTTTTACAAACAGGACAAGCTGCTATCAACATCAAATTATTGCTCCTAACCACTGGATGTTCAATTGGCGATATACATTCTATTTTTTGAATATTATACATAGAATTAATTAAATCAGTAATTATACTATTTAATATAAATATTCTATCTATAATTCCTCCTTCAATATCTGCTAAATAATGTTCTAAAGATCTGGTCAAATCAGTAGAAATTATTTTTGGAAGGTTTTTTTTCATAAAGTCAATTAAAAAGATTCCAAGATCATTTGATTTGATATTATTATAATTATGTACGGTTACATAATCTCTTCGTATTAATAATTCTATAATATTCCCTCTCGTAGATTTTGTGCCTATCTCTTCTGATTCCATTTTAGATAATAAAGACGAATAATTGAAATAGATTGGAGGCTCAGTCAATTTCGATTCTTTAATAATATCTATGTTAGTCAGTGTATCTCCTATTTGAAGATCTGAGGAGCCAATAGAGTTCTCACTATAATTATAAAATGAATTATAAAATTCAATCCACCCTTTTAAAAGTATAGTTTTTCCTTCTTTATTAAATAAAAAACTATCATCTACCAGAATATCAATTTTAGTTTTTTTAAAAATTGCAGTTTCTCCAAATGAAGTAAAAAACCTTTTTACTATAAGATCGTAAACTTTTAATTCGGCCGAATTTAGATTTATTGGTTTTATTCCAGTAGGATAGATAGCCGGATGAGCTGGATCATTCTTTATACCATTATTTGGATAAAGCTTATTCTGATTTAACAATATAGTAACATATCTTTGGTATTCTTCTGAAACTTTTTCCAAATCATTTAATATTTTTCTATAGTTAATTGAAACTGGAAGAATTTGACTGTTAGTCCTTGGATAGGATATCAATGCTTTTAGGTAAAGACTTTCAGCTATTGAAAGCGTATAGATTGGAGAATATTTAAATAATCTAAATGATTCCTTTTGAAGGTCTCCTATGTTAAAGGGATGTAATGGTTTTAGATATTCTTTGTAAATATTTATTTTATTTACGATGCCATTTTTACCATTACACTGATTTATAATATAATTTGCTTGTTTTAATGTGTCTATTCTTTTTTTTTCAAAGAAAAAAACGAAAACTTCATCATCTTTTTTAAAATGAGCTTTTATGCTCCAAAAAGGAACTGGTATAAAGTAATTTATTTGCAGATCTCTATCTACTATAAATTTTAGAGTAGGAGTTTGAACTCGTCCAACGGTGAGATAAGAATATCTATTTTTTATTTTTATAGCACGTGAAATAGCCATAGAAAAATTTATTCCATAAATATAATCTAATAAGTGTCTAAACATTCCTGCGTAAGCCATATTTCTATTGGTTTTTTCTAATGTAATAAAAGATTTATTTATATCATCAGTAGTCAAGGTTGACAATTTTGCCCTATGAGAATTACCATAAGCTTTTTCGCATACCAATTCTAATATATTATATCCAATTAATTCACCTTCTTGATCATAATCGCATGCATGAATAAAAGTATCAGTATCCTTAGCAAATCGACTTATTAACTCTATGACGTTTTTTGAATTTTTATTGTGGGAATTGGATATCGGTGCCCAATAGATATCAAAAATAGGAAAGATTTTACCTCTCTTAGTATTTTTTAGACCATACAGATGACCTTTAGAGGATAGAATTACATAACGTGTGTTTTCTTTGGTAAGTACATCAAAAACTATATTACCTTTTATTTTTGTTTTTTTTATCTCAGATGTTCCTAAAGCAATAGCAATACGATTAGCAACATTTGGTTTTTCACATATTACAAGGGAATATTTTTTATCTTTTGAATTGATATTCAAATTCTGGATTTTGATATCTTTCATCTACTTTCTAATATTTAACTTTTGTAATTAAAAATATAGTTTCCAATGCAATTAATGGGTTCCTTTTTAGATGATTAAAAATAAAATACATAGCAGAAAAGATATAAACAATATTTAATCCAATCAAATTATGCGTATAACAGTTTCAGCAATAAAAGCAGATATAGGTGCAATTGGTGGGCATACCAGACCTAGTGATGAATTACTTGATGTTGTTAAAAACTCTATAGAGAAAATGGGAAACGAACTCATCATAGACCATTATATTGGATATAGTGGAGATGATATTCATATTATCATGACCCATAAATTCGGAATAGATAATGACAAAATTCATAAATTAGCATGGGATGCATTTAGTGAAGGAACTAAAACAGCTAAAACCCAAGGCTTGTATGGAGCTGGACAAGATTTGTTAAAAGATTCTTTTTCTGGAAATGTTAGAGGAATGGGTCCTGGAGTTGCAGAAATAGAAATGGAAGAAAGACAAAGTGAAGTGTTCTGTATTTTTGCTGCTGATAAAACAGAGCCTGGTGCATTTAATTTTCCATTTTGGAGAATGTTTGTAGATGCCGGAAGTAATACAGGACTTTTAATAAATGAAAAATTGGCTGGTGGGGTAACCTTTAAGATTATGGATGTTATGACAGGTAATATTGCAGATTTAAAAATGTGGGAGGATAAACCAGAGTTAGAAGCTGCTTTGATGTTTCCTGGCAGATATGTTGTTCATTCCGTATATTCATCTGAAGGAGATCAAATTCTTTCTGCATCAACTGATAGATTACATAACATAGCTGGAACTTATGTTGGTAAGGATGATCCCATAGCAATAGTTAGAACACAAAAGGATTTTCCAGCAACAGAAGAAGTTGGTAGTGCTTTTAATAATCCACATTATGTATCAGGTAATACAAGAGGTAGTCATCATTTGCCTTTGATGCCAGTAAAATTGAATTCACCAGCTAGCCTAAATTATTCAATACCAATTGTAGAATGCTTAGTTTTTAGTATGCACGAAGGCAGACTAACTGGCCCCCTTGATGGATTTGGAACAGCCGACTGGGACTTACAAAGAACATGGGCATCTGAAAGAGCAATGATTATGAGAAATCAAGGATTTATCCACCCTGCAACTTTAGTACCAGATGAACTTGAATATAATAAAGGATATGAAGCAAGAATGGATAAATTGAATCAAAAATTTACATCAAGCATTAGCAATAAAGAAACAGAAAAATCTTCTAAAAGGATTAACAAAAAATAATCTCTAGTACATGGAATAATAATTTGAAAGGACTTATTATAATTAACTGTAAGAATTATCTAGAAGTGGCTGGAGATAAAATCTTACAACTCTCGCAAATTGCAAAAGACATTTCAAATAGTAACAAAGTTCAAATAATGATAGCACCACCGCAAAATTGTTTATTTTATTTATCACAATTCATTAAACTTCCTCTCATTTGTCAACATATAGATGATGAAAAAATAGGAGCTACTACTGGCTTTACTATTCCTGAATTAGCAAAATCTTATGGTGCAGCTGGTTCTTTGATAAATCATAGCGAACACAGAATCGAACACACACATATTCAAAACCTTGTAGAACGGTTGAGGAAATTAAATATGACTTCAATAGTTTGTGCCGCAACATCTAAGGAAGTGGGGGAATTGGCTAGATTAAATCCAAATATGATTGCTATTGAACCTCCTGAACTAATAGGAACTGGAAAAGCAGTTAGTAAAGTTAACCCATCAATAATTACTAAATCTGTTAAAGAAGCTGGCAAACATTCTGAAAATATACAAGTAATTTGTGGAGCTGGAATACTAGATAAGACTGATGTTCAAAGCGCCATAAATCTTGGATCAAAAGGTATACTGTTGGCAAGCGGATTAATAAAGTCAGGGGCATGGCAAGATAAACTGATAGAACTTTGTGAAGGTTTTGAATAATGCAAATTTTAGAATTTTATTAATTACGGAAAAAAAATTTAAGCACCGACTCTTTTCATTTTCGATCCACAGCGAGGACATGATAGTTGGTTATGTTTAGCTCCACAATTCATACAATAGTAATTTACCGAATTATTACCAAACATAGTAGCACTAGACAATCCAAGTTTCTTAAACTGACGCTGTCTGATATAAAAGCTTAGAAGAAGGAAAACTCCAATGATAATGGGTAATGAGTAGGGGAATGGTACTACAAGAGAAATAGCAATACTAATAGCTAGAGATATGCCTAGCCATAGTGCTTGATTTAATATAAAATTTTTATTATTAAAATCACTCATCATTTAATTTATAGCCGCATGTTATTTATAAATTATTTTGATAATAGAATTCAATACAGGGTTGTGATACCCATCACATTTAAATATTCCTAATAACCATAAATAGATTACATCGACCAAACCGAAGGGGAACAATTTCCATGACCTAGGATATTGAGCAGATGTCCTAGGTCATATCATTTAACAATCAGATTATTGTTATTATTTTTGTAGTTTCTTTTCCCATAACAGGCTTGTGTATAGCATTTCTGGTACCAGTTTTTTAAATGGAACGCCTGAACCATCGTAGAATTTTGTAAACCATTCGTATAAATGAAGCCTTAGTGCCTGAATATAGACTAGTAATCCTTCTATCATCATCACACCTAAATTTCCTAGTATTGCTACTACTATTCCAACAGGAAAGTTACCCGTGGAGAAAAAGAATTCTACTCCATTATTGGCTGTACCCATTAAAGCTACATGTACGAGTAACATAATTCCAATTCTAGTATAACTAATTGTATTAGCAAATAATTCCACTAATCTAATTAACATAACTTCAATGACGGTCATAAATAATTCTTCATTTACATTTCCATGAAGTTTCACTTTCCCAAGTTTAACGCCCAAAGGAACTGCAAGAATTTGTAATATCATAGTTATCATAAGTATCAAGAACGAAATTTTTGTAACTATTTCTACAGTAACCCAATCACCCGCTATATTTGAGAAGAAGGGAGCAGGATTTTGATTGGTATACATTTCAAGAACCTTGTAATTAGCACCTACAGCAGCTAACATGAGAGAAATAATTGACAAATACATTATCAGGGTGGGGAGACGGTTAGTTAGTACTTCGTATTTCTTGCCTTGTTTGATTCCTTTGTATATGGAAAATGCAAAAGCACTGACTAAGTGTGTAATACCTATATTGATTGAAAAAGTAAGAATAGTAAGTACAGTCTCTTCTGAGAAGTCTGCTGCATTTAATATTCCTATGAATCCTAATGATCTTAGATATTCACCTCCTGGAACTTCAAAAATATGAAATCCAAAAGCCTCTCCTACTATTAAGCCTGCAATTACTGCAGATATTCCTGATGCAAGGATCAAAGTACCCCATTTTTTTAAATTTCCTGTTCCTCTAATTCTAAATGTAGCACCAAGCAAAGCCAATAGTGCACCTTGTCCTGCATCTCCAAACATTAATCCGTAAAAAATAGGAAATATTAACGCAATCATTGGGGTGGGATCTATCTCATTGGATTTAGGTGGACCTTGGGTAAGTGTTATTGGTTCAAAAGATCTAAAATAACGAGTATTGGCAAATAAAGTAGGTTCTTGATTTTCTTTTGATTGTTCAGAATCAGGGTCATGATCGTGATCTTTCTCTATTTGATGAAAATCATTATGTTTTTTATGCTCGAATATTGTTATCCATCTTTCATGTAGTTTCTTAAAATTATCAGCCATAACAGTTGGAATATATCCTTGAATAATAGCAAAGTTCTTTAACCCTGCAGGTTTTCTTAAAGTTTCTAAAACCTCTCGTACAACTTGAGAGGATTCTCTCAAATAAAGAATTTTTGAATTATTGTCTTTGCTTATCTTCAAAATATTAGAATCAATTTCTTTTTTCTTTGTAGTTAATTCTTTTATTTTTGTAGTTAAATGTAGAAAAGCCTCACTTGGGTTTTGAGAAAAAGTATTAGGTATAGCAATTTGTGAGATATCAAAACTACGTATTGTTTTTCCTATTCTATCAGAATCCTCATTCTTGGCGAATATGAATAATGCAGAAGAAGTATCATTTAATTTCAATGTAAAAAGAGAGACATCTGAAAGAGAACGTTGAATCTCTGAGAAATCTTTAGTTTTTATAACATATACATTTTGATATAATAATTTACTATTGTTAAGTTTGGATATATCGATCTTTAAATTGGATACTACACTTAGAGTATCTTTTAATGTTTTATATTCATCAAGTTGCCTATTTAAAGAATCTCTTTCATTAATAATTTTTGAGGTTTCATTTACCAAAGTCTTTGAATCTCCCTCTAATTTTAATATTAACTGTTCAATTTCTGAGATTTGTAATTCTTTTTTATTCTTGGGTTTGCCCTTAATAATAGCATCCATTATTCCAATATCTGTTTTAATCCCTAACTCACGTACAACTTCATCGATGCTTTGAAAGAGTTTTTGTGAACGTAAATGTAGTTCATCTAGATGAGGATCAGAATATTCAGAATTAGAACTGATTGGATGAAACCATTCAAACTGTGCGAGCCGACTGGCAACTTTTGATGATTCCATCCTAGGAAGAATTAAAGTAACCTTAGCTAGTTGCGCTAAGCCCATTTCAAGAATTTGGATAACAATACGACTTAAAATCTTATCTATGAAATTTACGATATAGTTCTTAGTAAATTAGTTTAGAATAGAAAAAATATCGAGTAAGAATTAAAAAACACAAAGAATTTCCAATTCATTGTACTTTTCCTTTACAGCTAACAAAAAAAGAGTATTTTCATAAATCAATAACCATTCTTTAACTCCCAATATAGGTAGTTTTCTTATCAGAATCATATTATCAATAGTTGTACGTACATATGCAATCTTAGGAATCTCAGTCAAATAAAAAAGAGAATCAGATATATCTATTCCTGGGCTACCACCTTGAATATTTACGACGAAAGTATCATTTTTTTTATTTTTTATCTTTGAAGTTACGTAACTTTGTCCTATTTCAAATTTTTCTAAATTCAGCATTGCTTTTAGGTAAGAATTTTTACTTTGAGGGATTTCAGAGGAGAGGGATTTAGAAATTTCATCATAAAAAAAGTTTATCATCAGTTAAGTATATTCAGATGTTATATTTTTTTATTTTTGATAACGTTCGTACCCTTCTATTGGAGTGAGATATAAAAAATTAAGTTCTTTAGAGAATTTTTTTACTTTTTATATTAAAAGTTATAATTATTACAAATTTTCTTTTTTATAATTATCAAACTAAAAATTTATTGTTTTATAAAACATAACTTTAAAAAAAAGGTCCTTTCAATATTATTTGATACTAGATTGTCGGAGAAAAATGGTAGTGGGAAAAAAAATAATTCTCGATTGATACGAATTGAGGCTTTTATAAGAGAAGAAAAAGAAGATGACGTTTTAGCTGCTTTAAATAAACTTGGAGTACCTGCAACATTTTATGAATCAAAAGGTATAGGAAAAGGAGAAAAATATCAAATCAGATACGGTAGACGTGGAGATATCTCTACAATGCCCTATTCCAATAGAAGAACAGTAGAAACAATAGTTACAGAGGATAAAGTAGACGAAGTCGTGTCTATAATAAAAGAAGCTGCAAAAATTGATAAAACAGGGGGAGCTGGAGGAATATTAGCAATTTCAAAAGTAGATGAAATTATAAATATCTAATATTTTAACATCATAATCATTTTTATTTTGTTATGGTACTAATTTGGTTATAAGAGAAACCTTCTAGTGTAACTATTAACAAATTTGTACTTAGATAATTGATAATTCAATGCCATAAGAATGATAATAACAATAATAGTAATAGTAATAATACAGATATGAACTTCTCATTTCTTCTATCTGTTTTATTCTTAAATAAGTAAAAACATTATTTAATAGAGAAGTATTTTGTTTTTGGAATAATTAAATAACAGTGATTAACCTGAAGTTTTTGTATCTAACAATTCAACAAAGTTATTGAATGAATTTTTAGGAATTACTGCTCCACATGCTTTATCATGACCTCCTCCACTTCCTCCCAAGGTTGATGCAATCTCATTTACAATTCTTCCTAAATGCACATTGCAATCTTTAGATCCCCTTATTGAAATAATGAAAACTTCTTTTTCTTCTTTATATTTATAAACAATAGCAATTTTTTTTTCTGATATTCCTAGAACAAAGTTTACGACTGTACTTGATGCCAGATCAAGGTTATTTTGTACTAAAGCAAGATTATCTTTAATTTTAATTTCATCGGAAATGGAACTAATAGCATTAGATATCTTTTTTGCATATTTCTCTGCTTCTATAAACCCACCTTCAATTTCATGAGGGAATTTCATAGAAGATAGTACATTAACAATATTGTACAGATACTCTTCATTATTTTGGTTGGAAGAAATCATGTAAGACATTGCTGTTGATTCTAACATTAAAAATTGTCTGTCATATCGAGGTATTAGTGATGAAGCGACAGGCTTATTATCAAGATAATCAGTTAAGGCACCTGCAGCAGCAAAAAATGATGCATTAGCAGAAAGTTTTTTTTTATATTTATTATAAACATGGACACTGGTACATTCTTGAGTAGAGTGTATTAGATTCACCCCTATTTTTTTTATTTCTTTCTTTGCTTTGTTTTCAAGGTCATGATGATCGATATAAATTACTTTATATCCTAAAGTAACCATTTTATATAAAATTGAAATAAACCTATCTTGATTTTTTTTGTTTAATCCAAGATCACAAATAAATATTCTATTATATCCTTTT